>JAIMKT010000056.1:10094-13441 GCA_020692245.1 Microcoleus sp. GA_180221_E-2-1-MAG-45_12
GTGTTGCGGCAGGGGGTACAGGGAATCTCGGATATTATTACGATTCCGGGCTTGGTGAATGTGGATTTTGCGGATGTGCGGGCAGTGATGGCGGATGCAGGTTCGGCTTTGATGGGCATTGGCATCGGTTCGGGCAAGTCAAGGGCAAGGGAAGCGGCAACGGCGGCTATTTCTTCTCCGCTCTTGGAATCCTCTATCAATGGAGCTAGGGGCGTGGTATTTAATATCACTGGGGGGACAGATCTAACTCTCCATGAAGTTAATGCGGCGGCGGAAGTAATTTATGATGTGGTTGATCCCAATGCCAATATTATTTTTGGGGCGGTGATTGACGATCGCCTCCAGGGTGAAGTTAGAATTACGGTAATTGCTACGGGTTTTACGGGCGAAACGAATACTGATTATCCTTCCGGTCGAGATACGACAATCCGCAATCCCCAACGAAACCCCATTCCTCCAACAACCTCAGCCCTTGATAGCAAAGCTAGTCCCTTGAATATTCCAGACTTTCTCCAAAAGCGGCGTAATCTCCCCCACCAACCAAACTAATCAACCTAGTCAGCAAATCTATACAAATCTATGCAAATCTAAGTTAGAAGTATTTTTATGCCATATTTAAGGATATTTCTTCGTTGGCGTAGGCTTGCACTTAGAAAATTGAGCTTTCCTTTGACCTCACTGATTTTTTTGATATTGTTAACATTGGTTAGTTGTGGGGAAAGTAAAACATCTCAGTGTAGTAAGTTAATTGCGGAAATTAATCGGGGACAGGAAGCCTACAAAAAATCCACTAGTGAACTGCAAAATCTGAGTGAATTTAACCCTACTAATCCAGAAGAGTTGAAAGCACAGATGACTAAAAAGAAAAATTCCCTTGAACCTTTTGTACGGGAAATACGGGGTGTTAACCAAAACATCAAGGTCTTAGCTTTAGAAGATCATCGGCTTCAGCAACTCAGGAACAGTTATGCTGCCCAACGAGAAGCGATCGCCAATGGATTTGATGATTCTGGGAAAGCTATGTCCTCTGTAATTGCTATTAAACTTACTGCCACGGATGTTTTCAAGCAGGTAGAAAATTCTACTAAACAAATGGGGGCAAGTATTGAAACAGTTAGCAGGGCAGATCGGGAATCTAGCCGGATTGTAGGGGAAATTATTACTTATTGTGGGAATGAAAATTAGCAGCACTAGCAATCAATATTAAAGTTTAAGATTAACAGTGAAAATTAGTAGTGAAAAGTTGATGCCAAGAGTTAATCCTGAAAGTATTGAGAATCCTTCCGAAAGAATTATTGTGGCTCTGGATGTGGGGACTCTAGGGGAGGCGATCGCCCTTGTGGAGAAATTGCCTCAAGTGAAATTTTGGAAAGTAGGGTTAGAGCTATTTGTCAATAGTGGCGGTGAAGTTCTAAGGTTTCTGAAGCAGCAACAAAAAAAGATTTTTCTGGATCTAAAATTCCATGATATTCCTAACACCATGGCTGGAGCCTGTCGCCAAGCTGGACGTTACGGAGTAGACCTCTTAACCGTTCATGCCACCGCCGGGAAAGTAGCCCTCGAAGCTGCAAACCAGGGAGCGATCGCTGGAGCCGAAGCTGCTGGTTACACCCCTCCGAAATTAATTGCCATTACTCTATTAACTAGTCTCACTTCTAGGGATTTAGCGATCGACCTGAAAATCCCCCTAGAATTACCAGAGTATGCCCTAGAAATGGCTCTCCTTGCCCAGAGTGCCAACCTCGGCGGAGCGGTGTGTTCTCCCCAAGAAGTTGCCCAGCTTCGAGATGTGTGTCACCAAGATTTTCTATTGATTTGTCCGGGAATTCGTCCCAGTTGGGCAGAGGCAGGCGATCAAAAACGGAGCATGACCCCCAAGGCAGCCTTCCAAGCCGGAGCAGATTATTTAGTAATTGGCAGACCCATTACTGCCGCCCCAGAACCGGAAGTAGCATGGCAACGCATTTGTGAGGAGTTGGTGTGATTCAGGTGAAGCTAGTAGGGTGGGCAAGGCAGACCTTACAACCATATAAAAAATATTGTCTGTTATTTTGCTGCTCCCTTGGAGTTTGGGGAAGTTATTTGTTGCCGATCGCTGCCCTAGAAATTAGTCAAGCTAGTAATCAAACTAATCAAACTAATCGATCGAGAATTAATCAAAATAAATCAACTTGTCCCCAAGATTTGGCTAGTCTGACTAATCTGTTGTTGCAAGATTTACCCAGCTATACAAATCGATTATTGCAGAGAGCCATCCCCCTTAATCCCCAAAACCCGACCAGAGTTTACATGGTAGCCGCCGGAAATCCAGAATTTAACCCCATCAATACCGATCTTAATCCTGTTCCAGAGAACCTAAATAATCCTCTCCTGAATCCATCCCAGGGCAATAATTCCCCAGAGAACTTAGAACTGCAACAGGTATTTTTTACAACCCTCAATCGAGAATATCAAGGGAATCGGCTAGTCGAGAATCAAGAATTTCACCGCTTATTTTTAGTGCAGACAAATCAAGGCTGGCAGTTAGCATTAATGTATAGCCGCAGTAGATTGTCACCCCAGCAAATATTAACTCCTCCTAGAGATAGCCTTAATAGTGCCGTGGGACAGGCGGTGAAGATTTGGCTCCGGGATTGTCAAGCGGGGGCGTTGGCGCAGCCTTCCCTTAGGGAAATCGATTACAGTGAACAGTTATCAGTTATCGGTGAACATTTAAGAATTCCCTTAGGTGTGGACATAAATTTAAGTTAAACAAATGATGATTATGGATAATTTTTTAGAAAAAGATGTAACACCTGTAGAGGAAAATGCTTGGTTAGAAATTGGGATAATCACCTCTTCCCAAGGTTTGCAGGGAGAACTGCGGGTTTATCCCCAGAGTGATTTTCCAGAGCGTTTCCAGAAGCCGGGGCAGCGATGGTTGCAATGTCCGGGGCAGGAGCCAAGGTTGGTAAACCTCGTCCGGGGGCGCTATGTGCCGGGGAAAAAACTTTATATTATTAACCTCGAAGGTGTAAATAATCGAGAGCAGGCGGAGGAATTGCGGGGTTGTAAGTTGTTGGTTCCCCAGAGCGATCGACCAAAACTGCCACCAGGGGAATATCATGTTTTAGATTTAATCGGTTTAGGGGTTTATCTCCAAGCCACGGGGGAAGCGATCGGTACCGTGGTGGATATTATTGCCGCCGGAAATGATCTCCTAGAAGTGGAACTTGCCAAGCAGCCAGCCTTACCAGTGGTCAAGGAAAAAGTTATCCCTAACCGCAAAAGTAAAATTCCCAAACCCAAACGGCAAACTACACCCCAACCCGTGACAATTCTAATTCCCTTTGTTCCTGCCATTGTGC
>JAIMKT010000056.1:13464-24490 GCA_020692245.1 Microcoleus sp. GA_180221_E-2-1-MAG-45_12
CGGCTAGAAATTACACCCCCGCCCGGTTTACTGGAAATCAATCTAGATGCTGAACCTGACTTGATCCCAGAGGATTAACTCTAGAAAATTAGGGTGCAAGGCGATCGCACTGCCAACTGCCATTGGGTTGTAATTGATACAAAAGTCGATCGTGTAACCGACTAGCCCTGCCCTGCCAAAACTCGATCGTCTCTGGAATCACTCGCCATCCTCCCCAATGCTCTGGACGGGGGATCACCTCCACTCCCGTATATTTTGCTTCTAGTTCCTTAAATCTCTGCTCTAATACTTCTCGATCGGGAATCACTGAACTCTGGGGCGAAGTCCAAGCACCTAACTGAGAATCTCTGGGGCGACTATGAAAATATGCCTCAGACTCGGCGGGGTCTAGCTTTTTGGCTCTGCCTTCCAGACGAATTTGCCGCTCTAGGGGAATCCACCAAAAATTTAGCGCTGCCCAAGGATTTGCCTCCAGTTCCTGAGATTTGCGACTCTGGTAGTTGGTATAAAATACTAAACCCCGGCGATCGTACCCCTTCAGCAACACAATTCGACTGGAGGGCTTCCCTGTGGAACTCACAGTGGAGAGGTTCATGGCATTGGCATCGGGTAGCTGGGCTTCGATCGCCTGTTCTAGCCAAAGATGAAACTGCCGAATCGGGTCTGAATCTGCCAGAGTTTCCACTAAATCCTTCAGTCCATATTCCCTTCTGATACCTGCAATATCTCGATTCATAATTTTAAAATCCATTAACTGTTCAAACTTAATTACTAAAATCCCCACTATAAGGACGCAAAGCCTTGCGCCCCTATGAAAATTTCTATTTGTATCAGGTAATTAATAAAATTCTATAACTCCTCTACCTCCTTTACCTCCTCTACCTCCTCTACCTCCCTTTACCTCCTTCCCCTAACAACAATGCTGCTTTGGTGCCGACGGTGGCACATCGAGGGCGGGGCTGCGATCGAAGAAACTCACGGGCTTGAGCAAGAAACCACTGTAAGCCACGGACATTACCGGAAAATCTTCGGGACGGGGGACGTGAGGATAGCCGAAGGTATACCACACTACAATATTAGTATTATTTAGGGATCGATCGCCCCTAGTTAAGGTGGGAAGTTTTTGAATTTCCGGTTCTTGGGGATGGTAGGGAGTTGCCCAGAGGTGCTGCTTGATAAATCCAGCTTTTTCATAAATGGGAGAATCGGCAGGAATCGCCGGAGCCACATTTTCTCCCGGTTGGATTTTGTAACCTACAGACTGCCCTAGGTAGTTAGTTTTTTGGGGATTAGTAACTTTCCAGTAGCGTCCAGTTAGGGGAGAAATCAATCTCTGGGCTGCCTGTTCGGTCAGTAATTGGGTACTCTTGGCAATAAAGGCATTCCCGTGGGGATTTTGCTTACTCCGAGGCACCGATTCCGAATTAACTTCATAGAGAGAATTTTGGCTGCCGTCTACCTGCATGTGGAGGCGGACATTGAAAAAATGTTGTTGCACAGCTTTGGTTGTGAGCCTACCTGTGAGCTTAACTTCGTACTGAATATTCCCATCTTGATAGAAGTACCAATAAAAGCCATACTCGTAATTCCCCAAGGTCGCCGTAAAAAAGATCACCAAACGCCTCGATCGCCTCACCTCGATCGCATCATTGCGCCAATCCCAGTGTTTCCAGAGCATCCCATAATCTTCTTCATAGAGGGCGATCGCTTGGGGAATTACCTCCGGTTCACCTTGGTTTGTGTTGACCACCGCATCAAAGTAATGCACCGCCCCAATACAATCAACTTCCTGCTGGAGGGAATTGGCTTTCAATCCCAGATCAATCCCTAGATCAAAATCTAAACCAGTTTCTAGAGTAGTTCTCGCCTCACTTTTTGCCTCATTCCCTAAACTAGATGTTCCCCTGTGATCTTGGGACTGAGTAGTCTGATAATTTCCGCCAATAATTGCCAAAGCTGCCAGACTTGCCCGGTAGATGATCGATCGCTCCTGCCCCTGATCTGTGTAACCAATCTGGTACAGCACCAACCCTTCACGGGCAGTAAAACCCCAACGCACCTGCCATTTTTGCCAAGCTATTTGGTAACCCTCCACCTGAAAACTCACCCCCTCTGGCTGAGTAATCTTAATTGGTTTCAATCCTTGGCGAATTTGGGAATTTTCTCGATCTAGGTCATGATTTTTGTTTTCAAGATTTTCGAGAGAGTTTATTAATTCCTTGGGAGATTGAGCAAGAGATTGATTTAAAGATTGGTTTAGGGATGGAATTGATGGTGAAGGGGAAATTTCCTGCCATTTAGTCACCATCTGAGAACTCAGGGAGACGATCGCCCCATAGCTCTTGTTAGTTTGTTGATCCAGCACCGACACCAGTGCTTCCCGTTCCCAAGCCATCCCAGCTTGAAAATTTTCTACCAATTCCTGCGATGGTTCTTGCAGCCTGATCCCCGTGAAATGGAGGGGGTGATCGATCGAATTACCAACAATCTCAACAGGATTAACCTCAGCGAAGTATTGCAGAACTAATTCTGTAGCCGTAGCAATCTCTGGGGCGGTGAGGGGATTGAGGGGATGGGAGATGAGCATAGAAATTCTTGAAAATATTTGCACACACAGAATTATATCTTTGTATAAGGATAACATTTTCGAGCAAAACTGATCCCACAATGCGCTTACCCAAGTCGGCCCAATCTACCTAATATCACACCTTATTTGTGATGCAAGTCTCAATAAATACTACTGCATTTTTATAGTACTTAAGTATAATAAATTGAGTGAAAGCTAATGCCATAAGTGAGGTAATTTTATGAGTCGTCTTCATCTTCTAAACAAAGTTTCCCCAAGTACTATATTTGCTCGCTCTGGCAAGCAACAAAAATCTCCTAGCGCAATCCCCATCGACATTGAAATTAACGAAGCTATAGAAATCCCCGTAGACAATAATCTGCCAGAGGATGAGGTAGAAAGATCGATCGAGCCTAGTACAGAATCTCCAGAACCAGAAGCAACAGATTTCACCGCTCTAGAAGTTGCCGAAATTTCTGGGGAGGAAGCTCCGTGGGATCCCCTAGCAACCGAGAAAATAGAAGTAGAAGCAGTCTTGGAAGATTTACCTACGGATAGCAGCAGCCTCACCTCTGAGCAACCTCCTGCCAACAGTCAAGAAGAAGAGACCACCGCAGAAACAACAGAAATCACAACAAAAAAAGCAGAAACCTTGAGCGAAGTCGATTCCAGCCTAGAAATTAGCAGTGAAGAGAGCGGGGAAGAAATAGAGGTTGCCGATGCCGAAGAGGATAGCACCCTAGATAGTGAGTCGATCGATCCCGTTGCCGAAAATGAATCTGAATCTGAATTAGAAGATGAGGCGATCGTGGCACTGGCTAACGACATCAAGGCAGAAATAGAATCTAATGAATCTACTGAAACCACAGATGAGAGTGAAGATGAAGAATTTGCCCCTGTAGAAACCATCCAAAACTCTGAATTTACATCAGGAGTTTTCACTGTTGGTGATACTGGCGAAGTAACCGTCGATTTTCTCTTTGATGGTGGTGGCTATCAAGGCGAACTAGCAGTTTTTAGTCTAGATGCTATGGAAGAATTTGAGCTAGGTTCCGAAGAATTTATTCAAGAAGCGGCTAGTAGAGCTTTAAGTAATACAACTTTAGGTCATATAATCATTTCTGATCCCACGGAAGGAGCCAAGTTCACTGGAGAATTAGGAGAGGGGGATTCAAACTCTGGAGAATATCTGGGGACAAAGACTTTTATCCTGCGTCCGGGAGATAAGTTCGGTTTTATGCTAGTTCCTAATGGTCAAGTACAGCAAATATATAATGATTCCAGTGCAGGTGGAGCTTTACGTCCTCTGTTCTCAATGGCAACTGTAAACCCCAATGATACTTTTCATCTAGGGCAAATTGCCGATGTTACTGGTAATGGCAATACCTTTGTGATGGAAGACCTCCGGGTAGATACAGGAAGCGATCGAGACTATAATGACCTAATCTTCCAAGTTCGGGGCGCTACAGGCACAGCAGTTTCCCTAGATGATGTTATCGATCCAACAAAAGACTGGCGTACCTCAGAATTAGGACAAGCCATAGTTGACTATGCCCTAGAAACAAGTGAAGTAGATAGTCAAGTAGCCGCCGCCCTTGGGGAAATTACCACAGCAATTAGTACAGACCTAGCCCCTGAGTTACAAGGAATGCTGGAGCAACTACAAAGCACCCTTACAGGGATTACCACCAATCCTGCAATTACCCTAGAGCCATCCCCTGATGCTCCAACAGCAGAACAGCAAGATCAAATCATTGCCCAACTGAATGCCGAGATAGAAGCTGCCTTTGCTGAGTTAGCTAATAACGAATATATCGATGTCAATGCTCTAGCAGGTAAATTTGACTTTGCTAGGGAGAATCAGCCCTTAGTAGGTGTGATTGATACTGGCTTTCTAGCTAATAACCCAGATATTGATCCTAGTCGGATTATTTTGGGTCAAGACTACATTGATAATGATGACAATCCTCTTTTCAGTGCAGGCACTGGAGATAATCACGGAACTAAAATTCTAGAAATTATCGCTGCTACCCAAAATAACGGCGTTGGCCTTGATGGTGTAAATGATGATGCTCCTCTGTGGCTAGGCAGAGCAGTCGGTTCGGGGGAATGGTCAGAATCTCTAGTAGAGTTTGTAGATGCTGTCAAGCAATCTGGTCAACCAAATGGAGTAATAAATCTTAGTTTTGATTTAACTCAACAAAACTTTGACGGATCAATTACTACCCGGACTCAATTCACTCAAGCAGAAATTGAAGCTTTACGATATGCTCGTGATCATGATGTCCTAATCATTGCCGCCGCAGGAAATCAAGGCACAGATATTCTATCTGCCCTAGGTCAAGCTTCAGAACATTTTGACAATATTGTGACAGTTAGTGCAGCAGATGAGGCAGCTAATCGTGCTGATTACTCTAGTTATGGTCGGGGGCTAGATTTACTTGCCTATGGTTGGCAAACCGATGACCCCACGATCGCCACAGGCAACCTATCCCCAGATTTATTTGCTGGTTTAACTTCTCAAGAAGCGCAACTAGTAGAAAAATTAATGAAACAATCTGATAGTTCTGGTAATGAGAGTTTATCTTTATCAGAAGAAAAGCAAGCCTTTGCTGCAACTCAAAAACTATTAGCCCAAACCCTATCCTCCTTTGATCAAGTAGGTAGAAATGGGGATACAGAACTGGGACAAATGGGGATGGCAGGAACCTCGATCGCTGCGGCAAAAGTAACTGGTGCTGCTTCCCAAGTCTGGGCTGCCAATCCTAACCTGAGTGCTGCTCAAATTAAGGAAATCCTTAAGGATACTGCCATAGATTTGGATACTCCCGGCTGGGATTTAGAAACTGGCGCTGGGTTGCTAAATATGGGATTGGCGGTGCAACTGGGATTAGTTACAAAGGCTGAAGCGTACACTGCTAGTAGTGATCCTCTCTTCCCAGCTTTGGGAACCCTAGATAGTTCAGCCACTCCTCAAGAACGTCCTACTTTCTTCAGAAAAGTTTGGCGAGAAGTCAAAAGGGTTTTTAAACAAGTTATTACTTTTGTAGAAAAAGTTGTCAGTGTGGTGGAGCGGGTTGTTAATCTTGTTGGTAAGGTTGTTGATGTTATTACCAAAGCTATTCCCTTAATCAAAAAAATTGGTGGCTTCATTGGCTCGATCTCCAGTAAATTTATCTGCTTACCAATTCTGGGCAAGATCGGCATAGTTCTCGGAGGAATTGCCTTGGTGGGGGCTGCTGTGGCTGGAGCAATTTTTGCCTTTAGGAAGCCTAAAACCACAGACCAACAGCAGGTTGTGGTAGTTCAAAAAGATCCTCAACAGATTCTAGACTTAGAAGCAGCTTGGAAATTGCTAACTCCCCAACAACAAAATGCGATCGGTCCAGCCTTGAAACAGGGACTTGATCCTAAGTACTTACCATTATTCGATGGCACAGACCCCGATGGCATTATCCCTATCCTTAGTACTCTTAGTTCTCTAAGCCCACAACAACAGCAAGACTTATCTGGTTATCTAGTTGATGGTGTACCCTCTCTATGGCAAACTTTCTTTAATGGCACAGACCCTAATAATCCCTTCGTTCCTACCTCTGTCAAAAACTCTTGGAGTAGTCTAAGTCCTGCCCAACAGAATGTATTACAGCCACTGTTACTGAATGGAACTACCAGTTCCTACGGTCGCCCTCTCCTAAATGGCGATCCTGATGGTGTAGTTGATATCTTAGGAGTCTTGGGCAGTACTGCCCTAAATGATACTCAGCGTAGCCTCATGGCAAGTTTCTTATTTACCCCCGGTGGCATTCCGCCAGAGTATGAAAACCGTTTCTGACTGACGACGCTGGCTCATCAAATTGCAGCAAAAGAATCAGAAATTCAAAAACTCCAAGGAATGACCCAGAGCTACCAAGCACAAAACTATCACGTCAATAGCCAAACGAATCACTTTGAACAACTCAGGCAGGAGCATCAAAATGCAGCTAACTACTGGCAGGGTCAAATTCATTACTGGGGTTTAACTGGTTATCGATGGGAGTCCTATTGGTACACTACCCGAAGTTGGTTCCGGCGTGTCCAACGGCAAGGATGGCGACAAGTTCCAGTCTATGGATGGATTCATAATCCCCAAGCTGAGATCAACCGTAATCAATTGCAAGAGGCAGCTAATCTTTTTGCTCAAATGCGGGATAACTCTAGTCAACAAGGACAAAGCCAAGTAATCACTAATCAAGAACAAATTACCCTATTACAGGGACGGATTGTAACTCTACAACAAGAGTTGGTCTCACTCAGAGGTTAGTGAAAAGCTGGTTTAAAGGCTATTGTAAATTAGAAATACAAAAAATAAACGCCCTTTTTCTTGATTGGAGAGGGGCAATTTTTTTGATAGGGTAATTTTTATCTAGCCTCAAACTCTTAGGGGTTAGGAAGAATGCCATAAAGTGACATCACCGATCCTAGGGGGAGGCGCGATCGAACTCCTAATTCTAAGGAAGAAACGTGTCCTCGATCGAAGTGATCCGCCGCTGCACAGCCGATCATTGCTGCATTGTCAGTACAGTATTTCAAAGGAGGGAAAAATACCTGTAAACCCTTAGCTGCTGCCGCCGTAGTTAAAGTTTGCCGCAGACCACTATTTGCTGCCACCCCGCCCCCAATGGCGATCGATTTCAGGTCATAATCTACTGCACAGGCGATCGCTCGCTTAGTTAGAGCCTTTGCCACAGCCTGCTGGAAACTGGCGGCAATATCAGCGATCATTAATTCTGGTAACTCATTCCCATGCTCTGCTTGGAGTTTTTGGACAAGACGTAACACCGCCGTTTTTAAGCCACTAAAACTAGAATCGTAGGGATGAAAACCGCCTTGGGGCAGCGAAACCTTCCCTTCCGGTAGGGCAAAGGCTTGGGGATTGCCAGTTTGCGCCAGTTGATCAATCATGGGGCCACCGGGATAGCCCAGACCCAACAACCTCGCTACCTTGTCAAAGGCTTCCCCCGCTGCATCATCCCTAGTTTCTCCTAGGGTCTGGTAATCTCCGCAATCTTTGACCAAAATTAAACTAGTATGCCCCCCAGAAACCAGCAGGCACAAAAAAGGCGGTTGGAGTTGGGGATCACTCAGGTAGCTGGCGTAGATATGCCCCTCTAGGTGATGGATGCCAAGGAAGGGTTTTTGATGGATCATGGCAAGGGTTTTCGCCGCCGTTGCTCCCACCATCAAGGCTCCCACCAAACCGGGGGCGCAGGTAGCAGCAATGCCATCAATTTCTGACCAATCTCGATCGGCAAGGGTCAGGGCTTCGGCGATCGTGCCATTGATGGTTTCTAGGTGTTGCCTTGAGGCTACCTCTGGAACTACACCCCCATAGCGTCGATGGATGGGAATCTGGGAAGATACCACATTACTCAAACAGGTACGTTGCTCTACCACAGCTACAGAAGTTTCATCACAACTAGTCTCGATCGCCAACACTGTCGCCATAAAAATCACTCTAAAAATTAATGCTTAAACTAAAAGAAAAAATATCCCCCAAAACTTCTAGCTAAGTTTGCCTAGGCTTAGAAGCGGGGGATTAGATATCTACAAAAATCCTTGATTGATCAAATAGCCAGACTTACTTGTTTGGTTGGGGAGTCATCCGCAGGTAAGGCTTAACTTCTGTGTAACCTTTAGGGAATTTCTCTTTGAGGACTTCCGGATCCTTGAGGGAAGGCACAATGACGCAATCACCACCATCAGTCCAGTTGACGGGAGTTGCTACGCTGTAGTTATCGGTGAGTTGGAGGGAGTCAATAACCCGGAGTAATTCATCAAAGTTCCGTCCAGTGCTGGCGGGGTAGGTGATGCTTAACCGGAGTTTCTTTTGGGGATCAATCACAAATACAGAGCGGACAGTGAGAGTGCTTCCCGTGGCAGAGTTGGGGTGAATCATGTCATAAAGTTCAGAAACTTTTTTGTCGCTATCCGCCAAAATTGGGTAATTGAGGGCAGTACCTTGGGTTTCTTCAATGTCGCCAACCCAGCCTTGGTGAGATTCCACGCTATCCACGCTGAGAGCGATCGCTTTCACATTCCGCTTATCAAATTCACTTTTGAGTTTGGCGACCATGCCTAGTTCTGTGGTGCAAACTGGGGTAAAGTCGGCGGGGTGAGAAAATAGCACAACCCAGCTATCTCCTGCCCAAGTGAAGAAATCGATATCGCCATGGGTAGAACCCTGTTGGAAGTTGGGAACTGTGTCCCCTAGTCTTAATGCCATAATAATTCTCTAGTTAAATAATTTCGCTTTACGCTTACGTTTTCTGATCTTGCCACAAAACTACTCTTATCCGATGGGATTTTAGATATATTTTAGATGTGCTTAAATTAATTTCATAGTTTTGTGGATACGAAGAGCATTATTTTCCAAAAATTCCTAGCCATTTAAGAGGGCTTCTACAAACTCGTAGCTGGAAAAGGGGCGGAGATCTTCAATACCTTCCCCAGCGCCGATGAACCGGATGGGTAAACCCAACTGCTGGACTACGGCTAAAGCTACCCCGCCCTTGGCTGTGCCATCTAACTTGGTGAGGACAACTCCACTGAGCTTGGCTGCTTCGGCAAAAATTTGGGCTTGTCGTAAACCATTCTGCCCTAGGGTGGCATCGAGGACTAGCAGCGACTCGACTCTAGCGTTGGGGGCTTTTTTGTCTACAATGCGGCGAATTTTGCCCAACTCATCCATGAGATTTTTTTTGTTTTGCAGTCTCCCCGCCGTGTCAATGAGCAATAGTTCGGTATTTCTGGCTTGAGCCGCAGCGATCGCATCAAAGACTACGGAGCCGGGATCGGTATTTTGTCCGGGGTTGGCAATCACTTCTGTACCACTGCGCTGCCCCCAAATTTTCACCTGCTCTACGGCTGCTGCCCGGAAAGTATCAGCGGCTCCAATGAGACAACTATAGCCAGATTTTTGGGCAAGATGGGCAAGTTTGCCGATCGTGGTGGTTTTTCCTGCCCCGTTCACTCCTGTCATCATCCAGATATTTAGGGTATCTTTATCCGGCACAAAGGCAGCAGTGTAGTTGTTTTGGTAGGGCTGATCTAGTAAATCCCTAAGAATTTTTTTCAGGTAGGCGATCGCCTGATCTGGGGGCAGGACTTCTTCTCGGAGCCTGGTTTGGAGAGTGGTGATAATATAATCCGTGGCTTCTACCCCCACATCTGCCTGTAAAAGTAGGGCTTCGATCGCTTCTACCGCATCTTTATCTAAAGGCCCCTGCCCGACGATGGACTTGAGTTGATTAATTAGGCTCAACCGAGTTTTTTCTAAGCCCTGCCGCAACCGTTTTAACCAGCTAATCTCTTCCACGGTGACATCTTCAGGACGACGACCCTGAGAGGCGAGGACTTGGGCAGACCAAAGAAAACCTTCATCAAAAACTAGATCCGGCGAACTAGGGGCTGATGGGGATTGCTCAGCTTCTAGAGGAACTGGTTCTTCTACTACCAAACTTTCTAACCGCTCTAGCCTTTCTGCCTCGGTTTCCCTCGCCCACAGGGGTAAGGAAGTGGCTGGAATTTCTGGCTCGATCGCTTCCGTGGGGATTGCTTCTTGATTAACTTCTTGATTAGCCTCGATCGCTTCATCTGGGATTATCTCCCCTTGATCTAGGGCAATTGGTTCAGGATCAACTATTTCTGGTTCAGGTATTTCAGGGGGAATTGATGCAATCGCTTCTGGTTCAAGAATTTCTGGTTCAACTTGATCTAAATCAACAGGCTCAGGCTCGATCGCTTCCGGTTCAACTTGGCTAGGATCAACTAGTCCCACAGGCTCATCAATAATTTCATCAACAGGTTCTGGATCTACTATCTCAGAAGGGATTGGTGCAATTTCAACAGGAGTAACGGATTCTGGTTCGATCGCCTCAATTTGAACAGTTTCCTCTTGGATCTCCTCAATAGCTTCAACTGGAGATGATTCAACTAAATCTGGGGCGATCGCTTCAGGAATTGACTCTTGGCTAATAACTTCAGAAACTTCTGCAATCTCTGGAACTTGCTGCTCGATCGATTCCGGTTCTGGGATCACTAACTCCTGTATTTCTCCCTCTACCTCCTCTACCTCCTTTACCTCCTCCTCTTCCTTCTGCTTAATATTCTGATAAGCAGCCTTTGCCCAAGCAAGGTAATCATCGGCGGCGGGAGCATCAGGACTTGCTTCTGCCTCGGTGACGGGAGCATCGGGAGTGCTTGGGGTTTGTACCTCCGGCGACTCAGGAGTTTCTGGAGTTGAGGCTGGTTGTTGAAAACGCTTAAACCAATTAAACATAGGTTAGGAGATAAAAAGATAATAAATAACAGGACGATTTTATAGAATCATCAATAATTACCTTATTTTAACCTCTGGTTGGATGGAATCTCGATCGTTGTCTTCGGAGAGTATCGAGGAGTTATTTATCACCCGCCGGAGTT
>JAIMKT010000056.1:24509-28096 GCA_020692245.1 Microcoleus sp. GA_180221_E-2-1-MAG-45_12
CATCGTTGGTAGGAGGTATCGGCATCACCAAGACCTTATCTACACGGTTGCCGTCCATGTCCATAACTTCAAACCGAAAATCTTGCCATTCAAAATGATCCGCCGCCGTGGGAATTCTCCCTAGATGGGTGATCACTAATCCTGCCAAAGTTTGGTAATTGTTGCGTTGGTGGCGGGGATCCTGCTTGATCCCAAACAACTCAAAAAAGTCTTCCACAGAATACATGCCATCAATTAACCAAGAGCCATCCTCTCGCTGCACTGCCATGGGTTCTTCTTGTTGATCAATACTGGGCATATCTCCCACCAACTCCACTAACACATCATTGAGGGTGACTAAACCTTGAATTACGCCATACTCATCCACCACCACAGCAATATGAGTTCCCGACTGCTTGAATAGCTCCAAAATCCGAAACCCCGTGGTACTTTCTGGCACAAATAGAGGGCGGCGGAGATTGGAAGTTAGATCCAACTGCTCTCCCGATAACACACTAGAAAGGAGATCGCTAATCTGGATCACACCCAAGACATTATCTACTCCTGATTGACAAACTGGCAGGCGTGAATGACTAGACTTGATGATTTTTTGGCGATTAGTCTCGATCGGGTCATCGAGATCCAACCAAACAATATCTGGGCGGGGAGTCATGAGGGCATTAACATGGCGATCACCCAACCGAAACACCCTCTGGAGCATATCCTGTTCTGCCTGCTCAAAGGTTCCTGCCTCCGTCCCCTGCTCAATCAAAACCTTAATTTCTTCTTCGGTTACTTCTGGTTCTTGGGAAGGCTGGACTCCCATGAGCCGCAGGATCAATTCTGTGGAAATACTCAACAAATGGACTATGGGCGAAGCAATCCGAGCCAGGGTCTGCATGGGGATCGCTGAACTGATCGCAATAACTTCAGGGTTGTTCATCGCCAAGCGCTTAGGAACCAATTCCCCAAAAACCAAGGAAACGTAGGTAATGATCACCACCACGATCGTCAGGGCAATTCCTTCACTCTTTCCTGTCAAAAGCGGTATTTTATCCAACTCTAGAGCCAGACCATTGGCGATCGTTGCTCCTCCAAAAGCCCCAGCAAAGATACCAATGAGCGTAATTCCGATCTGGGTAGTAGATAAAAAGCGATTAGGGGCATTTGCCAACTCTAGGGCAGTAGTAGCCCGAATATCACCTTGATTAGCTAGTTGCTGGAGCCGAGCTTTCCTCGAAGAAATGATCGAGATCTCAATCATTGCAAATAAACTGTTGGCAAAAATTAACAGCACAACAACCAAAATTTCAAGAACAGAAGAAGATGACATCAGGAAGGGGGGAACAGGGACAAAGCCTAGTTATAAGTCTAGGATGTTCCTATTATCTATGAGGTACTGGGTATTTGCAGGAGAACTAGCGTAAATAATTTATCGGCTAATTTAGCTTATTTGCCTATCACCGAGAGAATTATCTATGCCCACTCTAGAAATACTCAAATCACCTAAAATAATAGGATTGCAGTTATAACTATGTAGCTGCCTTGTCCTAAATACCGTGCTACTTAGATATCAGTTTTAGCACAGATTTTAAAGAAAATTTAATTTTTATTTGCCATGATCGATCTTGATGGTAACGCTTCGGACTCAGTAACTAATCTTGTAGTTGATAATTTTAATGACAACTCTGGAAATAATGCTCTTAATTTTTCCCCTGCTATTCCCAATAGCAACCCAGAGATTACCTACGATTTAGTATTGCGCCAAGGGCAAGCGATCGGGGTGGCAGAGTTTGCGGGGCAGTTGGTGGATGTGGGAATTGCAGACGGAAAAATTGTGGCGATCGCTCCCCAGTTAGCCAATGCTGGAGCCATAGAAATTCCTGTGCAAGGACAAATCATTAGCCCGCCCTTTGTGGAATCCCATATTCACCTAGATTCAGCTCTCACTTCTGGGGAACCCCGGTGGAATGAAAGCGGGACTTTGTTTGAAGGGATTGAAATTTGGGGCGAAAGAAAGCAAAGCCTAACCCTTGAGGATATCAAAAATCGGGCGATCGCAGCTCTCAAGCTCCAAGCTAGCCAAGGGGTGCTGTTTGTTCGCAGTCATGCAGATGTGAGTGAACCCCAACTCCTTGCCCTCAAGGGTTTACTAGAAGTTCAAGCTGCTGTCAAAGATTGGATCACCCTGCAAATAGTCGCCTTTCCTCAAGATGGCATCTACAGCAAACCTGCCAACCGAGAACTCATTGAAGAGGCTCTCCGCCTAGGGGCAGATGTGGTGGGAGGTATTCCTCATTACGAACTCACTAGAGAAGACGGAGTGCAGTCGGTACAGCGCATTTTTGCCCTAGCAGAACAGTACGACAAATTAATTGATATTCACTGTGATGAGATCGATGATGACCAGTCGAGATTTTTGGAAGTGATGGTGGCGCAGGCTATCCGCACCGGGATGGGGTCACGGGTGAGTGCCAGTCATACCACTGCCTTTGGCTCCTACAATAATGCCTACGCTTTTAAGCTCATGGGCTTTTTGCAACGCACCAACATTAATTTTATTGCCAACCCCCTGATTAATATCACTCTCCAAGGCAGAACCGATACTTACCCCAAACGCCGGGGAGTTACTAGAGTTAAAGAACTATGGCAGCAGGGGCAGAATGTGAGCTTGGGGAATGATTGTATTCAAGACCCGTGGTACAACTTCGGGACGGGCAGTATGCTCGATGTGGCGTTGATGGCTGTCCATGTGTGCCAAATGACGGGACGCAAAGAGGTAGATGCTTGCTACGACATGATCACGGTGAATGGAGCGAAGACTTTGAGTATTGCTGAGTATGGGATTGGGGTCGGGAAACTTGCCAATCTGATCGTGCTGGATGCGATCGATCGCTTTACGGCAATCCAAAAACGCTCTGTTGCTAAGTATGTGATCTCCCAAGGCAAGTTAATCAGCCAAACCAACCCAGCCCAATCTCACTTTCAACTTAGTTGAGAAAAATCTATCTTAAAAATCAAAAATAGGGAAAGATATGGCAGAAACAACAAGTAAAGGTATTTGGATTGTTACGGATACAACCGCAGAAGTGGAGGAAGGTAAAGGTGGGGTTGATATTGGGGCAGACTATGGTGTGCCGAATAGGGACGATCGATCACCTCGGCAGCAATCGTATATTAGTGCTGAGGAGTTGCAGCAAAACCTTGGGGAATTTATTGATGTGGTGGAAGTGTCCTTCGATCGAGCGGAGAGTTCTAAGTCTGGGCTGCAACTGGAGGAAATTGAGCTATCCATAGAAATCAGTGGCAATGGTAAAGTGAGTTTACTGGGCATCGGTGGCGAGGCGGCAGCAAAGGGGGCGGTGAAACTCAAGTTCAAGCGGAAAGATGGCTAAAAATTGGGCAGTTTGTATCGGAATTAATCACTATGTCAATATGCCAGAACTCCATTTCGCTAAACGGGATGCCGAGAGGATGCGGGATTGGTTTGTGGCAAATAAGTTTGAGAAGGTGTATTTATTTACCGATGATTCACCGCCGATCGATGATGGCAGCAAGCCTTCTATGTCTAGACCGACTTTCGCTACCTTAAAACGTTTTCTTCGAGT
>JAIMKT010000057.1:0-86 GCA_020692245.1 Microcoleus sp. GA_180221_E-2-1-MAG-45_12
TCCCACTATTTCTCCAGCAGTATTAGCTCTCCTCCAAAACCCAGCCGCCCCAGCAACTCCCGCCCCCGTAGTCGTTGGCACACCCC
>JAIMKT010000057.1:244-28055 GCA_020692245.1 Microcoleus sp. GA_180221_E-2-1-MAG-45_12
CCCATTCCCATTTCTACTCCCATTTCCACACCTAGCACATCCCCAACCCTATCTTCAGAACTGCGGACTACCCTAGCCAGCCTTGATCCTCAAGATACTCGCCAAGAACCAGAACCACCTTCAGGAACCCTAGCCTTTATCACCAATCCTAGTAGTGTAGAAATAGCAGCCAGATTAAACACCTTGGGCAACTCCCAGAACGATCTATCAGCCATCCAAAACAACCTCAACCAGATTGCGGCAAATAGCGACACAAAACCCGCCCAAATTTATGTTTTCTTCACTCCCCAAAACCTTGCCTCCAGAAACGAAGACACCCTAGAAATTATCCTCGTCACTGGTAGAGGCGAACCCCAACGAGTGCAACTATCTGGCATTACCCGCAGCCAAGTCCTAGGTGCTTTGGCGAATCTTCGATCGAGCAATGGTGGGAATGAGGCGATGAATCTCAACGCTGCCCGTCAGTTCTATCAATGGCTGTTAGCCCCTCTAGAATCAGAACTACAACAACAGGGAATTAATAACCTTGTATTTATCTTGGATGAAGAATTAAGTAGTCTCCCCCTAGAATCTCTCTACGATGGACAGGGATTTATTCGAGAACGCTATTCGATCGCCAAGACTGAGTAATAGTTTAGTTAGGGATTGTTTTAGCAAGTCGATCGACCAGATGATCAAGCTCGGCGGTGGTGGTGAAATGATGCACACAAGCCCGGATACAGTCGGGGGATGCCAAGGTGCGGGTAAATACGCCCTGCTGCTCTAGGGTACTGACGATCGAGCCATGGTTTGCCAGCTTCTCAGAGTTAACCTCAAGGGCAGCCCGGACTTGAAAGCAGACTAAGCCCGTTTCTGGGGGATGGGGACTAGTTACTTGAATTTGGGGAATAGTAGTTAGTTTTTGGCAGAGATATTGACTGAGGTTAAGAATGCGTTGGTAGCGATCGATCGCCGTTCCTGCTTGATGATGGTAATGAATTGCTGCCCTTAACCCAGCGTAGAGCGGGAAAGCCGAAGTAGCCACCTCGTAGCGCCTGCCATCGGGTTGCCAGCCCTTGGGTTCCTGCATGGTGATCCCCCGCCAGCCAATAAACGTGGGGTGTAAACTATCTCGAACCTCTACATTGACATATAAACCTCCCAAGCCCTCTGGCCCACAGCACCATTTATGCCCAGTGAAGGCGTAGAAATCTACCTCTAGGTCTAATAAATCTAAGGGTAACTGCCCCACCGACTGGGCTGCATCTACCAGCACTAAACAGCCCCGTTCATGGCAGAGTTGATTAATTTCCTTCAGGGGTAAAACTTGCCCCGTATTCCAGAGGACATGACTAAGGACGACTAGGCGGGTTTGGGGTTGGAGATGTTGATCGATCGAGGCGAGGATTTGCTCTGGCGATCCTTGGGTATCTGGGGGAGAATTGTTTTCAGCTAGACCCAAAATCGGAAAAGTAGAAGTTGTCACCCCAAATCTCCGGCAAATTTCCCCCACGGCAGCAATAACTCCCGGATGCTCGCAATCAGAAAGGAGAATGTGATCCCCAACTTGCCAAGGAATACCCCAGAGAACAATATTGCAGCCCACGGTGACATCTTCTGTGAGGGTAATGGTGGCGGCAGTGACTCCTAATTCTTGGGCGATCGATTCCCTTGTTAAGTTGGCTTCTTGAGTGATCCAGTTGTTGACGGCGATCGAAAAAGGCCCAATAGTTTGGATATAATCGTAGGATTGGGAGATCGCATCTAGGGCTACTTGGGGCAATGTCCCCTGACCACCATAATTAAAATAACTTTTATGTTTCAGGGCTGGAAACTGGGCTCTATATTCTGGATTTAGCATTCTAGGTTATTGTTGAATTATTTTAAGGTTAACATTATCAATAATTTCTCCTTATACGGCTGATCAAACCTCAAGATTCTGGTTAACTTAATATAGTATTCTTCTATCCTGCAAAGCTATCCCCCAAAGCTATGAATAAAGCTGATTATCCTGCTCCATCTCCCAAAGGTCATAAAACCGATTCTCCGGCTGGTGATGCTCCTAAAGTTAATAACTCTCAGCATCCGGGGAGCGAAGTTAGCCCCAAAGCTGGGAGTAAGGAGTCAGATTTATTTGTATTGGCGCAAAAGCTCCGGCAACGGAACCGGACTCTTCAAGAGCAAGTTGCCCAACTACAGGAATCTTTGCAGATTGCCGAAGAAAAGCTCCTTAGACAAAGTGAACAATTTTCTGAACAGGAATCGATTCGATCGCAGGAAGTGGGGACAATGCTTTCTCAGCAAACCGCCGAAGCCAATTACGCCAGCGAGCAGGTAAGTCGTCTCTTGCAGGAATTAGAAATCTCTCACCAACTAGCCCAGCGCCAACAGATTCTCATTGAAACGCTCTCTTCAGAGCTACAAATTAGCCAAGAACGGGTTGCCCAGCTAGAACGGGAGTGCGCCCTCACCCAGCAACAATATCATGAGCAAGGGCATGAACTCCTCCAATCGGAAACTCGTTGTCAAGAGTTAAATACTCGTCTCCAGCGCCAACAACGTCAAGCCCTGCAATTTAAGATAGCTCTGGAAAAATCCTTGGAAGTTCCCGCTACAAATATCACCGGGGAATTGGTTGATCCAGAGGAATTGGTGAAACCCCGGAATATTAATCTAGCGGCTTTGAGTCTTCGATCGACCCAACCGATCCAACCTTGGTCAAATGTAGAAGAGGCAGAGGTGGATTTTCCAGAGCCGGATCCAAATTTTTCTCTCCCAACTAATCCAGAGACGATTTTTACTCCAGAACGCCCTGCCCTTCCTGAACCCAAGGAACTCTATCCTGAACCTAGATCTGGCGCAATTCACCCTCTCCTCCTTGCCTTGAATTTATCCCCAGATGGTAAAGCGATCGAGCCAAAATTTACTCCAGATCAAGAAACTAAACCAGAACTCCTGCAACTGGGTGCTGCCCCGGAACCATTATTTGATGTCACCTCTGTGGGCAGCGACTCTCTGGCAGAGACACTTCATGAACGCCTTTCCTTGCCCCTAGAAAAACCTCTAGAAAATCCGACAAATCCTGAGCATTCTGCCTCAGTTCCCCTAGTAACAGATTTGGCTCAATACCTCCAAAGCTTGCGATCGGAGCCGGAGGTAGCAGAGATTTCTGCCAATGACCAAAAATTGCAGGAACTCCTTGCCGCAGTGAAGCGATCGCCCTACATTCCCCCAGAAACCAACGAACCCACGCCGATTATTTATCCAGAGCGCCCCTCGAAAAAAATTCCTTCCCTGTCGGCGATCGACCTGCCCAACTTCCCCCGTCATCGCCCCCCAGAAGATTAAGCAATTTATCAAGCCATACTGTAAAGTTGAGCCGTAAATTAGACTATAAATCCAGATTATTGGGAGTGTCAAAAATATCATAGTTCATAATCATTAAAATGCTGCCTATCCCTAATTGCTGACAAAAAAAGACCCCAGCAGAGCTAGAGCCTAATCAAAAAAACTACCTTAATCTCAAATCTCCTAGTTTTCTAGGAAGTCTGAGATTAAAACCAGAAAATTAGAGAGCATTACCACGGGGAAGAACTTCTTCAGGAAACTCAAAATTCTCATGGGGTTGATCCTGAGGAGCCATCCAAGCCCGAATCCCTTCATTCAACAGAATATTCTTGGTGTAGAAAGTCTCAAACTCTGGGTCTTCTGCTGCCCGGATTTCCTGAGAAACAAAGTCATAGGCTCGGAGGTTCAATGCTAAACCCACAATGCCCACACTGCTCATCCACAGACCGGTTACTGGGACGAACAACATGAAGAAGTGCAACCAACGCTTGTTGGAGAATGCAATCCCAAAGATTTGTGACCAGTAACGGTTGGCAGTCACCATGGAGTAGGTTTCTTCTGCTTGGGTTGGATTGAAAGCCCCAAAGGTGTTTGCTTTGTCTCCATCTTGGAACAGGGTATTTTCTACCGTGGCTCCGTGGATGGCACAGAGTAATGCTCCACCGAGAATCCCAGCTACGCCCATCATGTGGAAGGGGTTGAGAGTCCAGTTGTGGAATCCTTGGAAGAATAGTAAGAATCTAAAGATAGCTGCGACCCCAAAGCTGGGTGCAAAGAACCAGCTAGATTGTCCGAGGGGATACAGGAGAAAGACACTGACGAAGACGGCGATCGGGCCACTGAAGGCTAGAGCGTTGTAAGGACGAATGCTGATCAGTCTAGCGATCTCAAACTGGCGGAGCATGAATCCAATTAAGCCAAAGGCTCCGTGGAGAGCTACAAAAGCCCAGAGTCCACCGAGTTGAATCCAGCGAGCGAAGTCCCAGTTAGCTTCAGGACCCCAGAGGAACAATAGGGAGTGTCCCATGCTGTTGGCGGGGGTGCTAACGGCGACGGTGAGGAAGTTACAGCCTTCGAGGTAGCTAGAAGCTAAACCGTGGGTGTACCAGCTAGTAGCAAAGGTGGTGCCGGTGAGCCAGCCGCCGAGGGCTAGGTAGGCACAGGGGAATAGGAGGATACCGCTCCAACCGACGAACACGAATCGATCGCGTTTCAGCCAATCATCGAGGATATCAAACCAGCCTCTTTCTGAGGCACGTCCGACTGCAATGGTCATGGTGAAGATTCTCCAGTAGGTGAATAAGAAATGTTTGGATATGAGTGCTAGGCTTTAGCTGGGCAAATTATGAATAAAATTTACCTTTCTTTACATTATGCAACTATCATAGGGGAATTTGGAAATTTATGCCACTATTTAGCCCCCTAGGGATTATTAAATTTCTATGAATTTTCGGAAAAAATCGAAATCGCCCCCATCACCGCAGCATCAGTAAAATTGCCGGAATCTACCAATACTGGCTAAACTGAGTTAACTTCACCAGAATTTCCCCTAAACTTTCTTTGATTTTTATTTGTCTTTAGCACTTAATTCAGAATCTATATTTATGCAATCTCAGTATCGGGCAAGGATTAATCTCAATATTTACGACTCCCCAGCCTGTAAAACCCTAGCGACCCAAGCCGCTGCCGGACGCTATCTCCAAATTATTTCCCAGCAGCAAGATGAGATAGCTCTAGAGGTGCGATGCTGTGAGGATGGTTATTCTGGATGGTTGCGATCGGACGACCTGCACCTAGAGCCAGCCATGGAACCCTACCAAGCTCCTGATCTCCCTTTTTCAGAAATTCAAGGTCGTTTGCCTCAAATAATTGAATTTACCTATCGAGCAAAATCTCACCCTAATTCCTATCTTTGGGGCGGCACTGTAGCTCCTAACTACGACTGTTCGGGATTGATGCAGGCTGCCTTTGCTGAGGAGGGGATTTGGCTACCGAGGGATGCTTATCAACAGCACGATTTTACCGAGAAGGTTTCCTTAGAGGAGATTAGCCCCGGTGATCTGGTATTTTTTGGCACAGAACTCAAGATCGACCACGTGGGTTTGTACTTGGGAGAGGATCAATATATTCACAGTTCCGGGAAAGATAAGGGGCGGAACGGGATTGCCATAGATATTCTGCAAGATACGGGAGATGATATTGGTCGATCGATCTACCAGCGTCTCCGGGGTTTTGGGCGAGTAGTCCAGTCCTTTCCGGGATTTACCAGCTAATACTTACTAACCTAACTCTCTCATGTCCAAACTTTAGGGAATCTCAACTAACTGCCATGGGTACGGGGATCGATAACTTTTTGAGGTTTAGTTACTGGTTTAGTTACTGGTGCAGTTTCTAGGGCAGTTTCAAGTTCTGAGGTTCTACCCACGGGGTTAGTCTCAGGGAGGGGTTGGGCTGTAACGAGGGCATCTAGTTGGGCGGTGAGGATCGATCGAGGTTGTTCTCCTAAACTCTGGGCGATCGCTTGTCCCTGCTGATCTAAAAAGACAAACAAGGGAATCCCGTCTACTTTATAAGTCACCATCTCCGGCAACCATTTCCCGTTATCGACATTGAGCATGACAAAATTCAGGTTCTCCTTATACTCTTCCTTTAGCTCTGCCAAATCCCCCGCCATCGCCTGACAGGAAGTACACCAGTCCGCATAAAATTCCATGAGGGTTGGCTTGCCATTGGTGAGGGCGACTTCTAGGGGGGTGGCTACTTCCGCTTGGGCGGCGAGGCTGGAGGTATTATTGGGGGTACGCAGGGCGAAAAATAGACTAACCGTGAGGACGATCGCCGCCAGAGCAATAAGAATATTAGTTATTTTTTTGGGGTTAAACTTATTCCCCAGATCGGGATCAAGGTTAGTATTAGAAACCGGGGTGGTAGGGTTAGGAGTATCGTTAGTCATAGGAAAATTTAATTCAAGAAATTTATAGATGAAGTTTATAGATGGAATGCAAACTGTAAGGATCATAGCAAAGACCCATGAAAAAGCGTGTAACCCTGACCTTTCCAAAACGAGCGATCCAAATGCCTGTCACCTATCGATTGGCTAGGGATTTTAATGTCGCCGCAAATATTATCCGGGCGCAGGTGGCTCCTAACCAGATTGGCAAAGTAGTGGTGGAATTGGCAGGGGACATTGATCAGCTAGAAGCAGCGATCGAGTGGATGCGATCGCAGGAAATCCAAGTTTCCCTCCAGAGCCGAGAAATCCTCATTGATGAAAATAGTTGCGTGGATTGTGGCTTATGTACTGGGATCTGCCCTACCCAAGCCCTGACCCTCAACCCCCAGAGTTTTCAGCTAACTTTCACTCGATCGCGCTGCATTGTCTGCGAGCAATGTATTCCCACCTGCCCAGTCCAAGCAATTTCTACTAATCTTTAAGCACTAATCTTTAAACTCTTCCTTCAGATCATTGGGGAGATCATGGGGTGGTTGATCCGCCATCAGTTCTTGGGGAGCATCATCAGAGCTGGGGGCGAGGTCATCAAGAAATTCTCCAGCTTCGGGTTTGGCTTTGCGGCGTTGGGCAATGAACTGTTGCATGGCGGTGCGCCGATTTTCGAGGAATCTATTCCAAAATCCGGGCAAAAAAGCATCCATCGTCTTGGCGAGAGACCAGGTTTCCAGATTCATCATTTTGTAGCGCATCTCGTGGGATTGCTCAATTTTTTCTAACAGTTCTCTAGCTTCAGCACTAATGGGGGTGTTGAACTCATCAAAATTGTGATTGTCGGAAGGGGGAATTTCTTTCTCAGCCATGAGAGAATTTTAAAATTTTCAAGAAATTTATATCAATAGTTTCAAGCTAAAGTTTTTAGCTAATCCCTAACTAATTACTTGATTAATGAATAGTCCTTCTTACTACTGTAAATTCCCCTGATGAGACTATACTGGCAAAAATCATATCTTCACCAAAGAACTGGGTTTAAAGCCCTTGATAACTACCATTGTATCGCCCGACCTAAACGGTACTACAGAATCTAGGGAAAACACCTATACTGCGTCAAACTTCCGGCTCATCTTGCCAAACGATCGTCGGACTGACTGGTTTTAGAAACTAGTTCATCATCTCATAGATACAATCGGATTAAATTCTTGTTAAAATCTTATTTTGCATAAGCTATATCTCAATTAGCTACTGGTTAACTCGACCCTAGCTGGTCTCTACTCTCACCCATGACCAATTCCCCTCTCTCTTGGCAAGAACTAGCCACCCTCACAGACTGGAACCCCGACCTTGTTAACGGTGCTACCAACTCCCAATCTCGATTACGTCTCTTTGGGCAGCCAGAATCCAACCTCCGAGTAACCCTCTACCGTGATCATCATGCTTGGTGTCCCTACTGTCAAAAAATCTGGCTCTGGCTAGAAGAAAAGCAAATTCCCTACCGAGTCGAGAAAGTCACCATGTTTTGCTACGGCACCAAAGAACCGTGGTACAAGCAAAAAGTTCCCTCTGGAATGCTGCCTGCCCTTGCCTTGGATGGCAAAATCATTACCGAAAGTGATGATATTTTATTGGCTCTCGAAAGGGCGTTTCAACCCTTGGGCTGGGGGATGACGGATCCTAGGGTGCTGCCGTTACGGAAATTGGAGCGATTATTATTCCGGGCTTGGTGTAGTTGGCTTTGCTATCCGGCTCGATCGCCCAAGGAGGAAAAACTGAATCGAGAGCAATTTATCTCGGTGGTGGCGAAGGTGGAAACCGCTCTTGCTAGTACCCCGGCCGCCTATTTTTTAGAAGAATTTAGTACCGTTGATGTGATCTTCACACCCTACGTCGAGCGGATGAATGCCAGCTTGTACTACTATAAGGGTTACTCCCTCAGGGAAGAAAATCCCCATCTCAGCGCCTGGTTTGATGCGATGGAAACCCGCTCCACCTACCGGGGTACTCAGAGTGACTTCCACACCCACGCCCACGATCTCCCGCCCCAAATGGGAGGCTGTTGGGAAAATGGAGAACCTCAAATGCTGAAAAATAAGGCAAGGGTGGATCATGGTGATTGGTTTGGGCTGCCGGATGTGGGTTATCCAGAACCAGAAACTTCCCGGACTGAGGCTTTGTATCGGGTGTGGAAACATCGAGAAAATATTATCCGAGTTAACCCCAGTGAGCCGGAGTTGGTCGATCGAGCCTTGCGTTGTGCTTTGACTCAGATGATGACCGGAGCAGAGTGCGAACCACCTGCGGGGTCTGATGGGGCTTTACGGTATTTGCGCGATCGGATCAGTGTGCCACGGGATATGTCGATCTATGCCGCCAAACGTCTCCGCACCGCCCTAGAATTGACCGCAGCCTTAGCCGGGGACAGACAGGGAGTGCCGATTCCCTTCAAGCATCGCCAAGACCAAGACCCAGCCAATTTTGCCAAGATATAGCCAAGATATACATTTGGGAGAAAACTTTGTACACTATCACCGAAGACCACGGACAAGCTTTAACCTATATCCTCCAAGGGGAAACACAACAGTCTCGTTTGGCGATCGTGCCCGATCGAGGCGGGATCATCACCCAGTGGCAGTGGCGGGGACGGGAAATTTTTTACCTAGACAAAGAACGCTTCCAACATCCAGAACTAACTGTCCGGGCCGGGATTCCCATCCTATTCCCCATCTGTGGCGGTCTAACAGATAATACCTATACCCACAACCGGCAAACCTACCAGTTACCCCAGCATGGCTTTGCCCGCAATCTCCCCTGGACTGTAACCAATCAACTAGCCACCGAAACTGAGGCAGCGATTACCGTCACTCTGGCCAGTAATGACCAAACCCGTCTCGTGTATCCCTTCGATTTTCAGCTTGATTTTACCTACCACCTCCAAGGAGATTGCCTCTCGATCGCCTCCAAAATCATCAATCAATCCCCAGAACCCCTACCCTTTAGCCTCGGTTTCCACCCCTACTTTGCCGCTGCCGACAAGACTAAATTAGAATTCCAGATTCCCAGTTCTGCCTACGAAGACCACAAAAATCATCTCACTTTTGCCTTTGAGGGAAATTTTGATCTAGATGCAGCAGAAATTGATGTGATCTTTCGGCAATTGCAAAACGGAACTGTGGTAGTAAAAGACCACGCCCAAAACCTAGAGATGAGTCTGCAACTATTTCCAGAAATTAGCTCTCCCCGCCAAGCAAACTCCGAACGCTTCTACCGCCATCTCATTTTCTGGACTCTCCAAGACAAAGATTTTTACTGTCTAGAACCTTGGAGTGCTGCTCGGAATGCTCTCAATACCCAAGCTGATCTAACTTTTCTAGAACCGGGAACAACTTTAACTGCCAATTGGCAAATTATGCTTAAGGAAATTGCTTAATAAAAGTTATATGTTGGGGGAGGAGTTTGAATAAATGAGGGCTTTGTGCTGATTTGAGGTTCTAATCATTTTTAAGGGAATCTCAATCTTAATTTCTGTACCCTTGCCTAGGAGAGAACTACAGGTAATTTTTCCTTGGTGCTTTTCGACAACAATTTGATAACTAGTTGATAATCCTAACCCAGTGCCTTTGCCGATCGATTTAGTCGTAAAGAAAGGATTAAACATATTTTTCCTGACCTCCTCCGTCACCCCACAGCCATTATCATAGATTCTGATCCTGACCCAATCATCAATTAATTCGGTAGAAATCTTAATTTGTAATAACTTACTTTTGTTGTGGGTGTATAGTAGATTGTTTGCCGGGGCTTCCTCCCCCAGACTATCTGCAATATTATTGGCATAGAAATTAGATTCTTCGAGGGCATCGATCGCATTATTAACTACATTCAAAAACACCTGATTTAGTTGTCCTGGATAACACTCAACTAGGGGCAGATTTGCATAATCTTTGTAGATCTGGATAGGGGGGCGTTGGGACTGACTTTGGCAGCGATGTTGGACTAATAAAAGGGTATTATCTAAACCTTCATGAATATCCACTGGCTTCATTTCTGCTTCATCAAGACGGGAAAAATTGCGGAGAGATAAGACTATTTTCTTGATGCGATCGGTGCCATTTTGCATGGATGTCAGGACTTTAACCAAATCTTCTCGGATAAAATCAACTTCTATCTCTGTCATCTTGGCTGCTAGCTCCGGGGTATTTCTTTGGAGAGCTTGTTGTTGGAGATCAATTAACTTTAAGAGTTCTTGAGTATATTGAGTTACAAAATCTATATTGCCATGAATAAAACCCACCGGATTATTGATTTCGTGGGCAATTCCGGCGACTACCTGCCCTAGGCTAGACATTTTTTCTGTCTGGAGCATTTGACTCTGGGCTTGGGTAAGTTCGGCGAGGGTTTCTTGGAGTTGAGCATTGAGATTCCGGTAATTGGCTTCCGATTTTTGGAGAGCTTCGATCGCTTCCACTTTTTCCGAAATATCCGATTGCACCCCCACAAAATGAGTTAGATTTCCCTGCTGATCAAACACCGGAGAAATAGTTAATTCATTCCAAAAAGGAGTGCCGTCTTTCTTGTAGTTCCGTAGAATTACACAACAGCCAGTCTGGGTTTTTAGGGCGTGGCGAATTGTTTCCAAAGCTTCTGGAGAAGTGTCTTTTCCCTGAAGAAATTTACAGTTATAACCAATTACTTCCTCACGGCTATAACCAGTGATTTTCTCAAAAGCTGGGTTGCAATAAATTAGGGGTTGCTTGGGTTGATTGACATCAGCAATAACTACACCGACGCTACTAGAGGCGATCGCATAGTTTAGTAGTTCTGGAGAAAGATTTGTCGAGTTTAGTTGCGAAAGGATTGGTTGCATCTGCTTCATTGTCTAGCTTTAGACAAGCTTTTTAGTATAAATTAACACATTTTTCTGGAGTAGATAGCTGCTGATTATTCGTAACATTAATGATCTTAATATATTTTCTATCTTAATTGGGAAGATTATCCCCATCTTTAGTCTAGGTTAACCTAATCCCTTGCTAACAGAAAACTAACGGAAAACTAAAGCAACAAATTTTGATAATTCTTGAGGAAACTTGAGACCCCCTTTCCTTGCAGCTGCCCGTAGCCGAGAATAATACCTTCTAAAACTAGGTTTTCTAGTTCTGCCAGAGACTGGATTTGCGGGTTAACCCCTTGGCTTGACCAATAATGACAAAGACTAATACCGACTTCGGGAATCGGGTTTGACCAGTTGATCCCCACCCCAATCACTGCTGTGACAATTTTCTCGCCTTGAATCCGGGTTTCCGTGAGAATCCCCCCCAATTTTTTGCCCACCAAAAATAAATCATTGGGTGCTTTGAGTTGAATGGGGACACCATGATTTTGCAAAACTGTGGCAATTCCCCACGCAGTAGCGATCGTCAATTCTCCACTCTGAGTAGCTTCCCAATCAGGAAAAACTGCCATAGATAAGTACAACCCACCCCGACCAGATTCCCAATATCTCCCCCACTGTCCTCTGCCTGCCGTCTGCACTTCACTAATCACAACTGTACCCGCCCCGGCTCCTTGCGCCAATAGTTCCCACAAGGTCTGGTTGGTAGAGGCAAGGCTGGGAAATCGATGAATAGTGAAAGGAAATTTCAATTTATTTATTCTCCTACCAAAATCTATCATTGAGCATTGGTTCTAAGTCTGAAGAAAACTGCCAGCGATCGGGGAATTGAGTTTGCGGATATTCTTCTCTGACTGTGAGGAGGGCAATTTTCCAAGCATCCTTAAAATCTTCATCCCATAACCGAGTCAAACTAGGTACTTTAATTAGGAGAACTTGCAATCGTTTTCGTTGCTCTCGAATAGTTCGTTCCCAGCCATTATAATCATTTGGCAAATTAACATATAATCGCTTGAGTAGATGCTCTATTAACACGACTAATCGGTTTAACAACTCTTTCTTTTGAGAAATACCCAAAGATTCCACCTCTTCAATTAAATTTTCAAGATCTAACTGCTCAAAATTATGGGATTTGAGTTTAGCAACAGTATCTTCTACCCAGAGTAAAATATCACGATCGTAGAGAGATAAAGTAGTAGTTTCTGTCATAATTATTTGTCCTCCCAAAAGTCAGTATCTAACATTGTTTCTAGATCAGAGGGAAATTGCCATTGATCAGGAAACAGAACTTGACGATATTCTTTGCGGACTGTTTTTAGAGCAGTTTTCCAAGCATCAATAAAACTATCATCCCATCTTGTTTTTAGGCTTGGTGCTTGCTTAAGCAAAATTTCCAGTGCGTTACGTTGGTTACGAATTGTGCGTTCCCAACCTCTATAATCATCAGACAAGGGAACATAAAGACGCTTAAGAAGATGTTCTAACAAAATTAATAAACGGCTGCTTAATTCTTTTTTTTGAGAGATACCCAAAGATTCTACCTCTTCAATTAAATTTTCAAGATCTAACTGCTCAAAATTATGGGATTTCAGTTTAACAACTGTATCTTCTACCCAGAGTAAAATATCTTGATCATAAAGAGATGGTGTGGTCATGATTAGTCAATCTCCTCCCAAAATTTATCATTGAGCATTGGTTCTAAGTCTGAAGAAAACTGCCAGCGATCGGGGAATTGAGTTTGAGGATATTCTTCACAAACATCGGAGCTCGCTAGTTGCCATGCTTGAGTAAAAGTTTCTATCCAAATAGACTTCAGGCTGGGAGAATCTTTTAGCAAGAAATGAATTTGTCGCCGTTGTTCCCGAATTGTGCGTTCCCAGCCATTATAATCATTGGATAAATTGACATATAAACGTTTTAGTAAATGTTCTAGGAGAGTTGTTAGTCGATTCCGTAATTCTCTCCTTTGGGAAATGCCCAAGGCTTCTACCTCTTCAATTAAGTTCTCAAGATCTAACTGCTCAAAATTATGGGACTTCAGTTTAGCAACTGTATCTTCTACCCAGAGTAAAATGTCACGATCGTAGAGGGATGGTGTCGTCATGATTGGTCTCCTGTCATCATACCGATACAAACTAAAACAAGGAGCCTAAGCCCCTTGCCTTATCCTAACCTTAATAGTAATCGCTAATAACTAGTGACAAAAAATCCTAGGATCTAGGGAATTGCTCCTTACCAGAGTAGATGGCTCGATCGCCCAACTCTTCCTCAATACGTAACAAGCGGTTATACTTGGCAACCCGCTCACTCCGACAGAGGGAACCAGTTTTAATTTGTCCCGCATTGGTCGCCACGGCTAGATCAGCAATCGTTGTATCTTCAGTTTCCCCAGAACGGTGACTGATGATCGATCGAAAACCATTACGAGTTGCCATGTCGATAGTTTCGAGGGTTTCCGTGAGGGAGCCAATCTGGTTGAGTTTGATCAGGATCGCATTACCAGCTTTGGTTTCAATGCCCTTCTTCAGGCGTGTGGGGTTGGTGACAAAGAGATCATCGCCGACTAGTTGGGTGGTACTGCCGACTTTTTGGGTGAGTAGCTGCCAGTTTGTCCAGTCATCTTCGTGGAGACCATCCTCGATCGAGACAATGGGATACTGCCCCACCAGTTTTGCTAGGTAATCTACAAACTCCTCCGGTGTATGGGCAGAGCCATCGTAAACATAGTTCCCATCTTTGTAAAATTCACTAGCTGCCACATCTAGAGCTAGAGCAACTTCCTCTCCCGGTTTGTAGCCTGCTAGCTCGATCGCCTGCAACAGAAATTCCAAAGCAGATTGGTTAGATTCCAAGTTGGGGGCAAAACCACCCTCATCCCCTACGCCAGTTAGGAGATTTTTCTCTGCCAAAACCTTGCTCAGGGAAGTAAACACCTCCGCCCCCCAGCGTAGAGCTTCCCGGAAAGAAGTCGCCCCTACAGGCACAATCATAAACTCTTGGAAATCCACATTGTTAGAGGCGTGCGCTCCCCCATTGATCACATTCATCAACGGTACAGGCAACAAAGAAGACAGGGAAGTCCCTAGGTAACGGTAGAGGGGCAAACCCGTATCTTCCGCCGCCGCCTTCGCATTAGCAAGGGACACTGCCAGAATTGCGTTAGCGCCTACTTGAGCTTTATTTCCAGAAGTATCTAGGGCAATCATGGTGCGATCGATCAAGGTTTGATCCAGAGCATCTAAGCCAATTAATTTTGGGGCAATAATTTCCTGCACATTTGCCACCGCCTTCAGCACGCCCTTGCCACCGTAGCGATTGGGGTCGTTATCCCGGAGTTCATAGGCTTCAAAAGTTCCCGTAGATGCCCCACTGGGAACCTGAGCCAGACCCACTGCCCCCGTTGCTAGCCGGACTTCTGCCTCAACGGTGGGCTTGCCACGGGAATCGAGGATTTCTCTAGCAGCGATCGCTTCAATGGGGGTTTCTAATTTAGTCAGCATTTTTTCTCCTTAGTATCTTGAGTATCTTGGATAACTTGGTTGTTAGAATAGTGGCTCAAGAGATAATTAACACATAAATTAACCATTATTTAGCGACTATGAAAATGTTACATACGATGCTGCGAGTGGGAAACCTTGAAAAATCCCTCCAGTTTTATTGTGAAGTCTTGGGAATGAAACTCCTGCGCCGCAAGGATTACCCAGATGGTAAATTCACCCTAGCCTTTGTGGGTTATGGGGATGAGGCAGATCACACAGTCATTGAACTCACCTACAATTGGGAAACCGATAAATACGATCTCGGTAATGCCTACGGTCACATTGCCCTAGGGGTAGAAGATATCTACGGAACCTGTGCGGAAATTAGCCTCAAAGGGGGCAAAATTGTCCGTCCCCCCGGAGCTATGAAACACGGTTCTACGGTGATTGCTTTTGTGGAAGATCCCGATGGCTACAAGGTGGAGTTAATCCAATTAAAGAATAGGGCAGATTAGTAGGGGGTATTGAGCATAAATTACACACAAAAACAACGGAAACTTAACTAATAACGGACTTTGAAAACTGACTCTATCTTTTATTACCTGTTTCAATCCTACCCAGCGAGCTTCTTTGAACTGATTAATCAGCCGATCGCCGATACTGAAAACTATGAGTTTACTTCGATCGAAATTAAACAGCTATCTTTCCGTCTAGATGGTCTATTTCTGCCTAAAAGTCTCGATCGCCCCTTCTACCTGCTAGAAGTGCAAATGCAACCAGACCCAGAATTGTACCATCGTCTTTTTGCTGAACTTTTTCTCTACCTCCGTCAATACCTGCCTCAACAACCTTGGAGAGTCGTAGTTATTTATCCCAGCCGTAGCGTAGAACGACCAGAATCAAATCAGTTCACCGAATTACTTGCTTCTAGCAGAGTCCAAAGATTCTATCTAGATGAACTGCCCTCAGAAAATCTTAGTGTCGGAGTCTTGAAACTAATTATTGAGCCAGTAGAGCAAGCCGTAGGTGTGGCAAGGAACTTAATTAGCCAAGTAGAGCAACAGACGGAAGCCAGTGTCCAGAAAGCCTTTATCGACTTAATTGAAACTATAATTGTCTATAAATTGCCACAAAAAACAAGGGAGGAAATTGCCACCATGTTAGGTTTAGGAGACTTAAAGAAAACCAGATTTTATCAAGACGCTTTTGAGGATGGTATCCAAGAAGGTAAGCAAAGGGCAGAATACCAAGCCAAGGTAGAAGTTATTAGGCGTTCACAGAGATTGAATTTGTCTGTTGCTGTAATTGCCCAACTAGTAGGCATGTCTGTTGCTGCCGTGGAAGAAATTCTGGCTCAAGGCAGCGATAACTAGGCAATTACTAAGCGGTAACTAAAAGAGTCGATCGACCACTTTTGCTAATCGAGTTAGGGTTCTTTGGTTTTCCTCTGGGCTGCCGATCGTGATTCGTAGTCCTCCCCCGGTGTGACGAATTAAGGTTCCTAGGGATTGCATCTCGTGGATGATCTGAGCGAGAATTTGGGAACTATCAACATTTTGCTCATTTTGGAGACGGAGATAGATAAAATTGGCAGCACTTGACCAGACTCTAAAGAATTTTTGCAAATCTGGCTGAGAGGTTAATTCTTTGATTAAAACTTGGCGCTGGGCAATTACCTGATCTACTACGCTCAAAAGCTCATCTTGATGTTGAAGGGCAAGGAGGGCGGCGGCTTGGGAAAAACTGGGTAAGTTATAAGGGAGGCGAATTTTCTCTAGGGTTTCGATAATTTGGGGGTTGGCGATCGCATATCCCACTCGATGGGCAGCTAGACGGAAAGCCTTAGAAAAAGTCCGCATAATTAACCAATTAGGTCGATCGACCAGTTCCCCGACTACAGACTGTTGAGAGTATTCAAAATAGGCTTCATCAATCACGACTAAGATATTTTCTGATAAACCCCGTAACCAAGCAATCTCTGCCGGAGTCAAAGCATTACCCGTGGGCGAATTGGGATGCACCACAAACACTACACGGACTGGGGATTGTTCCTGAGTGGCGATCACTGTATCCGCCGCCTCTAAATCCATACTCCAGTCTTGGTCATGGCGGGGAATTTTCTGCACTGGGATGCCCAAAGTTTCCGCCGTAATCCCATACATCGAGAAGGTCGGCTCAGACACCAAGATCGAGCCACTGCCCCCCAAGCAAGTCGCAATTAGGATACTTCTAATTAGCTCATCGGAGCCGTTGCCCACGGAAATGTATTCTGGCGTAATCTTTTGTTGACTGGAATTTGGGGAATTAGGATTGTAAGTATTAACATAGGCAGCGATCGCCTCCTTCAGTTCCCCATGTCCCCCGTCGGGATAGCGGTTGGTGGCAATTATTTCTTGATAAGTCCAAGCCAGCTTTTGTTTTATTTCCGGTGGTAAGTCTAAATAGCTTTCGTTGCCATCGAGGCGATCGAGGCTATTGCCAGAAGGGTGAGCAGGGGCGTAGGCTTGAAGACGAGCCAAATCTGGGCGCAAAAAGGCAAACATATTTTTTAATGATTCTTAATGATTTTAATAATTTTGAGGATTTTGTTAAGCACTAATTCTAGGGAAATATGAAAAGCCGCCGAAACTAATTCCAGCGACTTGTTGCATGAGGAGTCTTGACTATTTTCTATGGTAGAAGCTATCCAAAACTTCTACAATCGAACCACCCTAAATTTAGCACTTTTCTGGGGATTGCAATTGTTTTTGGAATAAAAATAATCTGTAGACAATCTATAGATAATCTCTGCATAATCTCTGCATGATCTTCAAAAAAGCGCATCTCTAGATATACGCTTATATCCTTAGATACTCTGCTCGCTGATTTCTCTAGTCATATGATCAAAGGGCTGATCTAGAAAACTTGTATCTGCAACTCCCGCTGCCGCTACTCTTTGTTTAACAATTTCCTTCATGATTTGGATCCCGTAAACAGTGGGAGCGATCGGCACACCGAGGGAATTATAGGTTTCCCGCAGTCCTTGCAACACCCGCTCATCCAAAACATTGGTATCTGCTGCCACTAGCGCATAGGTTGCATAGCGGAGATAGTAGTCCATATCCCGGAGACAGGCGGAGTAGCGACGGGTTGTATAGGCATTGCCCCCCGGACGGATTAGTTCTGGCTGCTCTTCAAATAATTGGAGTCCAGCTTCCTTGACAATGGCCGCAGCATTGGCATTAATTACCGCCGCCGCCGTCACTCGGTCAGTACCACTAGCAAAGTAGCTCTTCAAGCGATCGATCGCACTGGTATCTAGATAGCGCCCAGTGCCGTCATAGTTTTTAATTAAATTTGTAATTGCGTCACGCATAAAAAACTTCTCTCCCAACAAATTATGTTTTTAAACTAATAAAAAATCGGTAGATGTAAAACTCAGGGCTTTTAGGGCTGAGATACAAGCGACTTATAGGATTTTAATCCTTGTCCTTTTTTTCAATCCGAATTTTTTCTTTCTCCTTGCCATAATTTAGCATTTTATGGATAATGCTATCCATACAGGAAGGGTAATTAACCTGTCTAAAAACCCCCTCGCTGCTTAAACCGCAGACACTGTACCTTGACAAGTGAATCTATGGGGTTCTATTACATTGTTCTAGTGTCCTTCTGGTAATAAGTAAAAGGTTCTCAGGGGCTAGACGATCAGGATTTTGAGGCTTCGGCTTCAACTAAAAAAGAATTTGCAGAAATGCAACTAGGGTAGGGCATACCCGAAGTCGCTTGGGGAGAAACCCACCTCTGGTTTAGAGAACGCAAGGAATCTGAATTAAGTGGTTTCGTTGAACCAAGAATCTCAGGGGCTTTAGACCTGAGAGTGTCAATATATGGTTGCACGGTCTGTGCTAATAATTCATGAATATATCTGAGACAAATCCCCAAACCTTAAAACTTTCGGAAACCATTTCTCTTGAGGCTGACAATTAATATTTAGTAGCTTTTGATACAAAATCTCCCCAAGCCTATGCCTAGGATCGAGTATTAGTTTCAATCCCATTTAGGTAACGAATCCGGTAATCACTCCCCTTGTTACCACCGCCCCAAATTTATAAACAGCACGTAAAAAATTACAGGAAGAATCATAGGAGTTCTCAATGTTTCAGACCCCCCAAGAATTTCTAAGTTATGTCCAAGAAAAGGGCATCCAACTTATTGATCTAAAATTTATCGATATGCCCGGTACTTGGCAGCACTTGACTGTGTATCAAGACCAAATTGATGAGAGTAGCTTTACCGATGGTGTCCCCTTCGATGGTTCTAGTATCCGGGGCTGGAAAGCAATCAATGAGTCTGATATGACCATGGTGCTGGATCCCACCACCGCTTGGATTGATCCTTTCATGGCAGAACCAACTCTTAGCGTAGTTTGCAGTATCAAAGAACCCCGCACTGGTCAGTGGTATAACCGTTGTCCACGGGTAATTGCCCAAAAGGCTCTGGATTATCTGATTGCTTCTGGCATTGGGGATACGGCGTTCTTTGGTCCTGAGGCAGAATTTTTTATTTTTGATAGTGTCCGCTTTGATCAGACCCAGAATGAAGGTTTTTATTATGTAGATTCTGTAGAAGGGCGCTGGAACTCTGGCAAAGAAGGTACAGCAGAGAATCCCAACCTTGGCTATAAGCCCCAGTACAAACAAGGTTACTTCCCCGTTTCGCCTACTGATAGCTCCCAAGATATGCGATCGGAAATGCTCCTGACCATGAAAGCCTGTGGAGTTCCCATTGAAAAGCATCACCACGAAGTTGCCACCGGGGGGCAGTGCGAGCTAGGTTTCCGGTTTGGGACGCTGATTAAGGCTGCCGATGACTTGATGACCTACAAGTACGTGATCAAAAACGTTGCTAAGAAGCATGGAAAAACTGTCACCTTCATGCCCAAGCCGATCTTCAACGATAATGGTTCAGGGATGCACACCCACCAATCAATCTGGAAAGATGGTCAACCTCTGTTTGCGGGAGATAAGTATGCAGGATTGAGCCAAATGGGTCTCCACTACATTGGTGGCATCCTTAAACATGCTCCGGCACTCCTTGCCTTTACTAACCCCAGTACTAATTCTTACAAACGCTTGGTTCCCGGTTTTGAAGCTCCTGTGAACCTTGCCTACTCCCAAGGGAATCGATCGGCCTCGGTGCGGATCCCTCTGTCTGGAACCAACCCCAAGGCAAAACGCCTAGAATTCCGTTGCCCCGATGCCACCGCTAACCCCTACCTCGCCTTTGCAGCCATGCTCTGTGCCGGGATTGATGGGATTAAAAACCAGATCGACCCCGGTGAACCCCTCGATGTGGACATCTACGATCTATCTCCAGAGGAACTAGCGAAAGTGCCTTCTACTCCCGGTTCCTTGGGCGAAGCTCTCAGCCATTTAGAGGAAGATCACTCTTTCCTGACAGATTCTGGGGTCTTCTCGGCAGATTTCATCGAAAACTGGATTGCCTACAAAAAATCTAACGAAATCATTCCCATCCAGTTACGTCCTCACCCCTACGAATTTTCTCTGTACTATGATGTCTAAAGTTTGCTACTAAGAAGTTCAAAGTCTCAGTCTAGAACTGGAATATCTGGAGATAATATCTAGAACCAATGAATAATCCCCCAAAGTTCTGCACTAAGGGGGAATTTTTGTAAATGGTTTCGACCGCCATCGGTAGGGATTCAAGAATTAAATTTGCCGTAAAATCTAGACATTAAACCGGAATAGTAAGACATCTCCTTCTTGGACAACGTATTCCTTGCCCTCACTCCGTACTAAGCCCTTTTCCTTAGCTCCGCCCATGGAACCACAGGTAACTAAATCTTTGTAAGCTACGGTTTCTGCCCGAATGAAGCCCCGTTCAAAATCTGTGTGGATGACTCCGGCAGCTTGGGGAGCTAACATTCCCGCTTTGATTGTCCAGGCTCTTGTTTCCTTGGGGCCAGAGGTGAAATAGGTACGTAAACCCAATAGTTCGTAGGTAGCCCGGATTAGGGTTTTTAGCCCTCCTTCTTGGACACCGAGAGATTCCAGAAACTCCGCCTTATCTGCTTCGGGTAACTCCACTAGCTCCGCTTCTACTTGAGCAGACACGATCGCTGTCTCGGCTCCTTCGGCAGTGGCAATTTCCCGCACTTGATCTACCCAAGTATTCCCGGTGGCAAGATCATCTTCTTTGACATTGGCAGCAAAAATAATTGGTTTAGCGGTAAGTAATCCTAAGCCTTTGATGGATAATTCTTGTTCCTCACTAAGCTGGGCTTGACGGGCGGGTTTACCGAGGTTGAGGAGTTCTACTAGGGTTTCGAGGGCCGTTAATTCGATTTGAGCATCTTTGCTAGTGCGGGCTAGTTTACGGGTGCGATCGATCTTTTTCTCGATCTGAGCCAAATCTGCCAAAATTAATTCTAAGTTAATAATCTCAATATCCCTGACCGGATCCACTGACCCAGAAACGTGGATAATATCATCATCATCAAAACAGCGCACCACGTGGACGATCGCATCTACTTCTCGAATATTCGCCAAGAACTGATTCCCTAAACCTTCCCCCTTGCTGGCTCCCTTCACTAACCCAGCGATGTCGACAAACTCCACCCTAGTCGGCACGGTCTGCACGGAGTTGTGAATTTTGGCTAAGACGGCTAAACGTTCATCGGGAACTGAGACAACACCCACGTTAGGTTCTATAGTACAAAAAGGAAAGTTGGCCGCTTCTGCCTTGGCATTGGCAACAAGGGCATTAAACAAAGTAGATTTACCAACGTTGGGCAGTCCCACAATTCCGGCTCTTAACATAATATTTCAGTGAACAGTTATCAGTAAACAGTTATCAGGGTGCAGTTATTCAGTTATTAGTGAACAATTATCAACTATTATTGGTCAAGGATTGGATACGAAATATCGAAGCTATCAACTCTACCTAATAACCGTGAAATTTTCTCTGATAGCCACTCACTAAAAACCGCCCATCATAACTATCCTACCACTATTACCCAGTTCCCTAATAACTGTTCCCTATTCCCTGACAACTGATAACTATTACCCTGTTCCCTGTTCCCTGTTCCCTGTTCCCTGATAACTGATAACTGTTCACTGATTTTATGCTTTGGTCTTACGTCACTCCCGGTATTCCTGATGAACTATTCGAGCGCCTTCCCGGTATTCCCCTGAGTAAGCGAGAGGAGAGGTTATTACTTATTTCCTATCTCCGCATGGAAGCAGATTCTGTCCTCTGGGATATTGGGGCAGGGACGGGAACCATCAGCATCGAAATGGGGTTGTTGTGTCCCCAGGGGAAAATTATTGCCATTGAAAGAGATGAAGAAGTCGCTAACTTGATCCGTCGTAACTGCGATCGCTTTGGGGTAAAAAATGTGGAAATTGTGGAAGGGAGCGCCCCGGAGTGTTTGGCAGGAATTAGCCCCAAGCCCGATCGAGTCTGTCTGGAAGGAGGTCGATCGCTAAAAACTATCCTCAAGGAAGTCTGGGATTATCTGCCCACGGCAGGCAGGGTAGTCGCCACAGCAGCAAGTCTAGAACATCTCTACGGGCTTTCAGAAGCCTTTGCGGAACTCCAAGCCCGGAATATTGAGGTGGTGCAATCAGCTGTTAACCGTCTTGAAAAAAGAGGCAATCGTCAAACCTTTGCCGCCGTTAACCCCATATTTATTCTCAGTGGGGAGAAATTGTAAAGCTGAGGGGGTAATATTTCGAGGTTAGCACGAGTGCCAATCTTGGCGTGTTTGTCTATGAAGTATAATAAGAAAATTCCTTGAAAAGCTTACCAATAGGGGTTTAGTTTATGCAGGCAATTTTGTTAAGTCGAGAAGAGGTTGCACAGCGAGCAAGGCAACTATATGAAACCAGCATCCGCCAAAAAGTTGAGGTCGAAGAAAATATAGGCAAAATGGTCATTATTGATATTGAAACAGGTGACTATGAGGTTAATAAAAATGGCTTATGCGCTGCTGATTACTTAAGTGAAAAACACCCAAATGCCCGACTCGTTGGTTTCAAGATCGGGTACAATGTTGCTGCATCTTTTGGTGGTGGTGTCATGGAGCGTGTAGTCAAATGATTTCGGGAATTGTGGTTGATGGACACGCAATTATTGCTATCTCATTTCGTATTCCGAATCGTGCCGACTTCCCAATTGAGTTTGTGATAGATACAGGATTTACGGATGAGCTTTGTTTGCCGCCAGAAGCAGTGGCATTATTGAATCTCCCTTTCAAATATGATATGCCTGCAAATTTGGCAGACAATAGCCAAGTCATGCTGCCAGTTCATAAGGCAATTATTATTTGGAATGGAGAGGAGCGAGAAACTCGTGTATTTGCAACAGGGCGGCGACCATTAGTTGGTACTGCTTTGCTAGATGACCATGAGCTTGTGATCCAATTTACACAAGGTGGATTGGTAACGATCGATGAGTTGTAGTTTTTTACAAGGCATACCAGGCGGCGAGGGAGAGGGCGATCGCATCGGCGGCATCATCGGGACGAGGAATGGTGGAGAGGTTTAATTCCCTAGCTACGGCGGTTTGCACTTCCTGTTTATCGGCGTTGCCATAGCCCGTGAGAGCTTGCTTAACTTGGGCGGGGGTAAACTCCACAATGGGTAGTTTGTGTTGAGCTAAGACTAGAATAACGACACCCCGTGCTTGAGCTACAGCGATCGTATTCCCCATGCGGTAAAAGAAAAATTTCTCGATCGCCACTAAATCTGGTTTAATTTGCTCAAGCAAGGAATTTAAATCTTCGTAAATTGTGCAAAGGCGCAGACCAATATCCTGTTTTGCTGGAGTTTGAATAATCCCAAAATCCAATAATTCTAAGGCTTCTACCCCCACCCCTGCCACTGCCCCAAAGCCCAAGGTTGCCAAGCCGGGGTCAATGCCCAGAATACATTTACTAGTTAGATTATTAGGTAAATTATTAGACAAATTACTGGGTAAATTACTAGTTAAATTTGAAGAATTAGTTGGTTCTAAAATTGATCAGTTATCCCCAATTTCTTTAGGTTTTCAATGAATTATCATTTTCAATTTGAGGCGGATTTTATTGATTCCCTGCGGTGTATTCCCATGACCGTCCGGTACAAACTAGACATTTGTGGAGTGAAATTAAAATTACAGCATTGGCATCAGTTTAGTTTAGAAGCAAGACAATCTCTATTAGAGTTACCCTGTGCTACTAAGACCGAGATTAGGGACTATCGATCGTACCTCCAAGCCCTAGTCCATAACTACACCGGAGAATTACCAGAAGATATAGCGGTGGCAGATTTTCCAGAGTGGCAACAGGGGGAAATGATCCCAGAGTCGGTGCAAATTCAAAGTCAGAAAACCCAGTCTAGCTTAACTCTAGAGCAGTGGGGAAAGTTCTCACCCTTGCAGCGCTTTGTGTTGATTAAACTCAGTCGATCGCACCACGAGAATAAAAACTTCCGCCCCGCCCTTCAGGAGTTTCTAGGGTTAGAGTCTTGTAGCTCAGAACCTAGTTCAGAAACTAACCCAGTACCCAATGCACCAGTGTCCGCACCGGATAACCCGTAGCCCCGCTATTATTCCAGCCATTTTCCTTATCTGCCCACACTGGCCCAGCAATATCTAGATGCGCCCAAGGGGTATCTTTGATAAACTGCTTCAGGAACATGGCTCCAGTAATGGCTCCACCGCCCCGGGGCCCAGTATTTTTCATATCAGCAATGTCTGATTTTAAGCCATCAAAATATTTTTCCTCTAGGGGCATCCGCCAGAACTTTTCCCCAGATTCCGCCGAGGCTTTGGCAATTTCCGTAGCGAGGGTATCGGTACTACTCCACATGCCACCAATATCATTCCCCAAGGCAATTACACAGGCTCCGGTCAGGGTTGCCAAATCAATGATGGCTTCGACCCCCAGCTTTTCGGTAAATACTAGGGCATCAGCAAGGGTTAATCTGCCCTCGGCATCGGTGTTATTCACCTCGATCGTCTTGCCATTGGAAGCGGTAAGCACATCTCCCGGATGCATGGCGGTACTGCTGATCATGTATTCACAGATAGCAGAAACAAAATGCACTTCGACATCGGGTTTGATTTGGGCGATCGCCTTCGCTGCCCCAAAGGTAGCCGCTGCCCCTCCCATATCCATTTTCATGGTTTCAATGCCACTGCCAGCCCCTTTAATATTCAAGCCCCCAGAATCAAAGGTCACACCCTTGCCCACGATCGCTAGTTTCCGGCGGGGAGTGCCTTCTGGTTTGTAGGTGAGGTGGACGAATTTGGGAGGAATTGCCGAGGCTTGAGAAACCCCAAGAAAAGCTCCCATGCCTAGTTTTTCGCAGTCTTCCTGTTCCAAAATTTCTAGGGCTAAACCATACTCGGTAGCTAAGTTTTGGGCAGTTTCTGCCATGGTCACGGGAGTCACCGCATTGGCAGGGGCAGCAACTAATTCCTTAGCAAAGGTGACACCACTAATAATTTTTTGAGCCAGTTCCACGGCAGCCTCTTGACCTGCTAGACCAAGGAGATCAATATTCGTCAGGGTTGAGGGCTTGTCTTCACTATCCGATTTGAAACGATGATCTTTGTGGATCGCTAGAAAGAGACCTTCGGTAATGGCTTGAGTAACTAGAGCCGGATTTTTATCCCCCAAGGGCAGATGAATAGCAAGGGTTTTGCATTTTTGCCGTTTACCAATCCGGGCGATCGCCGCTCCAGCCGTGCGGTAGCTATCTAATTTGTCACTATCCGCTTTCCCCAAACCAACTAAAATAACTTTACGAATGGGGGTGCTGCTCCCAACTCTAGTCACCGCCGTACTCCCAGCTTTGCCCTTAAATTCTACCTCAGCAATTAATTCGGCAATGGTTCCAGCGAGCTTGGTATCCAACTGGGCTAAATCCCCGGTCAACTCTCCGGTCAAGTCCTCAGAGCCTTCAAAAAATCCGAGAGCGATCGCGTCTCCTGTCCACTCCAAACTAGAAGTATTCGTAACTTTAATATCCATAATTCGTTGCTTAACCTTGCTTAACCTTAAATAATCTTGAAAGTAATCTCAATGTTTCTTTACATATTAAACTAACGCGCTGAAGTTGTGAAATCAAGGCGTTAGATTTTAAGGCAGCAATTCTCATTTTAAAAAATCAACTATTATTGGGGGAATCTACATCACCATTACTTCATTACTACTCGTTTAACCTCTATGTTGCCAACTGTTTGCTCTGCTTGCCAGAGATCGTACTGCATTTGCTGATTGAGCCAGCTTTCAGCAGACGTATCAAAAGCTTTTCCCAAGCGAATAGCCATTTCAGGGCTGATACCTGCCCTACCGTTTAAGATAGCAGATAGAGTTTTGCGACTTACGCCAAGCGCTTCAGCAGTCTCAGTTATAGTCAGATTTAAAGGTTCAATACAAAGTTCCTTAAGAACTTCACCGGGGTGGGGCGGATTATGCATTTTCATTAGTGGTAGTCCTCAATATCAACATTACAAGCATCAGCATTATCAAAGGTAAACGTGATCCGCCAGTTTCCAGATACTCTCACTGACCAGGTTCCTTTACGTTGCCCCGCCAGTTCATGAAGTACTAATCCGGGCAGGTTCATATCTTGCGGTGAAGTTGCAGCATTGAGACGAGCTAGAATCATCCGAATTCGCTTAGCATGGTTTGCTTGAATACCTCTAGTGCTTCCTGACTCAAAGAACTGCTCTAATCCTCGATGATTGAAACTGACTATCATTCATAAATCGTAACCCATAACGTTACTGGTTACAACCCGGTGATCGAACTTTGCTGCCTCAGTAGTTAAGGAGTTGTTAGAGTTCTTTCGTCAACCCAACCTATAGGCGATCAATCATACTAACCTATCCATTCTATGGATTCTTTTATTACAAGGATAAGAATCAACAATACAATAAGAATTAAGAAAAATAAATTTTTCGTTACTACTAAAATAAGAGCTAAGGTACCTAATCCAATAATAAAATACAAATTTTTTTTATTATTCCGTTTTCTCTTAATGCTCTTTTCCCGTGTCGAATTAATAATTTTATCAAGTTCAGAATCTGACATTAGATAACTTCTCTCTTAAAGTATAAATAATGAAATGTAACTCCATTAGTCTGGTTGTCTTGGTTAACACTGTGTGAAATGAGTTCCCATCCATCAGCTCCAGCAGCATTCAGTAATGTTGGAAGAGTAGGTACTTCTTCTGTATTTTTATACCAACCTTTTACACGTTTGCCATCGATATCAAGAAGGTTAATTTCTTGTGTAATACCCCGACCTTTAAAGTCAAAGCGGATATTTTTATACTCAAATTTCTTTCCCATGATTTTGATCCTTGGCTAAAACATTCCAAAACTAAGATTTGCCATCAATATCTAGAGTCAATGTTAAAAATCTAAGGTTTTCAAGTCTAAAGATATCTTAAAAAACAGCAAAAGTTTAATAAAATTTAACTTTGTATTGAGAGTTGTATATCGTAGTCCAATTTCAGTATAAAGTATGTATACTAAATGTCAAGCTCCTAACTATATCTCAATATTTCTCGTCTCAGAGCGTATGTACTATGATAACAAGCTTTTTTATCCCAGTTGCTGGAGTATAGAATGAGGTTTCTAGCTTTTATTGATCGAGCAGTTTTTCCATGGTGAGAATTACTGAACAAAAATTGTGTACGCTACATTTCATTAAATATACCTAGGCTAGCGATCAACCTTTGCTGTCTCAGTGGCTAAGGAGTTGTTAGAGTTCCTTCAGCAAACCAACCTACAAGGGAGCGATCGTACCAGTTTCTCTTAGCCATAAGTTATTATATGTTGCTTTCCAGTTTTTCTAGATTTGACATACATTGTTAGAGTTTTTCCAATAAATGTTAGCTCACATTCAAAAACTTCCTCAGCATAGTAACCCCCTGATCCTTGTTTCCATTCCCATACTCCAAAATATTTTCCTTGTCTATCATCATAAACTGCATAACCAATCCAAGCATTGTTAGATATAATCTTGATGATATGCGGTGTTTCTTTTAAAACTGTGATTGTACAGGTGGGACATTCTCCCCAGTCGGTTGTCTGTATTGATAACTGTCTGTAAGTTCCTTCTGGAATATAGTTAAATGCCATATTTATTTCTCCCCCAAGAGTTTTGCATATATTAAA
>JAIMKT010000058.1:0-26565 GCA_020692245.1 Microcoleus sp. GA_180221_E-2-1-MAG-45_12
CTAAATGTTGTTACTGTCTCCCATATTCCTGAAAAGTGCTGTATTATTCCTAAGCAAGCACTAGTTAAGATTATTGATCGAGACTCTGCCTACTCCCCGGATGTGCTAGTGATCAATCAAGGAAATCTGGACTCAGAACCATTATGGAAAAAAGCCTCAACGGTAACTCAAGCTGCCTCTATTCCCTTAGTTATCGAAGTGGTGAGTACCAACTGGCAAGACGACTATGCTCATAAACTAGTTGATTACGAAATTCTGGGTATTCCCGAATACTGGATTATCGATTATTTAGGTTTGGGCGGTAGGCGATATATTGGCAATCCTAAACAACCGACTATTTCTATCTATTACTTAGTAGAAGGTGAATATCAAATTAGTCAATTTCGAGGTGATGAAGTGATTGTTTCTCCCACATTTCCAGAATTAAATTTAACCGCGCATCAAATTTTTACAGCAGATCAATAATCCTCAACAACTATTAGATGATTCTCAAAATCCATACTTATTTTTAGGTTAACACCCAATCTCAAGCTTATTTTTAGGTTAACACCCATCTCAAGAGGCAGGAAGAGAGAACTCTGGGGGCTAGCCTCGGCTCCTTGGTTGATTCCTAGGGATTCCGCCAGACTTTGCTCTAGCAAGGTACAATATTAGCTAAAGACAAAATAGCTTTGAAGATAAAAGCGGAAAGACAAAAATTAAGGCTATAATCTAGCAGAATTTCCCGTATAAGGCAGGAGACGATCGAGGCATGGGTAGAGTAGTCGGCATTGACCTAGGTACAACTAATTCCGTCGTAGCAATTATGGAAGGGGGCAAACCCGTGGTAATTGCCAACGCTGAAGGCATGAGAACCACTCCCTCTGTAGTGGGGTTTAGCAAAGATGGAGAGCTATTGGTCGGGCAGATGGCTCGGCGGCAATCGGTACTGAATCCCCAGAATACTTTCTTTGGAGTCAAGCGTTTTATGGGGCGCAAGTATGGCGAACTTTCCCCTGAATCGAAGCGAGTTCCCTACACTGTCCGCCGCAACGAAGAAGGCAATGTCCGGGTCAAGTGTCCCCGCCTGCAAAAAGAATTTGCTCCCGAAGAAATTTCGGCCATGATCCTCAAGAAACTAGCCGAAGAAGCCGCCCGTTATTTGGGGGAGCCTGTCACCGGAGCCGTGATCACCGTTCCTGCCTATTTTAATGATTCCCAACGCCAAGCCACTCGGGATGCTGGACGCATTGCCGGATTAGAAGTGAAACGGATTTTGAATGAACCCACAGCCGCCTCTTTAGCCTACGGACTCGATCGCCGCCAGAGCCAGACTATTTTGGTGTTTGATCTGGGTGGGGGAACCTTTGATGTGTCGATCCTCGAAATTGGGGATGGAGTTTTTGAAGTCAAGGCAACCAGTGGGGATACCCAGTTAGGGGGGGCAGATTTTGATAATAAGATCGTCGATTGGTTGGCAGAACAGTTTTTGGCAGAAAATCCGGGGTTAGACCTGCGAAAAGACCGTCAAGCCCTGCAACGTTTAGGAGAAGCGGCGGAGAAAGCCAAGATTGAACTCTCTGGGGTGGGGGTGACGGAAATTAACCTGCCCTTTATTACCGCCACTAGCGAGGATGGCCCCAAGCATATTGAAACTAAGCTGACGAGGGCAGACTTTGAAAATATGTGTGGGGATCTGGTCAGTCGGTTGCGTCGTCCCCTGAAGCGGGCTTTGAGTGATGCGGGATTGAACCCCAGTCGCATTGATGAAGTGATCCTCGTGGGTGGCTCGACCCGGATTCCCCTCGTGCAAGATTTGGTGCGGACATTTATCGATCGAGAACCCAACCAAAATGTGAACCCCGATGAAGTGGTCGCTGTGGGAGCTGCCATCCAAGCCGGAATCTTGGGGGGAGAGGTGAAAGATATTCTCTTGCTCGATGTCACGCCCCTATCTCTGGGCTTGGAAACCATTGGCGGGGTGATGAAAAAACTCATTCCCCGGAACACCACAATTCCCGTGCGGCGATCGGATGTCTTTTCCACAGCGCAAAATAATCAAACCATGGTAGAAGTCCACGTCCTCCAAGGGGAACGGGAAATGGCAGTGGATAATAAATCCTTGGGTAAATTTAAGCTCACTGGAATTCCCCCCGCTCCTAGGGCTGTCCCCCAAATTCAAGTTGCCTTTGATATTGATGCTAACGGGATTTTGCAAGTAACCGCTATGGATCGCAGCACAGGCAGGGAGCAGGGAATAACTGTCCAGGATGCCTCTACCCTCAGTCAAGGGGAAGTTACCCAGATGATCCGGGATGCTGAACGCTTTTCCCAACAGGATCGGGAGCGGCGCGATCGAGTGGATAAACGCAACAAAGCCCAGACCCTCGCTAGTCAAGCCGAACGCCAACTCCGGGAAGCCACCCTCGATTTTGGGAATCAATTTACTAGCCCCTACCGCCGCCGCATTGAAACCCTTGCCCAAGAAGTCCGGGATGCTGTGGAGAGAGATGACGATCGAGCCTTAGATAGGACGCAGGCGGATCTGCAAGATGTCTTGTATGAACTGAACCGAGAAGTGCAGATCCAGTACGAAGATGAGGAAGGAGATGATTTCTTTGGAGCCATCAAGCGGACTTTCACTGGGGATGGAGAAGGTGGCGGTGGATTGCGAAATCCCTTTGCCAAGAACGATCGAGACGATCGCTACGGGGATGACCGCTATGACTCCTACGATCGCTACAATCGAGATAGCCGAGATAACCGAGATAGCCGTTACGATCGCCCCTCCCCAAGGTACGACCAATACAACCAACCCGAACCAAAAGATCGCTACAATCCACCCAATTATCCCTCTAGTTATGGTGATCCCTATGGCTCCAGAACTCAAGGAGATAAATACGATGCGACCGATGAAAGGTTACGCCAGCGAGGGGTTAGTGATCCCAGAGATCCTAGAGATAATCGGGACAATCGCTACCAAGATGACTACCCCAGTACCCGCCCCAAAGCCCCCCGGACTGATCCCTACGATCGAGGTTTAGCTGGTTTAGGTGGTGGTGATCTGTATACTCCCCCCAGCCGGAATCGCCGGGAGCCTAGGGATCAAGACCCACCCAGGGATGCGAACCGACCCCGAAGGATGCCCAGATCCAACGATTGGGATGAGGATGATGATGACTGGACTTAAGAACTGGTGGCGTGATTAATACAAGCATATGCAAGATTTTCGAGATTACTACCAAATATTAAAGGTTCCGGCTGAGGCAACTAATGAGGAAATCAAAAAATCCTTTCGCCGTTTAGCTCGGCAGTATCATCCAGACCTGAACCCCAACGACAAGGTGGCGGAGGAGAAATTTAAGGCGATCGGGGAAGCCTACGAAGTTCTTTCTGATCCCAACAAGCGATCGGAGTACGATCAATTTAGTCGTTACCATCAGCAAAAGAGCAATCAAAAGGGGAATAAACGCAAGCCCAAAGGTACGCCCCGTGGTGATGAACGCAACTATGACCAGTACGGCGATTTTCGGGAATTCGTAGACGATCTCATGGGCAGAGATGGTCGCCGAGTCGAAACCAATGATGCCTTTCGCCCCACTTCTACCAAGACCGCCAGAACTATTCCCCGCCCAGTACCGAAGGATGTGGAAGCTAGACTGACCTTGCCCTTAGAAAAAGCCTATTCTGGGGGACGGGAACGCATTCGCCTCGAAGATGGTCGATCGCTAGAGGTAGACCTGCCATCGGGGATGATGAGCAATCAACGGGTGCGTCTGAAGGGATTAGGGATTAATGGCGGCAGTCTTTTTTTAAAAATTACCGTTGCGCCCCATCCGATTTTTGTCATGGAAGGCTACGATGTCAGCTATCAATTAGCCGTGAGTCCCCTAGAGGCAGTCTTGGGGGGAGCTGTAGAAGTGCCGACTTTGGATGGACGGGTGAAAATGAATCTGCCGCCGGGATTGCGATCGGGGCAACGGCTGCGTTTGGCGGGCAAGGGCTATCCTGATGAAAATGGCGAGAAGGGTGATCAACTCGTAGAAATTCAGATCATCGCCCCTAAGGAAATCACTCCTGAAGAAAAGGATATTTACCAAAAGCTCCGCGCCCTAAGTACCTTCGATCCCCGTGAAGATTAATCTGTAGGTCTGCCCAAATCTAGAGAGTTTAACGTTCACAGATGTGGCTGGGGTCTTCGGCTCGTTCGGCAAATTCTAGCCCCTGAGCCAACCGCCATGCAAAGATTGCGGGTAAGCCTTTTTCAATAATGGCAGCACAGGTTTTCTGGTAGTCATACTCCACTTCTCTGAGGGTGACTCGATCGCTCTCACTGTCATAGATTACGTAGGTAGCGTTGGGTCTGCCGTGCCTTGGTTCGCCCACGGAGCCAGCATTGACTATGCGTTTTAAGGGGGCAGAAAAAGTTTTATGGGCTGTTGTGGTTTGGGGAAGGGTTACTTTAATTTGGAGTTGACCACCATCGAGCGATCGTACGTAGGGAACATGGGTATGACCACAAAACAAAATATCTGCCCCGGTAGCCAGCACTCGTTCCAGAGCCACAAAATCATCCATCTCTGGTAGCAGGTATTCATGCTGATTGTGGGGGCTGCCGTGGACAAAACACAGGTTTTCATGGCGGAGGCTCAGGGGCAACTGGGCTAAAAATTCCCTTGTTTCTGGATGGATAGCCTTGTTCGTCCATTCATGGGCTTGTTTCCCTCGATGCTCTGCCAAAACTGAAGGATAGCTACACTCACAGGCGTTTAACCCCTCTACCACATCTTCATCCCAGCAACCTTGACAGGTGGGAATATCCAGGGCTTGGATCATCTCGACCACGGCATTAGGATGGGGGCCATAACCCACTAAATCCCCTAGGCAATAGATTTGATCAGCGTGTTGAGCATCAATATCTGAGAGGACAGCATTGAGGGCTTCATAATTGGCATGAATACAGGATATAACGGCGGTTTTCATTGGTTCTTCTCTGGGTAAGTTTAAGGTTTAGGATTTAAGTCTGTTCTAAAACTTATTGTTGAATTTGGGCTTGAATTTGTTCTTGGATTTGGGATTGGTAATAGGCGATTTCCTTGAAGGAAGGCTACGCCAACGCTTGATCATCCAAACAGGAATCTTCTAGGGTTTGAGCGATCGCTGCTCGATCGAGGTTAAAGCCGATGATTTCCAGCCCACTGAAGTGATCTGGTCTGCCCTTGGTACAGTGTGGGAGAGGTAATTCTGTGGTAATTGTTTCAGGAGTTATCTCTGGGGCATCCTTGGGGAGTCCGGCGACAAAATCTAATTGCAGCACCCGCCCATCTACTAGAGTAAAAATTCCCTTAGCTTTTTGGACTTTGCCATAGGCTCCGTGGGTTAGTTCATACCAGAAAGTTTCTAGACTGGCTCCATCAATTACCTGCCCTGTGAGGATAGAGCGGATGATTTGGGGTTGAATAGAATTTCCATAATCAAGGGAAGATAGGGGGGAATCGGGGACGATCGAATCTGCCCCATCTTGCCAAAAATCTTGATCATCTAAATTTGTTACTGGATTTGTAGTTGATGTATTCATGATTGGAAACCTCTGGCAGCACCGTAGCGCACAGTTTGAAATTGGATTTTGCCTGTGTTGGGTTGATAGAGAGTATAGGTGGCATGACCGGGAATCCGTCCCACATTGCCCACCCCAATTACTTTTCGGGGTCTGAGGGTGGCAGTACGAGGTTGGGGAACACGATTCTCCAAGGGAGAGGCTACGCCAACGAGGGTTGTCACCTCCGAGATTAGGCTGCCTGTGGCAATTTCGTACTCAAAAGTCAAGCCCGATCGCCCACAAAATAGATAATTAGCATCCATTCTGAGTAAACGATCGATCATTGCTATGGGCGGAGTCTCCGGGTTTAGCTCATCCTCCACCCCCACCGTACTGCCATGAATCAACAGACAATCTAGTTCAAAAAAACCAAAATCTAGCGATCGCAACCAAGGCAGATGAGATCGATCTACCGCATCCCAGAGGGTTTTAGTCATAGCAATGCCATAGCGATCAATCAACGCCGTCGGCTCCCCGGTTTTGCCTAACCCATGGAGAATTAATAATTGTTCTTCCCACCAACCCTGACAAACTTGGGGTTTGAGTTCCCTTGCCTTGGGGGATTGGAGCCGTTGGATCACTCGGTTACTTTCAGGATTCGCCCCAATTACATCGCCTAAAATATATAGTTCGGTTACGGAAGATCGCTGCCGTTTCAAATCTGCTAATACTGCTTCGTAGGCAGCCAGATTTCCTTCAATTCCACTTAAAATTGCCCACATACTCTGCTCAACCAAAATAATTTTTAATGAAAGTTTGGGCTATGGCGAATTAGGCTCATGAACTCCTGTCTAGTTTTGGGGTCTTCGGCAAAAACCCCCTTCATCGCACTGGTAGCTGTCCAAGAACCAGGCTTCTGCACCCCCCGCATCACCATACACATGTGGGTTGCTTCTACCACTACTGCTACCCCTTGGGGTTTGAGTAAGCCTTGGATAGCATCGGCAATTTGGGCAGTGAGGCGCTCTTGGACTTGCAAGCGGCGGGAATACATATCGCAAATTCTGGCAATCTTGGATAAGCCAATTACCTTACCATCGGGAATGTAGGCAACATGGGCGCGCCCAATGATCGGCAGGATATGGTGTTCACAGGAACTAAACAGGTCAATATCCCGAATTAACACCATTTCATTGGCATTTTCATGGAAAACCGCACCGTTGAGGAGTTCATCGAGGGATTGGTTGTAACCTTGGGTGAGGAATTTCAGAGCTTTAACCACCCGTTTGGGAGTATCTAGCAAACCTTCTCGATCGGGGTCTTCGCCCAAACCAATCAACAGAGTCCGCACAGCTTGCATCATTTCCGCATCGGAAACCGGAGATTTAGACTGAGTTTTAATAGCGGCGATCGCACTATCAGCTAATACCAAATCAGCGGGGACTTTGGGGGTAGGAATGTTACTCATAATGATTGATACTTTTTAGTTGTGTTTTCAGGAATTTACTCGGGAATTTATTATTGTAATGATTGGTATTTGGGGAGATTTCTGTGGTTGATTAATCTCTAGAAACCAACTTTGGGGACAATTTAAGGAATCTTAGAAAGTTCTAATTCTTGACAGTTTGCTAAACCTTGGCGGAGTTGCTCGGCGTTGATATCTCTGCCAATTAAAACTACTTGATTATTAGGTGAGGTTTGCCATTGATCAGCATCAATGCTAAAACGTTTACCACTAAGTTGAAAAATATGGCGGAGTTCACTTTCTACAAACCACAGAATACCTTTACCTCGATAGATAGTACTTGGTAGATTATCTAGAAATTCTTGAAATTTAGTTAAGCTCAATGGTCGATCGCATCTAAAAGAAACTGAAATAAAACCATCATTATCTAGATGTGCCGAATGGTGATTATGTTCATGATTATGTTGATTTTCATGATCAAGTTTATGGTCATGGTTATGATGGTTATGATGGTCATGATGGTCATGATGGTCATGGCGATCGTATTTATGATCGTGCTTATGGTGACTATCTATACTAGTTCCCTCAGCTTCCTTAGTTTCCTTATTTTCCTCAAGCATTGAGGCATAAAAATCAGGGTTATTGTAGCCGACATCAAGGATTAGAGGCAGAGGCACTTCTCCCTTTTGACAACGCAAAACCCTTGCCCCTGACTTGATTTGGTGAATATGGTTTTCTAGTGCTTCGACTTTCTCGATCGAGACTAGATCAGTTTTATTGAGGAGGATAATATCTCCGTAGACAATTTGATTTAGGGCAGCTTCACTGTCAAAATGTTCGGCAGTAAAATTCTCTGCATCTACTAGAGTTAAAACAGAATCTAGATGGGTGAAATCCCGGAGTTCTGTCCCCAAAAATGTGAGAATTATTGGCAGAGGATCGGCAATTCCCGTAGTTTCAATTACCAAGTAATCAATTTTATCTTCTCGTTCTAAAACTTTATAGACAGCATCAACTAAATCTTCATTGATAGTGCAACAAATACAACCATTACTGAGTTGTACCATATTTTGATCGATCGAGATTAATAACTGGGTATCAATATCAATATCTCCAAATTCGTTAACCAAAACAGCAACTTTTAACTCCTGTTGATTATTGAGAATATGATTAAGAAGGGTAGTTTTGCCACTACCCAAAAATCCGGTAATAATTGTAATCGGCATTCCCCGCTTAGGGATCAGATTGTTGTAGATATTAGTCATATTTTAGGTTTGTTAGTTATTGCAAGATTAAGGCAACTTCCTTAGCAAAATAGGTCAAAATTAAATCTGCTCCTGCTCGTTTCATGCTGGTGAGGGTTTCCAAAATTACTTGCTTTTCATCAATCCAACCTTGAGCCGCCGCCGCTTTGATCATGGCATATTCACCACTGACGTTATAGGCAGCGATCGGCAAATTCGTCCGTTGTTTAATCCGCCAAATAATATCTAGGTAAGCAAGGGCGGGTTTGACCATCAAAATATCTGCCCCTTCAGTAATATCAAGTTCAATTTCTTTGAGGGCTTCACGGGAGTTGCCTGGATCCATTTGATAGGTCTTTTTATCCCCAAATTTCGGGGCAGAATCCAAAGCATCCCGAAAAGGTCCGTAGTAACCAGAGGCGTATTTGGCAGAGTAGGCGAGAATACCCACATTAATCCAGCCTGCGGCATCAAGGGCGTGACGAATTGCCCCGATCCGACCATCCATCATATCGGAAGGAGCCACAAAATCAGTCCCGGCGGCGGCTTGAGCTAGGACTTGTTTGACCAGAACGGCGACGGTTTCATCATTGAGAATTTTGCCGTCCTCAACTATGCCATCGTGACCTGCACTGCTGTAGGGATCCAGGGCAACATCGGTGATGATCAAAATTTCCGGGACAGCCTGTTTAATGGCTTGGACGGTGCGGGGAATTAAGCCTTGGGGATTATAGCTTTCTGTCCCTAGGTTATCTTTTTGGGTTTCGGGAATGAGGGGAAATAGAGCGATCGCCCCAATCCCCAACTCGGAGGCTTGGTGAATTTCTTCCAGTAATAAATCTAGGGTGTAGCGATAACAACCGGGCATGGAGGCAATTTCCACTTTTTGATTTTCCCCTTCCATCACAAATAGGGGATAGATCAGGTCGGAGATTTGCAAATTAGTTTCCCTAACCATGGTTCGGAGGGTTGCTGTCCGGCGCAGGCGGCGGGGTCTTTGAGCGATGGGCTGGGAGCTTGGTAGAGGGGCTGATTCTTGGGTTGTCTCTGGGTCTAATTCCGGTGCGGCTGATCCTCCGTGGGGTAATCCTGCATTAGATAAGGCTTTACTTGGGTCTGCTAATACTTCAGTCATAATCTGCGGTTGGTTGGGAACTTCTTTAGTTATTATAGAATAATAATGAGAATCGTTATCATAAAATTATTGCTAGATTGTCACAATATTTTTTTACTTAATTCTTTAGCTCAACTTACCTTGCTGCCTAATTGCAATGCCTGAAACTGCCGCCCCCAAGTATTTATCCTCATCTTTAAATTCTCTTGATATTGCTGTCATTGGAGCTGGCCCCCATGCTCTGACTTTGGCAGCTCATTTACTGCAAAAACGCAAGACTTGGGGAAATCGCCTGTGTTTTTTTGACCCCAGTGGTGGGTGGTTGTCCCAGTGGCAACAGCAGTTTGCAGCCTTAGAAATTCCCCATCTTCGATCGCCCGCCGTCCATCATCCCGCCCCCAACCCCTTTACCCTGAGAGACTTTGCCCAAACCCATGCCCAAGAGCTTTATCCCCCCTACGATTTACCCGGCACTAAGTTGTTTATAGATTTTTGCGATCGCCTCATCCAAGAGCATCAACTCCAAGATCATCTAGTAAAGGCTCAGGTGGAAAGGATCGTCCCTCTAGAAAAGGGATTTCAGCTTTGGTTAGGGGATGGTTCCCTTGTCTTGGCACGGCGGGTTGTCGTGGCTCATGGCGGGGGCAGAAAATTTTTGCCTGATTGGGTGCAAGGAATCTCAACTCCCTATCCCAGCGATCGCCTCCAGCATTCCAGCGAGGTAGACTTAAGAACCCTGCATTGTCGGGGCGAAAAAATTTTAATTGTCGGCAGTGGTTTAACTAGTGGACATTTGGCGATCGGGGCGGCAAAACGAGGAGCAAAAGTCACCATAATGGCTCGGCGGGTATTTTATGAAAAGTTTTTTGATGCGGATCCTGGTTGGCTAGGACCAAAATATCTCAAGGATTTTCAGCAAGAAAGTTGCTGGCTGACTCGATCGCAAACTGTGATCAATGCTCGCAATGGCGGCTCCCTAACTCCTGCCGTATTCACCCATCTCCGCCGTCTCCGGGCTGAAGGCAAGATCGAATTTATGGAAAATTGTGAAATTAAACAAGCTCACTGGGTTTCTGGTGCTGGAGATCAGGGAAATAATTTAGGGGCAAATTTAGCAAATAGTTTGGATGATAATTGGCAACTAGGCTGTAGCAATGGTGAAAAATTGGCAGTCGATCGCCTCTGGTTAGCCACGGGTTCCACCTTAAAAGTACAGGAACAACCACTCCTTGCACCTCTGCTAGTCACCAACCCCCTAGAAGTCGTTAACGGTCTGCCAGTTTTGACAACCCATCTCCGGTGGGGAAATTGTGAACTCTATCTCATGGGTGGTTTGGCAGCTCTGCAAATTGGACCGACAGCCCGGAATCTTTCGGGAGCAAGAATGGCAAGCGATCGAATTGTTGAAGCCCTGATTAAACCCCGTACTTTTCAACCCTTGATTGCAGCCTAGGGGAACCGTTGATTATGATATAGTAGCGGTGTAATTCACACTATACTTAAACAATGTGAAACTCCTACTGGAAACCCGTATGCTGAGTCTATCGAATATAATGTCTTGCATCATGGGTTGCATCATTTGTGGCACTAGGAGCAGGAATCTTCATGACCATGATTTGCCACTTTCCATGCTATGAATCAAATTTTAATTATTGATGATGATCCGGCAATTCAACTGCTACTAAAACGAACCTTAAAAAGTCAAGGTTACGATGTGACAGTGGCTAGTGACGGGGAGGTAGGATTGGCAAATGCCCAGCAACTCCGACCAGCTATGGTAATTTGTGATTGGGTGATGCCCCGGATGAACGGGCTAGAAGTGTGTCGAGCGATTAAGAATACGGCTGACCTGTCCACCACGTTTTTTATTTTGCTGACTTCCTTGGGTTCCGTGGAAGACCGGGTGAAGGGGTTAGATGCTGGGGCTGATGACTTTTTGTGTAAGCCGATCGAGATGAATGAACTCAAGGCAAGAGTCCGGGCGGGTTTGCGTCTCCACCAACTCAACCAAGACCTGACGGAACAAAAACAAATCCTCGAAGCAGAACTAGCCGAAGCCGCCGAATACGTTCGATCGATCCTCCCTGATAAACTCACGGAACCCCCGGTGGTGATTGATGTCCGATTTATTCCTTCCCGGCAGTTGGGCGGCGATAGCTTTGATTATTTTTGGTTAGATGAAGAAAATCTCGCTCTTTATTTGCTAGATGTGGCAGGGCATGGACTCCGGGCAGCCCTTCCTTCAGTTTCGGTCATGAATCTCCTCCGCTCTCGAGCCTTAGGAGGTGTGGACTACCACCAACCCCAATCCGTACTGGTCGGACTCAATGAAGCCTTTCAGATCACTGAGCGCAATGATAAATACTTCACCATCTGGTACGGGGTTTATCACAAAACCACTCGCCAACTTACCTACGCCAGTGCTGGGCATCCACCGGGCATCCTCGTGACCCAAAAAGCTGATAGCTCCACCGAAAAACTCAAAACCCCCGGTTTGCCGATCGGTATGTTCCCCGAACCCAGCTACACCCAAGCCCAATGCACTGTTGCTCAGGGCAGTACCCTCTACATTTTTAGTGATGGCATCTATGAACTCATCCAGCCTGATGGTCTAATTTGGGGGCTAGATAACTTTATCCAAGTCCTTGATCAATCTACAAATCCTACTGGCAGCGACCTCGATCAAGTATTAAGCAGAGTTGCAACCATGAACCCAGAAGATGATTTTGAAGATGATGTTTCCCTTTTGAGTGTTTATTTTATGTAATTAAGAATGGAACATATAAGGATAAATTTTAGGTTTAATTTACTGGGTTTTAGTTTGCTAGTAGTAATTTCTAATATCAAGTTCTAGGGATTGGGGGCTGGATATCTAGGTTAAACCTCCCCAAATTGAGCTAAAAATATAGGAGCATCTGTGGAAAAAATTTAGGAGTATTCTTAGAAATAATCCAATTAGAAATCATGCACCTATTTATCCAGAACTATATGAGGAGTTAATCAACGAAAGTATGGTAATTAATTTATCTCTGTTCTGCCAAGTGGTCTTAGGGGCAGGTTTTCTATTTAGTTTTATTGCTAACCAAAGCTGGCAATCTGCCTTGGGGGGTAGTGTTGTGGCTCTCATTTCTGGATTTTTAGGCTTGGCGGCGGTGGGGCGGCAGCAGTTGGGAAATCAACGCAAAATTATTACAGTCTTGGAGGGAAATATTCTCGATCTACAGGATTATGAACAACAAATGCAGGAATCTCTAGCCCAGATAGTTTACCAACACCAGCAGGTAGAGAGTCATACTCGGTTTCTCCAAGCTGAATTGGGTAAATTGCAAAATCAGATCGCTGTGCAGCGAAATTATAAAGAGCAGTTAAATGGTGATCTCCTCAGTTTGGATAAGTACAATCGGCAGATTGAAGAAGATGCCCAAGAACGCCAGACTCGGATTTTGCAGTTGGAAAAGCAACGGATGAATTTAGAAATGTTGGTTGCTTCCCTGAGTGAACGCAAAAAGCAAGTAGAACTGGAAGTGCGGGAGTTGGAGCAAGATGTGGATGTCATGCAAGAATTTAAGCTGCAACTAGAGGCTCAGTTAAATAATTTAGAAAGCAAGATTCAAGAACTAGAAACTCCTCTAGACTCGATCGCCCTCACTCCTTATCCCAAGCCATCAGAGGTTTATGGAAGCCAGCCGATATCTCAGCCAAATAATGCCTCAAAACCCCGCCCCAAAAAAAAGAAACTGCCCCAAGAATGGCAAGAATTTGCAGCTAAATTAACTAGGGTAGAAATAGAAATTCTCCGGGCGATCGCTGAACAAAATAATCCCAATGCGCTGATTAAACAAATTGCTCAGTCTCAGATCACCATGCCCGAATTATTAATTGATGGCATCAATGAGTTAGCTTTAGCAACTATTAATGATTTGATTATTGACCCCGGCTCTAACCCTCCCTCGATCGCCGAGACAGAATACCTCCAAAATCTACAACAAATATTTGCTACTATTAGCCATACTTGATCAAGCATATTAAATAATGCCCTGAACACCCTAAATCCTCTCTACTAATCTCCATTCAATTCCTAGTTAATAGCTAGTTTGTCATTAATTAATGTCTAAACCAAAGATACCAAAAAGAGTTTCCCATGCTCTCCTCAACTCCCTAGGGGCTGGGGTTGTGCCTAGGGTAGGGTTGGAATATATTTCCGTGGGCAGAACCAAAGAACTGGGAATTTTGCTTTCAGATTTGGAATATATCCGGGAAGGCAGCTCTTCCTTTCGGTTTGTCATTGGTCGTTATGGTTCAGGAAAAAGTTTTTTATTACAGCTATTTCGTAACTATGCCATGGATCGCAATTTTGTCGTGGCAGATGCGGATCTGTCGAGCGATCGACGGCTAGCCGGGACAGAAGGGCAGGGACTAGCGACCTATCGAGAACTCATGGGCAACATTGCCACAAAAACCCATCCCAACGGTGGAGCCTTACCCCTAGTTCTAGAGCGCTGGATTAGCAATATTCAAACCCAAATTGTCCAAGAAACTGGTTTACGTCCTGAAGATGAAAACTTTGATCAACAGATAGAATCAAAAATTCTCCTAACTATTAAAAATATTGAAGGATTAGTCCACGGTTTTGATTTTGCTACGGTAATTATCAACTATTGGCGGGGTCATCGCTCGGAGGAGAATTCCCACCAAAAAGATGCCGCTCTGCGTTGGCTCCGGGGAGAATTTACGAGCAAAATGGAAGCCAAAAGTGCCTTAAATGTCCGGGTAGTTATTGATGATAGTACGTGGTATGACTACCTAAAAATTTTGGCAAAGTTTGCAACGGATATTGGTTATCAAGGTTTGATTATTATTTTGGATGAAGCCGTTCATCTCTGGAAAATCAATCACCCCACCTCTCGCCAACACAACTACGATAAATTACTTGCCATCTTCAATGACACCATGCAAGGCAAGGCAGAACACCTAGGGATTATTATTGGGGCAACTCCCAAGTTTCTGGAAGATCCAAAGCGAGGTTTATTTAATGATCCAGCTTGGCAGCGCCGTACCAATAAAAGCCAATTTGTGAAGCCGGGCATGATTGACGAAGCAAGTCCGGTGATTCAAGTCGGGTCTCTAACTCGACCAGAAATCCTCAGTTTGCTTAATCATCTCATGGAAGTTTATAGCAATTATCATGAGCAAAATAACTTACTCAAAAAATCGCAATTAGAAGAATTTATGGAGGCTCTAAGTAATCGTTTGGGAGCAGAAATTTTGTTAACACCGGGAGAAATTGTTCGGGATTTCTTGGCTGTATTAAATATTTTGCAAAAACATCCAGAGCTAAGTTTGCAGCAGATTATCAATGGCAATGATTCGCCGATCGACATCGAGAAAAAGCGCTTGCGAACTGACGATGATGGTCTAGAAATGGCAGAATTTATTTTGTAGATATCTGGTGTTTATGCACTGTCCCCGGATGCCCACTTATCTGCTAATTACTTTATGTTGATTTTGAGAATTCGATCTCAGGAATATTTTCGTTTTCATAATATTCAATTAAAATACCAATAATATCCATCAAGGAGGCTAGGGGGTGTTGTTCATTTTCCCCAACTTCATCAATGAGCTTATCTAGCCATGCAACCAGTTCTTGATAACTAGCTTCATCGTGGGGAATTACTAACTGTTGGGCAAGGGGTTGCCATAGTTTCTGAGTTTCGGTCATAGTTAACATTTAATTTACCTCCCAATTTATCTCCATGTGCCTCGATCGTATTCGGTGTGAGTTAGAACTGCTCGAATATAAAGTTTTTGACGATTGTAATGAATAGCGGCAATTAACCGGACGTTGTTTCCACTAATATTAAATACTGTAAGGTTATCAACTTGGTCAGCACTAGGAAATTCTCTACGCAACTCGACAAAAGAATTAAATCTACCTACTTTTATGATTTGATACCAACGAGCTAAAGCACTTTTTGTCTCTGGATATTTTAACGCAAATTCATTAAGTCGTTTCCGGGTGATGACGTGCATAACTAAGACTGTCAGTAAATAAAGGAGTCAGAAGACCGGGGCAATGGTTAAAGCGTTTTCTGGCGTGGAAAACAAGGATCGGTGAAATGTTCTACAACTCGCTGAAAGCCTTATCTGCTACAATTCGCAAGTCTCGATGTGATAGAAGAATTACACCCACCCAACTCACCATACCTAGGGAGGTTTCCTGTCTTTATACTTATATCTAAAATATAAGTGGGGTCATGCCATTTCTCTGTCTTTTTATCTCTCCAGCCGACTTCATCTAAAAAATCATTCAAAACTTCTGATGGTGGATCGCTGCCATCTAATTTGTAGCCGCATTTTTTGAGAATTTCTTTCTGGAGACTAAAGCCAAACTTGCTCACTCCATTTATCTTGCTATATTGCAACCACAGCCCATCTATCTTCAACAAATCCTTGCAGGGAAAGTTAAACAACTCCTCCCGTGTAAAATAATCATCCTTTTCCTTCCCCAAAACCTCCAACATAACTTGAAAAGTTTCCTTGTCAGCCTCTTTCCACTGCCCATTTTTCAAGAACCCCTCCAGCTTCTCGTAGCGCAGCTTGCCGATCTGGGAATCAATTCCCCTTAGCTGGATTTCTATGCTCCGGTCAATTTTCTTGGAAGTATTTTTCCGGCAGGCATCCGCAAGACTTACCGCTTCTTCTCCTTTGTCTAATAGCTTTCTCAAAAAACTACTAGGGTTTCTCACTGAGCCTGCATAAAATAGCATCGTATCTTTCCACCAATCCTCCTGCCATTTCTCCACCAGCAAATCTTCTGCATCCCGGTGCATAATTTCATTCGCCGCCAAAAATGCCTGAAAGCTCAAATGGGCAAACTCGTATTCATTCTTTTCTGGTTCCACCAACAACTCACTAACTTCTGCAATCAGATCCACAAAATTCTCCCCTTCCACCGTCGCCCCCACTGCTTTTAACCTCGGATCCACAATTTGGATCATTTCTGCCTTGGTTAATCGCTCTTGATTTTGGTGCATCATTTCCAGCGCCAAAGTTTGCAACACCTGCTGACTCTCCCCAGCCTCTAGGGGTAAATCAATCAACTTAAATATTGGTCTGTCTCCTAACTGCACCTTGCAAATTTCCTTGTAGAGAGCCGCTCGATAGGGTGGCAACTCCTGACCAGAACGGCTACGATGATAGAAAGCAATCATGTTTAGGAGCAGAGGATTTTTTGCCATATCCGCTAGTTCTGGCTGCTGCTCAATTTGCCGGATCAAGTTTGCCGATTTCTCAGTGGCTGATTGCTGGGCTTGTTTCCTTTTCTGTCGATCGCGAACGATGCTCTCTTGGGCAACATACCATTTGGTGATAAATTCCTGCCGTTGCTGCGAATTGAAAGGTAAAACCCGGAGCTTAGTTTTTGGCTTTTCGGCAGTGTAGTGGTCGTAGCCGCCGGGGCGTGAGGTGAGAATAAACACTGGCTTACCATAGTTCTGCATTTGCTCAGTAATCCATTGGCTGACGGCGGGACGCAGAGATGGCGCAACTTCATCAAAGCCATCAAACATCACTAGAGCTTTCCCCTTTTTGAGTAACAGTTTTGCCCAGTGGGGAGGTGCTTCCAGGTCTTGACCGCCGGGGAGGCTGGGGAAATGATGCTTAATAATCAAATCCGGTAGAGTCGGTTTTTCTTCGGCAATCACTTTCTGCCATTTACGAAGATACAACAACACTGGGATCAGCTTAGGGGCTTTGTAGCGTCCTTGCCTGCCCGTAGCATAGGTATAGGTGATGTGCTTCAGGAGTGTAGTTTTACCGTAGCCACCATAGGCTAAAATCGCCATCTGTCTTAGGGATTGTCGCTGGGGAGTCTCAGCCAATAACTGCCAAATATTTGCTTCTGTGGTCATTTGTTCAATATTCTGACCTCCTAAGCCCGGTTGCATGGGTAATCTCCGCCCATCATCGCAATGAATAAATTCTCGACTAATTGCCAACGGCACAAACACATCTTCTAAATCCGCCACAAACAACCCTTGGGGAGTAAAGCCTTCGGTAATTTGCTCACTACATTGACTTCCTTGACACTTCAGATATTTCTGGTCAAACCCCGAAAGCTGCCACTTAATTGTTTCATCCAGAGCATCTTTCCATTTAACTAATCCCTCTGCATCACTGATACCTCGTCCTCGATAAATCTCTATCAGTTTTTCAGTAAAGGCTTCGCTATAACTTGACCAAACTGCACAAACTGTTGTCACCGGAAACAAAATCAGTGCCATCAACCAATCTTGGCTCAGGATTGCATGACCTACCAGCCAAGTAGTCCCACTCAAGGGCGACCACCGGATCACAGATTGAGCAATTTTCTCTACATACCTGCGGGGTGCTAGAGTATCAGCCTTAGATGTTGGTTCTTGGGTATCTTCCGGTGAGGTTTTGGGCATAGGGTTTGCTGCCAAAATTTAGGTTATTGCCATTTACTAGCTGTCTAGTTTCAACACCGCCATGAATGCCGACTGTGGCACATCGACAGTCCCGATCGACTTCATGCGTTTCTTACCCTTAGCTTGCTTTTGCAATAGTTTCTTTTTCCGGGAAATATCTCCCCCGTAGCACTTTGCCAATACGTCTTTGCGGAGGGCGGGAATATGCTCACTGGCGATCACCTTACTGCCGATCGAGGCTTGGATGGGAATCTTGAACTGGTGGCGGGGAATCAGTTCCTTGAGTTTTTCTGTGAGACCCCTGCCCATGGCGTAGGCTTTATCTCGATGGACGATCGCCGCCAAAGCATCCACCGGATCTCCGTTGATCATGATATCCAGCTTCACCAGATGATTTTCTCGATAGCCAATAATCTGGTATTCCATGCTGGCATAACCCCGTGTGCGGGATTTCATCTGGTCAAAAAAGTCCGTCACCACCTCCGCTAGGGGCAGTTCATAGATCAAGGTCGTCCGTCCCGCCGTTAGGTACTTCATATCCTTGAAAATTCCCCGGCGATTTTGGCACAACTCCATCAACGTCCCCACATACTCCTCTGGGGTAATCAAATCCACTTGGGTGTAGGGTTCTTCGATTCTGATCCGTTCATTGGGGGCAGGCAGGGTACTGGGGTTGTCGATAAAAACAATTTCTTCCTTGTTTGTCGTCACCCGATACACCACCGAAGGCGCAGTGACGATCAGGTCGAGGTTGTATTCCCGCTCCAAACGCTCTTGGACAATTTCCATGTGCAGCAAACCGAGGAAACCACACCGGAAACCGAAGCCCATCGCACTAGAAGTTTCTGGTTCGTAGGCAAGGGCAGCATCGTTGAGCTTGAGCTTATCTAGGGCTTCCCGGAGATCGGGGAACTGGTCAGCATCCGTGGGGAAGAGTCCACAGAAGACCATAGGTTTGGCTTGGGTATAACCGGGCAGAGGTTCGGCGGCAGGAGCATTGGCAAGGGTGATGGTATCCCCAACCCGAGCATCTTCCACAGCTTTAATGGCGGCGGCGAGATAACCTACTTCCCCCGCGTGGAGTTCGTTCACCTGTACCTGTCCCGGTGAGAGGATTCCCACTTCATCGAGGACGTATTCTTTCCCCGAAGCCATCAGGCGGATCTTGTCGCCCTTTTTCACCTTGCCATCCATGACCCGAAAGTAGACCACCACTCCCCGATAAATATCGTAATAGCTATCAAAAATCAAAGCCCGCAGGGGTTGATCTACCGTCTCCGCCGGGGGCGGGATCAGGTGGACGATCGCTTCCAGAATTTCATCAATGCCCTTTCCTTCCTTTGCTGAAGCTAAAATTGCCCCGCTACAATCTAAACCAATCACCTCTTCAATTTCGGCTCGAATCTTTTCGGGTTCTGCTCCCGGCAGGTCAATTTTGTTGAGGACGGGAATAATTTCCAGATTATGCTCTAGAGCTAGGTACACATTAGCTAGGGTCTGAGCCTCTACGCCCTGGGAAGCATCCACCACCAGCAAGGCTCCCTCACAGGCAACCAAGCTTCGGGAGACTTCGTAGGAAAAATCCACATGTCCGGGGGTGTCAATCAGGTTCAGGACATACTGTTCCCCGTCTTTAGCGGTATAATTCATTCTAGCGGCTTGGAGTTTAATGGTAATGCCCCGTTCCCTTTCTAGTTCCATGTTATCCAGAAACTGCTCCTTCATCTGGCGATCGCCGACAGTCCCCGTGACTTGCAACAGCCGATCTGCTAGAGTTGATTTGCCATGATCAATGTGGGCAATGATCGAAAAATTACGAATTCGGGAAACAGGAACGTCAGTCATAGCTGTATTGGTCAATGCCGCAATATTTAATAATAAATGTCGATAAAATGCAGGTAATAAAGAATTTACTTAATGTATTTTAATGTTTTCTCGCCTACATATCAAAGCAAAATCGGGAATTGTTAAAATAATTACTAAGTAAACTTGAGGATATCCATGAAAGAACCATTTCCAGCTACTCGTACCAACGACCAAGAAGAAATTTCCATCCATCTGGATGCAGACTTGTTAGAGCAACTAAAGCATCTGACCAACGACCCTAGCAAGATTATTGAGACGGCTATCCGGCAGTGGCTCCGAGGTGAGCGCGATCGAGAGCAGGAATTAACAAGATATCTCGATCGAAATCCTCCTGTCCCCCCCCGTGGCGAATGGAATGATTAGTTAATATATTTTAGTTAATATGTTTAAGGAAGGTTTTTAAGAAAGGTGTTTGGCTTTTCCTATCTATCCTTTTAATTTTCCAGTTGCTCAAGTACCCAAGCCTAGGAATATGCCCATGCAAACTGCCCCTGCCCTGAATAATGCAATCCTGCTGGAGGGTCTGGTGTCTGAAGTAGTATTTACTCAAGATGCTGCTGGACGTTACATCTCCTTTTACTGGCAAGAAGCTGAAAAGTATGGTTTATTCCCTGAGCAAATTCAGGGACAACTGATGGTAAACACCTTCAGCCCTACTGCTCTAGATTCTTACTGTGAAAGGATTAGGTTAGTCCTCTCCAGACAGTTACCTAAGCGCTGTCAGTACGAATTTAGTTACCAAGATAAAAAGTTTCTGTTTGATTTGGTGATTGCGCCTATTTTGGGGACAGATGGGAGTACGGATAAAGTCTTAGTCATGGGTCGTCAAGTTCCCTACCTAACTAATATAGCTGGACAGGAAGCCGAAATGCTCTTGGGGCAGGATCCCTACTACAAGCTCCTCACAAAAATTGCTAAAAAAGTCCGTAGTACCCTCGATCTAGATACCATTTGGCACCAGACGGTGAATAGTTTAGGGGAGGCTCTGGGGGTAAATCGTTGTTTAATCTATACCTACAATCAAGAAAACAAAAAACTCCAAGTCCAAGCTGAGTACGTCCAAGAGCCTTTTCGCTCCGTGATCGGTCAACGGATGAACCTCACGGAACACGAATACCTACACCAAGCTCTGTTACGGCGGGAACCCTTCGTCATGGAGCAGATCAGCCCCGATACCTTTGATCAACAGTCGGAAATGCTGGTGGCGACCTGTTATCAGAATGAACCCAATGGCTTGATTAGTTTGCAGCAGTGCGATCGACGGCGGCAGTGGACTATTGCGGAGATTGATCTAGTGGCAGACCTCGCCGATCAAGTAGGCACAGCGATCGCCCACGCCACCCTCTACAAAGACCTCCAAGAAGCCATTGTTCAAGCCGAGGAAGCCTCCCGCCTCAAAAGCCAATTTCTTGCCAACACTTCCCACGAACTGCGGACTCCCCTGAATGGGATTATTGGGTTTCTAAAGTTAGTTCTAGAGGGGATGGCCGATGACCCAGAGGAACAGAATGAATTTATTGAAGAAGCCCACAAGTCAGCAATTCATCTGTTGAATCTGATTAATGATATTCTTGACCTTGCCAAAATTGAAGCAGGCAAAATGGAGTTGGATTTCTCCCCGGTGCGCCTAGAGGAATTGATGAAGGATTTAGAAGATTTTATCCAAAATCAAGCCGAGCAGAAAAATCTTAGCTTTATGATTGAAACTCCATCCACAAGGGACTCGATCGTAGTCTATGGCAACTATCAGCGCCTTTTGCAAATCCTCTTAAACCTAGCTGGTAATGCTATTAAATTTACCCACGAGGGCGGGGTAACGGTTTCGGCAGAAATTCAAAGAAAGAAAGTCAAATTTCACAATCAAGAATTTCCTGGTAGTGTCAAGGTTCAAGTGGCAGATACAGGGATTGGGGTATCCCTAGAGAAACAGGATCGGCTCTTTCAATCTTTCTCCCAAGTAGACGGTTCCCGCACTCGGCAGTACGGCGGCACAGGTTTGGGTTTAGCTATTTCCCAGCGCCTGATCGAAGCTATGGGTGGAGTCGTGAATTTCTACAGTATGGGGGAAGGGCTAGGCTCTACTGTCACCTTTACCGTCCCCCTTTACCAAGAACCCGTTATGATTTCTAACCCTGAAGAATCCTAAGTCCTAAACTTGGGTAAGCAGCTTAGTAGGTTTCCACGTGCCAGCGATCGGCTTTCTTGAGTTGTTTCTGGTAGTCAGACCAAGTAATGCCAAACTTCCCAGCCGCCCCAGATAGCCCTTCATCAATGCCACCTTCCATGCCCTTGAGTCCACAGATGTAGGTGTGAGTCTTTTCATCTTGAATCCATTCCCACACTTCATCAGCATGTTCAGCAATCCGGCTTTGAATGTAGACTTTGCTGCCATCCGCATTTTTCTGCTCCCGGCTAATGGCGTAGGTAATCCGGAATTGATCGGGAAACTCCGCTTGTAAGGCTTCCAATTCTTCCTTGTACAGAATATTCGGTGTGTAGGCAACTCCAAAGAATAACCATGCCTTACCTTTGAATTTGTAATCTTCATGGGTTTCCTTAAACATCCGCCAGAGGTACGCCCGGAAGGGAGCAATGCCTGTACCAGTTGCCATCATGATGACGTTGCTTTCTGGGTCTTCAGGGAGAAGCATTTCCTTGCCGACGGGACCAGTGATTTTGAGATCATCGCCGGGCTTGAGGTTGCAGAGGAAGGTAGAGCAAACCCCTTGAATTTTTTCACCAGTTTTGGGATCTTTATACTCTAGTTGGCGGACACAGAGAGATACGGTTTTGTCATCACCCCGATCGCCGTGGCGAGTGGATGCGATCGAATACAATCTCAATTTGTGGGGCTTGCCATTTTTATCTTCGCCATCGGGAATGATCCCAATACTTTGTCCTTCTAAGTAGTGCAGATCACTACCTTCTAAATCAAAAGTCAAATGGCGGACTGTACCTTCTCCGCCTTCCCGGACTAGTTCCTCATTGCTGAGACATTTGCCAACAAAGGGTTTATTGGGGCGATAGGTATTTACTGGCACATCCCGCTTTTCCTTCTTAGGAGCTTTGGCTGGAGCTTCTTGGGGAACTTCGGGAGATGAGGCTGGGGCAGTTTCTGTAGCCAAAACCGAACCCTGAGGGATAAATTCCGCCGGACTAACTAGGGGTTTGATACTGAGAATCTTTCCTCCTAAACGGGCAATGCGGCGCATCTCTTCGTTCATCCGATTGTAAGCCACAGTGATAAAGACACTGCCACTTTTACGAATGGAATAGTTTGCTCGATCGCTAGCCTGATTTTGGCGGAGACCAACGACTTCATAGACAAACATCCGACCACCAAACTCTGTATTATTTGCAGAAGCTGCTGTACTGAGAGTATTCATTACTTTCTATTTCTCCTTACTTGAAATATTAAATTGCCGAAAAGAGGAGCGTCACCATAGTTTTTTAGGGATAATTTCTAGGCGTAGTTTCTAGGCATAATTTCTAGGGTGGTTACTTGAGGTCAACCTCTTCGCAATACTTAGGGTAACACCCCGATTAGGTCTAAAGGTTGGTATTTCCACTTTTATTCCAAATAGGTACAAGTTGGCAATGCAGCACGAGATAACTTTAGAGTTAACTGCCAGAGAAACTATCAAGTAATAATCCCGTAGCTTATTCAGTAACGATCGAGCAATTACTAAACAACTATTTTGTTATTGTAAATATTCATCGCCTTTGCCAGATCATCTTTGAGACTAACTTCTACGGATTCTGTAACCATTTGCAACACTCCTTCGAGGAGCTTGGTTTCCTCTGGCGCAAATTTACCCAAAACGTGGGAAACCGTTTCCTTATTGCCGTCAGCCTTACCAATACCGATGCGGAGGCGGGGAAATTGATCAGTCCCCAGATGGGCGATCGTACTCTTCATGCCATTATGCCCCCCAGCGGAACCTGATAACCGGAGGCGAATTTTGCCCAAGGGTAAATCCATATCATCGTAGATCACTAGCACGGATGCTGGCGGGAATTTATACCAATCTGTGACGGCTCGGATCGACTGCCCTGATAGATTCATGTAGGTTAGGGGCTTGAGGAGCTTGATAGATTCTTTGTGGGAACCTTGAACTTCCGTAAATAAACCTTGGAATTTTCGCTGCTCCTTCCATGTCCCCCCCCAGAGGCTTGCCAAGCGATCGACCACCGCAAAACCAATATTGTGGCGGGTGCGATCGTACTTGGGTTCTGGGTTGCCTAAGCCCACCAGTAATTGCAAACTCATAAGTTCTGACTAAACTCCTAGAGACTAAGTAGGGTGGATAACAACCACCGTTGATTGATCGGGATTTGATTAACGGCGTTACTGATCACATCTATGAAAATTTGTAGGGGCGTAAGGCTTTACGCCCTCTTGGTAAGTCTTGCGATCGGCAAATCATGTTTCCATTCAGCGTTGATGAACGATTAAGAATGAGATTTTTGAGTATCCAGCTTGAAGATCAACACAGCTAGAGGCGGTAGGCACATATCCAAGGAGTAGGGACGACCATGAAATGACCATTCCTCCGTCCATTTTCCGCCTAAATTCCCCATATTGCTGCCTCCATACTGCTTAGAATCACTATTAAATAGCTCTTGATAGAAACCAGCAGTTGGCACACCGACTCGGTAATGGGCATGGGGTTGGGGCGTGAAATTACACACAACTACCACAAACTGACCACTCTCGTGATCCCACCGCAGGAAAGACACCACACTGTGGCGATTATCGCTACAATCAATCCACTCAAACCCATCCCTAGAGAAATCCTGAGCATACAAAGCTGGTTCACTCTGGTAAAGCTGATTGAGATCACTGACAAAGGTTTTCATACTTTCGTGGGGCTTGTATTGCAACAAATGCCACTCTAAATCAGCCCATACATTCCACTCACTCCACTGCCCAAACTCCATGCTCATAAACAGGGTTTTCTTCCCCGGATGAGCAAACATATAGGTATAGAGACAACGCATATTGGCAAATTTCTGCCACTCATCACCGGGCATTTTCCCCAGCATATTACTCTTCCCGTGGACGACTTCATCGTGGGAGAGGGCAAGCATGTAGTTCTCGCTATAGGCGTACATCATGCTAAAAGTGATATTGTTCTGATGGAACTGCCGGAACCAAGGATCAATGTGGAAATAATCCAGCATATCGTGCATCCAGCCCATGTTCCATTTCATGTTGAAACCTAAGCCGCCTACGTAGGTCGGCCAAGAGACCATCGGCCAGTCTGTGGATTCTTCAGCGATCGAGAGAATACCCGGAAAATAGCTAAAGATCACATGGTTTACCTGCCGCAGGAAATCCGCCGCATCCACATTCTCCCGTCCACCGTAGCGGTTCGCCACCCATTCCCCCGGCTTCCGGTTGTAATCGAGGTAGAGCATGGAAGCCACGGCATCTACTCTGATCCCGTCAATGTGGTATTTATCAAACCAGAACAAAGCATTGGAAACAAGGAAATTGCGGACTTCATTGCGGGCATAGTTAAACACCAGCGTTCCCCATTCCTTATGCTCTCCTTGGCGGGGATCAGCGTGTTCGTAGAGATGGGAGCCATCAAAAAAGGCTAAACCGTGACCATCCTTAGGGAAATGTCCGGGAACCCAGTCGACAATAATACCGATATTATTCTGGTGGCACTGGTCAACAAAATACATGAAGTCTTCGGGAGTACCGTAACGAGAAGTACAGGCGTAATAACCCGTGACTTGGTAGCCCCAAGAACCATCAAAGGGATGTTCGGCAACAGGCAGAAGTTCGATGTGGGTAAAGCCCAACTCTTTGACGTAGGGGATTAATTTTTCTGCTAGTTCTCGATAGGTCAGGAAGCGGGCATGGGGTTTAAGCTCCGCAACAATGACGGCAGGAGAAGTTTCTCCATTGGGCAGGATGGCTGGTTGATCTGCTGCTGCGTGGAGCCAAGAGCCGAGGTGGACTTCATAGACAGAAATCGGATTTTTTAGGGGTTCCTGATGACGGCGTTTTTCTAGCCAAGCACTATCTTGCCACTGGTAGCGATCGAGGTCAGCGACGATCGAGGCAGTTTTGGGGCGGACTTCCTGCTGGAAACCATAGGGATCAGACTTTTCGTAGATATGCCCATCCCAGTTTTTTACTTCATATTTATAGCTACTACCTACCCCTAAACCGGGAATAAATAACTCCCAAATGCCTGTATGTCCCTTTCGCATCTGGTGTTCTCGCCCATCCCAGCTATTAAAATCTCCCAACAGGGAAACATTCCTTGCACTTGGCGCCCAGAGAGCAAAATACACCCCTGATACACCTTCAATCTCTGTGAGGTGCGCCCCCATTTTTTCGTAAATCCGGTTGTGGTTGCCTTCTCCAAACAAATGCAGGTCAAAATCTGTGAATTGGGGAGACTTAAAGGCGTAGGGGTCGTAGATAATTCTTTCTCGATCGCCCTCTTGGACTCGAAACTGGTAATTACTTAATTGGGAATTCTCAATTTTGCACTCAAAAAACTGGGGGTGATGGACAGAATACATGGGGTATTCCAATCTTTCTTCTGGCAAAATCACCACTACCGCCGTCGCCTTGGGGAGATAGGCTCGCACTACCCATGTGGTAGTACCATTTTCCTCTAGGGCATGGGGGCCAAGGATTTCAAAGGGATTATGATGTTGATTTCCTACAATTCTGTCTATTTGGTCGGGGGCGATCATTGAGGATAATTTATGGGGGAAATGTTAAATAAATGTAAATCAGCTATAAACAATTGTAAACCAAGTCCGAACTTTCTCAACTTTCTCCAAAAACTCCCCATTTAGGATTTTCTCTTCTTATCTTTGGGCAGAATTTGGGCAGAATTTGAGTAAAACTTGGTTAATCTTAGTTGGCAATCTAGGGCAGG
>JAIMKT010000058.1:26648-27707 GCA_020692245.1 Microcoleus sp. GA_180221_E-2-1-MAG-45_12
TTGGAGTTGGGTGGTTTGTTCGGCGTATTCAGCCGCAGTCACGGGGCTACCATCAAGGGGCGATCGAGCCTCGGTAATAATTTCTGTTCGAGCAATTTCTTCGGGAATATCTTCCGGCGGCGGCAGAGCCTGAACCTTACTCCCTATCGGCAACACCAGCCCCGTTACCAAAATTCCTGCCGTTAAACCCAGTCCGAAGATTCTTAATTTCTTTAGCAATTTTTCTCTCCCCTGCCCACAATGTCTGTTAGCCATGAGTAAACCTTCTAGCGGCTAAAGCCGTTACTACAAAACTACTCTAGCAAAACCAACTTAAATCATGAGTGATACTACAATTTTAATCCCAAAATTTTCAAATCTCGTTTAACACCATCCAGTTCTGCGACTTCTGGGAGATGACCCCAAACTTGAAAACCATGCTTTGTAAATAGGTTCAGGCTGGGGTGATTGTGGGCAAAAATGAATCCTAATAAAGTTTCAACTCCCAAGGATGGACTGAGGTTAAGAGCGTGGGCTAATAGTTTTTTGCCAATACCTTGCTGGCGATGATTGGGGGAAACGTAGAGGCTGACTTCGAGGGTCGATCGATAGGCGGGTCTGCCGTAGAAAGCACTCAAACTCAACCAGCCACAAATTTTTTGCTCTTGCTCCAGTACCCAGAGAGGATGGCGATCGCTCTGATGTTGATGAAACCAAGGTACACGGCTAGCGGTAGTGATCGGTTCGGTGTCAGCAGTGGCAAGGCGATCGGCGATCGTGCTGTTGTATATTTCCACAATGGTGGGTAAGTCTTCTAGAACAGCGTCTCTAATCATGAGTTTTAGACTATTTCAAAATTACTTTCAAAATTACTGCAAAATTATTTCCAGATCATCTCAAAGAACTATTTCAAAGTATTCGTAAGGTGAGCGATCGCCTCGACCATAATTCGGTGTTCTTGGACTTGGATCCGGGCATGGAGACTATCTGCCGTATCTGTGGGCAAAACTGGAACCGCAGCTTGGATAATCATTGGCCCTCGATCGACCTCCAGAGTCACAAAATGCACCGTACATCCCG
>JAIMKT010000058.1:27762-27944 GCA_020692245.1 Microcoleus sp. GA_180221_E-2-1-MAG-45_12
CGGCAGTAAACTGGGATGAATATTAATTATCTTCTGGGGAAACGCATCAATTAATACCTGAGTTACCCGCCGCATCCAGCCCGCCATCACCACCAAATCCACCTGATAGTCCTTAAGAGTTTTGGCAACTTGAGCATCAAGGTCTTCTCTTTGGGGATAGTCTCGGTGATTGAGCAAGACCG
>JAIMKT010000059.1:0-8601 GCA_020692245.1 Microcoleus sp. GA_180221_E-2-1-MAG-45_12
ATGAAGAGTTGGATCGGCGAGTTGGGAGCAGGGCGGGGTGGAGCGATCGCCGTAAAATCTGATAAATCTATGGGGTTGGGCAGAAAAGTAACTGGAATTTCTCCTTCCCCGACTACTTTCTGCACTGAAGTGACAAGATGCTGGGCAATGCAGATGATCCGATCGCAACTCCGGTAAAGCTGAATTAATTGCTCTCTGAGTTTGCACTCTGCCTCTGGTAGCTGGGTTAGGAGTTCTGGGGATTGACTCACCAATTTATTAATATAAGCACCCCGGACAATGACAGCGATCGAGCCTTGGTGGACTGCCCGAATTGCCTGCACCTGCCACAGAAAAGACTCCCGACCCAAGATCACCCAATCAAACTTGCCATACTCAACATACACCTGCTGCACATAATCGTCGATCGTCTGCTGAGCCTCTGGAGTAATCTGCAAACCATCAGGAAAATCTGCTGCAAACCAGAGTAAATCTGGATAATCAGCTCGATCGGTCTGGGAACGGTAGGGAGCCACGTGTAGAACGTAATGACCGAGGCTCCGTAATCCCACAGCCAACTCTTGACTAGAATGGGCGGAGCCACCACCTTGGGGAGGATGCACACTGAGCAATAAGATTCTCATCAGTCAGTAACTATTAGTTGATTGAAGTTGGTTAATTGAAACCAATCTAATCTATCATCATGTCTCCCCATGTTTCCCTAAGTCCCGCTAGCTTTGACGCAATTAATCATCCGCAGAGTTGCTGCCGCCGCATAGTTTCTCTGGGTTGCACTGTTGGGAGCAAATAAAGTCCCCGTTTCATTGACCGGAGAAGCTACCCGACAATAGCCAGACATTTGACTAACCAAACTAGCCGACCAGTGAGTACTTGTATCAGTGAAGGCGATCGGCGTTAATCTCGGCACAATTTGGGCTGGTTGACCCCGCAAAGTTAGGGAATATTCCGCAGCCCTACGCTGTACAGCAATCAACTCAGCCCTAGTTACAGGCTGTCCCGGACGAAAAGTTCCGTCATCATAGCCACTGACAATCCGGTTATCCTTTGCCCACTGAATTTTGGTTGCACTCCAACGACTAGCTGCCACATCGGGATAGGGATTCGCCACTAGTCTGGTGGGGAGGTTCAGATTACTGCTGATATTTTTAGATATGCCATCAAAGACGATCGACACCAGTTGCTCTCTGGTCAAAGTGGCGCGGGGACGAAAGGTATTATCCTCAAAGCCAGAAATTAATCCGAGGCTAACGGCTTGGCGAATTTCGTTGACATAGATATCGTTAGCAATATCTGGGAAGGGCAGAGGTCCTACGGTAGGAGTTGGGGTGGGAGTAGGTGTAGGGGTGGGAGTCGGAGTGGGTGTGGGAGTTGGGGAAGGAGTGGGATTACCAGTACCACCGCCACTAGCAATTACTTGGGCTAAGGTGCGATCGTTCGTTAAGTACAGATGCCCCAAAGGACTGCCTTGATAGAGTCTTCTGGTCAACCGCCAGCCGGGGTTTAAGATAACTTTCATTGGTGCTGCAATCAAGCCATTGGTTCTGCCGATTTCTATTCTTGGACCTCTGGGATTAAAAGGATCCGCACCTACCATAATTAAGTTATTCCCTTGGTTCACAAAGTTAAAACTATAGTTAAAGCCTAAATCTTGTCCACCCATGCGAATTGAGTAACCATTGCTATCAGTCGCTCGCCCACAAATACCACTAAAATCAAACTGTAATAGTAGGGGTTCAACTCTGGTGGGATTAATTCCACTTTCACTCCAGCAGTTGCGAGAATTGGTGATTTGTTCAACAATAACTAATTGATAAAGACTGCCTTGAGATGCGGGAATCGCCATCACCACAAACTTGCTTTGATCCACTTCCGCCGCCGTAAACAGACTAGACTGGGAGTGACTAATAAGGGCGATCGAGAAAGATAAGGTAGCTAAAATTGCGGCTATAAATTTACGAATTACTGATCTTTTCATAGAGCTTACCAGTTTAAATAATTTTGTTTGTTTTGACGTGATTTAGGAGGAACTGTTTCCTGATTTTTTGGGGATTAAACTTGAGGACTAAACAATAGTTAATCGAGAAATAATAGCAAGGAAAATCAAGGAACTTAATCTAGAGTCAGCGTGTCTAGTTTTTCTAATATCTAATTATGTTATTTGTTTCTTGACCTGTTTAGTAGCTAGCCAGTACCTGTTTCTGATCTGTCACATACCAGCTAGGGCTAAATTTTGCCATACTTCGGATATTGGTAAGATATCCAAGAAATACTGATAGAATTTTCTCTTAATAGTTGGATACTTAATAGTTTGAGACTTATTTGGTAATACTAGATATTAGGTAAACGTTAATGTAGGGTTGAAATATAGAGTTGAAGATCGCCCAATGTTTCTTACGTTAGAATAAGATTTAGAATGATCCAAGAATAGCGTTGGAATAAATATTTATGAGTTGGCTAATTACCACTTACTCGATATTTTGTGAATATTCTTCTGCTTGATTCTAATACGTCAAGGGGCTTTCAGGAGGAAATCAGGGCTAATTTGGGGCTAATTCCTGACGGAGAGCTTGGGGGTCATTCAGGATCGTGGCTTGGTCGATCGATCTCTGTTCCCCGGTGGCTAAAATTTTGAGTTGGACTGTGCCATTCTGAGCTTCGGTCTCTCCCAAAATTAGACAAGCTAGGGCTTTAGATCGATCGGCTCGCTTAAATTGTTTGCCGATCGCACTGCCACTGAGGTCTAGTTCTAGACTAAATCCTTGGGTTCGCAGTTTGTGAGTCAAAACTACTGCCTGTTTTTCTGCCAGTTCTCCCTTGGAAATTACATAGAAATCTAACTGATTTGCCGGAGTTTCCCCCAACTGTTGCAGCAAGAGAATTAACCGCTCCAGCCCGATCGCCCAACCAACCCCCGGCGTATTTTCTCCCCCCAACTGTCCCACCAGGTTATCGTAACGCCCCCCGCCGCAAACTGTCGCCTGCGCCCCCAAATCATCGGAAATAATCTCAAAAGCCGTGTGGGTATAATAATCTAGCCCCCGGACAAGGCGAGGATTTAACTGATAGCTAATCCCTAAATCCCCCAGCAATTCCTGTACTTGAGCAAAGTGTTGCTGAGAATTTGTGCCGAGATAATCCAAAATACTAGGGGCTGCTTGGGCAATTTCCTGAGTTTTGGGATCCTTGCTATCAAGAATGCGGAGGGGATTACGGGTCAGGCGGTCTTGGGAATCCGGGTCTAGGTCAGCTTGGTAGGGCGTGAAATAATCTACCAGAGCTTGGCGGTAGGCTTGGCGATCGTCCCCATTGCCCACGGAGTTGAGATCAAGATGGAGATTTTTTAAGCCTAGGGTCTGCAAAATTTGGGTAGCGAGGGCAATCACTTCTACATCGGCTCTAGGATTATTGCTGCCAAATATCTCTGCCCCGATCTGGTGGAACTGCCTTTGTCTTCCGGCTTGGGGGCGCTCATAGCGGAACATGGCTCCGGTGTACCACAGGCGCTGCACTCCTCCCAGAGCCATTAATTTGTGTTCAATCAGGGAACGGACAACTCCGGCAGTGTTTTCTGGTCTCAGGGTCAGAGATCGATCGCCTCGATCGAGAAAGGTATACATTTCTTTCCCCACCACATCCGTAGCCTCCCCAATCCCCCGGGCAAATAATTCAGTTTGCTCAAAAATGGGAGTGCGAATTTCTCCGTAGGCAGCATTAGTCAAAATCTGGCGGGCTGTAGCTTCCACCCGTTGCCACACAACAGTTTCTGCGGGCAGAATATCCCTAGTCCCCCGCAGGGTTTTCATAATTTCCATAGATTCTCTGATTTTCTACTCAGCAAAAGTTCGGATTCCAGCTCATGATTGAGAGCAAAATGTAGAACATGATTGAGAACACGCTCCAGAAAATGCTCAGGTCAGCGATCGACCGCCATGAACTTTCATCAACTTCACTAGTCTACCACCCCCTGTCTGGGTCAGTATTTCCCAAAATTACGGCACATTAATTCTGGGCTGTCAAACCGATTGGCAGGAAAATTGCTTAAACTAAGAAGAGTAATCACCTCATAAATCTGGAAATTACCAAATCTATGGCTACCTATCCCGGCATCTCTAGTGAAGCATTTCGTCATCCCCTCGATCGCCAAGCCGAGCAGACCCTCCGCAGCGTTCCCGGTTTTGATTTAGTAGCCCGGAAATTTGTGGAATTTATCTACGAGCGCCCCCAGTTTGTCTATTTGATGGCAAATAATATCCGGGTCGGCCCCCGGCAGTATTCCACTCTCTACGGTATTTTTCGAGAATGCGTCCGGGATTTAGACATGTCCCCCGAACCCGCTTTGTTTGTCAACCAAAACCCCGAAGTTAATAGTTATTCCCTAGGCAAGGAAAACCCCTACATTGTCGTGAATACAGGGTTGTTAGACCTGCTGAAGGAAGATGAAATTCGGACAGTGATTGCCCATGAGTTGGGACATATCAAATGCGGTCATAGTATCCTGACCCAGATGGGATTGTGGGCGGTGAGTGCGGCTTCGGCTTTGGGAGAAATGACCTTTGGGCTGGGAAATCTGGTGAGTAGTGGTTTGGTTTATGCTTTCTATGAATGGCGGCGCAAGGCAGAGTTATCTTCCGATCGAGCCGCTTTGTTAGTCATGGGAGATATGGAGCCTGTGATCCGTACCATGATGAAAGTCGCCGGGGGCAGTAGTAAATATGTCCATGAGTGTAGTGTGCAGGAATTTATGAAACAGTCGGCAGACTATCGGCAGTTAGATGAAGATGGGCTGAATCAGGTTTATAAGTTATTTCTCTACAACGGTGGTCAGGGCGGCAGCATTCTCAGTCATCCCTTCCCAGTGGAACGTCCCTACTATCTCCAAGAGTGGGCAGAGTCGGCAGAATACCAAGAAATTCTTCGGGGTAACTATCAAAAAATGACTAAGGAAGGCTCCGTAGATGTGGACTCTCAAACCTCTTCACGGGATGCCGATCGCCTCCGCCGAGAAATCGAGGAATTGCAACGGGAGATCGATCGCTTAAAATCTTAAATTCTTAAGACTCTCTGGGTGGCAAGGTTGCAGTCGTGGTTTTCGGAGAAGTTTTCTGATGGACAGGAATGGTGATGATAAACTCTGTACCTTCTCCCGGCTGAGAGCTGAAAGTTAACTTCCCACCATGGCGATCGACTACTACCTGATAGCTGATAGCAAGTCCTAAGCCCGTCCCCCGACCGATGGGTTTAGTAGTGAAAAAGGGGTCAAAGAGTTTCTTTTGATATTCAGGAGAGATGCCACTGCCGTTATCTCGAATCCGAATTGTAATTTGCTGGGAAATACTTGCAGAGTCGTTTGACTGGGTGACAATCCAGATCGTGGGGCGATAGCTGAGAACTTTGTCAGTAGTTTGGGTATGGCTAGCGTAGGAAGCTTCGAGGGCATCGATCGCATTCACCAGTAAATTCATAAACACTTGGTTCAACTGCCCTGCATAACACTCCACCAAAGGCAGAGCCGAGTATTCTCGCACCACAATTATTTCTGGGTGATCCTGGCTGGCTTTGAGGCGGTGTTGCACCAGCATGAGAGTGCTATCAATACCTTCGTGCAAATCCACAGATTTAATGGCAGATTCATCCAGTCGGGAGAAATTGCGGAGGGAGATCACAATTTGTTGAATGCGTTCAGCACCTACTTTCATCGATCGCATCAATTTGGGCAAATCCACCGTCAGAAAATCCACATCTATCTCTTGGGCAGCTTCTTGCACCGCCGAGGGCAACTTTTCTTGATGCTCTTGGACAATCTGCATTAACTTCAAAAGATCATCAGTATATTGTTGAGCATAGGTGATGTTGCCATGAATGAAACTCACTGGATTATTGATCTCGTGGGCAATCCCGGCGACCATCTGCCCCAAACTAGACATTTTTTCCGTTTGCACCAGTTGAGTTTGGGTTTTTTGGAGTTGGATCACCAAAGACTGGAGTTGATCGGTTTTTTCCCGGAGTTCCGCTTCCGAAGCCCGCAGGGCAATTTCTGCTAGTTTCTGGTCAGTTATATCCATGACTGTGCCGATCGCTCCAACTATGTGTTGGGTTTCTTCATCCCACATGGGCTGCCCTTTACCTTTGATATAACGAGTTTCCCCACTGTTACGCAAAATTCGGTAGTCAATATTAAAAGGTTGCTGAGTTTTTGGCAATAATTCTAGGGCTTCGATGATGGTTGATCGATCCTCTGGATATACCAAACCTAGGGCTTCTTCGTCGGTTGGAGCTTGAGGTCTCGGCTCTAAACCATAGATCCGAAACATTTCCTCAGACCAAGTAACTTCTTGGGTTAGAAAATCTAGCTGCCAACTGCCTACATGGGCGACTTTCTGGGCTTCTGCAAGGCGGGCTTCCCTCGCTTCCACCTCTTGCAAGGACTGCCGTAACTGTGCTGCCATCCGGTTAAAAGCATCAGCCATAATCCCCAGTTCGTCTTCCCGTTCAATGGGCAGGCTTTGATCCCAACTACCATTTGCCACCGCCCTTGCTGCTGCTGACAGCCGGATAATCGGTCGAGATAACCAGTGGGAAGTCACCAAGCCAATTAGGGTTGCCACTACGGCAGCGAGGATACAAAGAGTGATGGTCGATCGAGTATTTGCCTCAATCTTGCCCATGAAATCTGCCTCTGGAACCACCACCACGATTAACCAATCCAGCCCTTGATCATTTTGGAATGGGACAACTTGCAAAAATTGTTTTTGGTCATTAAGGGAAAAATCTAACTGTTGAGGTGTGCTGATCTTTTCTAAGTTGCCAAAGGTACTCAGTAAATATTCAGTAGTTTTTTGGGTTACAAGATCACTACTTTCTAGGGCTTTTACCCGTTGAGCTTGATTTGTAGTTTGGCTCTCATCTTGAACTAAGGAGGATTCACGAGAACTTGCCACCAACAAGCCCGATCGCTCCACAATAAAAGTCTGTCCCGTCTGCCCAATTCTGAGACCTTGTAAAAACTCTCCCACCTGAGAAAGCCGGAGGGTGCTGGCGAGGACTCCTTGAAATTTTCCCTCTGGATCGAAAATAGGTAGTCCGTGGGCAATCAATAAAGTCGGCTCCGAAAAATGCGAGAAAATTTTACTCCAAGCAGGTTTACGACCCTCAGCTACCACTTGATACCAAGGACGGAGGCGGGGATCATAGTTTGGGGAATCGCGTACTAGGTTCTCCCGTTGCCCCTGCTGATTGAGGAGATGAATTTGCAAATTGTAATTGGTGCTAGCATCGGCAGACATCATCAAAATTTTTTTATCCGTAGTCTGATCTGTGGCGATAAAGTTCTTAGCTTCGCTACCAAAACCAACCATAGTCAAGTCGGGCGATCGCTTAGTTTGTCGCCATAAATAATTATTCCAAGACTCAGGATTAGCCACATTCAAAAAACCGAGGTTAATAGCATCCAGGTTTGCCTCATTAGTCAGCCTCGGCGTGTCTAGATAACTAAGCAAATTTTGATTGATTCTTGCCACCGTTTCTTGACGGAGTTGACCAGCCACATCATTAACCGCCCGTTGCCCGTTCCGAAAAGACAACCAACCCACTAACCCCACGGCTAAGACAATCTGGCTCACAAACGGCACAATTAGAGCAACGGTAAACAGTCCTTGGAGACGATTTGGCCTCGGACTAGCCTGAGAATTAATCTGAGGATTAGGTTGAGTAGCAATCTTCGTCGCATCGGCAGAATCTTTGGAAGAATCTTTTCGGGAACCTTTGGGAGAATTATTCTGGAAAGGATTTGCCATGGGATGGTTGGGATATTTAGTTAGCTGTCACTGTGGCTATGCTCATTAACCAGATGGTTCACGCCGTGGGTCGGGCAGGGGGGAGCCGTTAGAGATCGATCGAGCCAGCCCACCGTTTGTTGAAATCTTGCCAGAGCTTCTTGGGGTTGATTTTTCAGCAAAAATACCAAAGCCGCCCCCGCCTGTTCCTTTGCTCTCGCTGGACGGTTAGCTTGGAGACTGTGCCAATCTTTGGGCGTGATGGCAAGGCGATCGGCAAGGGCTTGAGCTAGTTCTAGGGTTGTTAATTCCTCTAGGGTCTTAGATTTTTGGCTAAGGGGAGTCATAGAAAAAACCTTGATTAATTATGGTCTAGTGATGAATTGTTTTGAAAACTATATAGTTAGAGCCAAAAGCCCCTAAATAAATGAGAGCTAAATAACTAATGTCTAACAATATCTAAACGATGATGCGATTAAATGTTACTAAATGCTACTAAATATTACTAAGCGTCACTAATTTTAACCTGCCTTTAAATTTCGGCATAGCCTTTAATCTTGGCATAGCTGGGGGAGCATAGTGTCAATCCTAACTATATCCCTAATTTTTAGTTCTCTCCCGCAAAAAAAGCAAAAAAATGATTAGAGCTAAATTAACTTAAGTTCATGAGGTCAAGGAGAAGATTAAAAAGGTTAAAATTGATGGGATTTAACTTTTAAGATTTAATGGTTAAGTCAAATATCAAGTCCAGTATGGATATTTAGACATTACTCTAGAACCTATGACTCCCATCACCACCGCAAATCTCCTCGAAAGCCTCCAATGGCGC
>JAIMKT010000059.1:8643-22896 GCA_020692245.1 Microcoleus sp. GA_180221_E-2-1-MAG-45_12
GAAACTTGGAGCGCTCTGGAGGAATCCTTGGTGCTGACCCCCTCTTCCTACGGGTTGCAGCCTTGGAAATTTTTGGTTATTACCAACCCAGAAATTAAAGAGCAACTCAAACCCCTCTCTTGGAATCAAGCCCAAGTTACTGACTGCTCCCATTACGTGGTGTTTGCCATCAAGAAAAATCTAACTGCGGCTGATGTCGATCGATTTGTAGCTCGGACTGCGGAGGTGCGTGATGTGCCAGTAGAATCCATCAAGGGCTATCGGGATATGATGGTGAGTGATGTAGTCAACGGTCCCCGGAGCTTTACGGCGAATGAATGGGCAGCTCGACAGGTATACATTGCTTTGGGAAATTTCATGACCAGTGCCGCCTTGGTGGGAGTTGATACCTGCCCCATGGAAGGAATAGATCCAGGTAAGTACGATCGACTCTTGGGGCTGCCAGAAAAAGGTTTTGCTACAGTAGTTGCTTGTGCGGCGGGCTACCGATCTGAAGATGACAAGTACGCTACCCTTGCCAAGATTAGATTTTCTCCAGAAGAAGTTATCGAACGCATTTAAGCTAAATCTTTAGCTCAATCTCAGATCAATACTCAGCTAATTTTTCTCACTAAATCTTGCTGCTAAATCTTCCCCCTAGTTTTCCTGCTCATCTACTTTTGACCACCGAACTATGACAAACTCCCCTAGCAAACGCCGTAGCAACCATGTGATCCTGACTTCCCACCTCAATGGCATTGGTACAACTCAAACTATTCCCATCCGTTGGGGAGCCGCTACGCCTAGCGATCGAGGGCCAGTGATTAGCTCAGTCAGAAGTACGATCCATCGTAATGTGATTGGAACTCACGGCGGTTCCTACAGTGTTTATCGGGCGTTGGCGGTGGCAAATGGGACTCTTGACCCAGACCACCGGGCAGACCTGACCAACACGGCTCCGGCGGTTCCCTTGGGCCCCTACCCCAGTTGGAGTGATCCCCAGAAAATAGTGTCTTTGGATCCTTGGGGTTCCGTGGCGGGGCAGGTGTTTGGAGATTTCCCCAAGGATTACGATATTCTGCCGAGTATTGCGATTACTAAAGCTCATATCAATATTCCAGAACTCCAGCAAGAGGTAGCTTCCGGGCGGTTAAAAGTAGATGGCAAGATTCTTAAGGAAGATGGAAATCTGGTGGTGACGAAGGCGGCGATCGATCCCGTGTGGTATCTGCCCGGTGTGGCGGCTCGGCTGAAGGTGGCAGAATGGGAATTGCGGCGGATTCTCTTCCAACAAACTGGCGGCATGTTCCCCGAACTCGTTACCCGTCCAGACCTCCACGTATTTCTGCCTCCCATTGGCGGGACAACGGTTTACATCATTGGGGATGTCGACACGGTGGCAGATCCTAGTAAACCTCTGGCGGTGCGGGTGCATGATGAGTGCAATGGCTCCGATGTGTTTGGGTCGGATATTTGTACCTGTCGTCCTTACTTGGTGCATGGGATTGAAGATTGTATTCAAACTGCCCAGATCGGCGGGGCGGGGGTGATTGCCTACTGTCGCAAGGAAGGGAGAGCTTTGGGTGAAGTCACCAAGTTTTTGGTCTACAATGCCCGAAAACGGCAGGAAGGGGGCGATCGAGCCGATGCCTATTTTGCGAGGACAGAATGCGTGGCGGGAGTGCAGGATATGCGCTTCCAAGAACTGATGCCCGATGTTCTGCACTGGCTAGGAATCACCAAGATCGATCGCCTCGTGTCCATGAGCAATATGAAGTATGATGCCATTACTAATTCTGGGATTGAAGTGGTGAAGCGCATCCCTATTCCCCCGGAACTGATCCCCGCCGATGCCCAAGTAGAAATCGAAGCCAAGAAAGCCTCTGGTTACTACGCCGAAGATGAGATTCTCACCACCGATGGTTTAGCTCAGGTCAAAGGGCGAGAACTCTAAATTATGCAAATCATTTATGCGTATTATTGGTCAGCCTGCGGGTAAAAAATCCCAGTTGTTTATTGTCCAAGAAACATCCCTAGAGTTGGTTTTGCAGTTGGGTGATCAGACGAAAACTACCGCTATCAAGAAACGTCGTCTAGGTTGGCTCCTCAATTTAGCGATCGCCATCATCGTTGTGGGATTTGCCTCAGTAGTGATGTATTCCTTTGTGACTACCGATCGAAACATCTCTATCCCGATTCAGGAGTTTTATCCGTTCTATGCTTTTTTTGCAGTTTTTATAATTGGCGCAACGTTAGTACCCCTTGTTGATTTTTATCGACCTTGTTTTGTTCTTTGGACGTTCGATCGCAGTCGGCGGCAGATTGTGAAAACCACAACCAATTTATCCAGCAAAACAAAGGAGAGAATATTTCTGTTTCAGGATGTGAAAAGTATTCAAGTTGAAGAAGACCACGATGCCCCAAATACTTTCACGGAGCTATACATGGTGCTTAACTCTGGGAAGACCTTCAAGTTAAGTATGAGTCTTTCGACAATGAAGGATAGTGAAAAAGTTGCCAACTTCCAATATCATCAAAAATTAGCAGAGAAGATGCGTCACCTTATTGGTCTTAAAATCTAAGTTTTACTGACAAGGAGAATGTCTAAGAATTCTGTGTTGAGTAGGTTGGAGCGACTAAAGTCACAACTACAAAGAACCTCTTAAACTATTCTCTACGCTATTCTTCGGCTTCGCCCCCAACTACAACATTCTTTATCCGCAGACTCGGCCCACCGCAACCCACGGGCAAGCCGCCTTGTCCGCCTTTGCCGCAGCCGCCCGATTCATCCCAGTAGAAATCATCACCGATCGCTTCAATATCTGCCAAAGTCTTAAACACATTCCCAGAAAGAGTCACATCCCGCACGGGTTCTGCAAGTTCCCCATTGCGAATCATCCATGCTTCCCCAGCACTGAAGGTAAACATTTCGCCGTTGGTCATGCCCCCCAGCCAATTTTTGGCATAAACTCCGGTGCTAATCCCATTAAATAAATCTGCTACTGGTGTATGACCCCGTTCAATCCAAGTATTGGTCATGCGGACGATCGGCGAATAGTGATAATTCAAACATCGAGCATTGCCTGTGGCTGCTTCTCCCAACTTTCCGGCGGTTTCCCGTGAATGGAGCCTGCCGACTAAAACTCCATCTTTGATTAATTGGGTCGTAGTGGCGGGAGTTCCTTCATCATCGTAGCCATAGCTGCCCCGGTGTCCTTGGGGAGCAGCCCCATCAAAAATTTGCAGGTCGGGACTGCCAAAACGTCGCCCCATGCTCATAGTTTCGAGGAGGTCGGGATTTTCGTAGATGGTATCAGCCTCCGAGAGATGCCCAAAGGCTTCGTGGACAAATAGCCCAGACAGGATGGGATCAATCACCACTGTGTAAGTATTGCCTTTTACGGGGGGCAAGGTCAGGGCAGTGACGGCTCGATCGGCGGCTCCGAGAATTTGGGCATCTAGGTTTAATAAATCTTCATAGCCCCGGCGGGAACCAGTGGTTTCTCTACCTGTTTGCACCATTTCGCCATCCCTCGCTGTGGCAGCAAAGCGCATTTCCAAATCTACCCAAGATTGTTCTAGCATCGTGCCTTCAGAGGTGGCGAGGAGGATGCGTTGGCTACTATCGCCGTAGCGGATCGTGGTGCTGGTGATTTTGGGGCTGTAGCTGGTGAGGAGGTCACTGTAGCGATCGCACAACTCTTTTTTGTATTCGAGGGGAATCTGCCGGGGATTTGTACCCGTGAGGGGGAGTTCCCATGTAGCTTGTATTGGTGGCACGGGAGCGAGGAGGGTTTCTTCTTCACCAACTAATTTGGCGGCGGTAGTTGCTTCGGCGACCCGTAACTCCAGATCATGAAGATTATTAAAACTAGCAAAGCCCCAACCACCCTTATAACAGGCTCTCACTTGACCACCAACCCCTAAACCTTCACTTAGGGTTTCGATCGTCCGTCCCCGGAGCATAATATTTGTGGTCTCGGTCTGTTCGAGGCGAATCGAGAGGTAATCTACTTGGGGGCGGTAGCGGTTGATCAGGTCTGAGAGGAGATCGCGGGCATCAATGAATAGGTTGGTCATAATTCTTGATAGTTGACACTGATGGCAGGAGCTTGAAACTTTCTCAGCTTCCAGAATTTGCACCCCAAGAGCTTGGATAATGAACTTCCTGCATCTTCTAGATTTGTGGGTATGCTAAACTTTAGCAGTTATATATTGATAAATCAAGGGAGGGAATTAGCAACATTCCTAGGTTAAGTTGAGCGATCGATTAAGTCATCAAACTAGTAGGTAATACATTAACTATAGCAATTATTAATATTAAAAAACCATGAATAGCCAAGCCGGATTTGTTGGGAAGATATTCTTATTGTCTTTAGCGATCGCCCTCCTGATCAAAGGGTTAGATGGCTTTATTAATCCCGAAGGTAATTCCCTAGTTGCCCTAATTATCGTCCTTGCTCCATCGTTGATCTTAACAATTATTTTTGCTTTTCGGAGTAAAGAGAAATTACCCCCCAAAATCATCTAGTAAAAGCACCCACTAATTATTCAATAGTCTAGGCTACAGACAAAACTATGAGCCTTAGAACAGAAGACTTGCTTTGGCTAAAAATACTAAAACGCAGATAAAAATAATTGTTTTCTTATCCCGAGAAGTAAATTTAGTTGCCACCACTTGCGTCGGGATGCCTTCATAGCCACGAGCCAACATTGCTTGATAGATCCGTTCGCCTCGATCGAAGGTACGAATGAATAAAGAACCCAGCATACTGCCTAAAACCATGCGCTGCCAGTGACTACTCCCCCAAAAATTCCGGGCTGCTGCTGCTCTCTGCATAGCTTGAAACTCTTTAATTAAAACACTGATATATCGATACATTGACACCATAATGGCAACTAGCAAAGGAGGAGTTCTGAGGACTAGCAAGCCGTTTAACAGGTCTGGGATTGCAGTAGTCATAGTTAGAAGATTGAGGAGAATTAAAGACAAAATTGCCTTAAAGGAAACACTCCCCAAAATTATTAACCCGGTATCTGTAACTCGCAACCAGCCCCAACTCCAGACCACTACGCCATCCTGCCGAAACAAAGTTCCAATCAAGACCACACTCAGGAAAATGGACTCTAAGGCAACTCGCCGGAGAAGCACAGGCAGCTGGATTTGGGATATCCAGATTAGCCCTCCAATTACTAACCCATAGATTGACCAATTTTGCCAATAGCCATTGGGAGTAAGGACAATTCCTAGAAGTAAAATTAGGGTAATTAGTAATCTAGCGGGGGCTGTTAAGCTATGCCAAAAGGTTTGATGCTTACTATCAGTATCTAACTGGAAAACACCAAGGTGAAATAGCATTTTAGAATTCTCTATTTAAAATTCTCTAACTGTGGGTTTGCCGTCGATAACTTCACCGACTAAGACCAGATCAGTTACTCCTACAAATAAACCATTTTCCAAGACACCGGGAATATTATTTAAGGTTTTCTCTAGACCAGCAGGATCGGGGATGGAGTCAAATTCCACATCAATGACCATATTGCCTTGATCGGTAATCACTGGGCCAGCTTTTCTGATACCCATGCGGAGTTCTGGTTTACCCCCTAGTTGAGCGATCGCCCGCATTACCGGAGTCATCGCCATGGGAATTACTTCCACAGGTAGCTTAAAGGTAGAGCCTAATTTTTCTACGAGTTTGGAGCTATCCACCACCACGATAAATTGAGCAGCGAGGCTATCCACAATTTTTTCCCGCGTATGGGCAGCGCCACCACCTTTGATCAAGTTTTTCTGGGGATCTACTTCATCAGCTCCATCAATGGCAATATCAATATGATCTACCGCATCTAGGGTCGTCAGGGGAATCCCGTACTGCTTGGCTAAGACTTCGGCTTGGAAGGAAGTGGGAATACCTTGGATATTGCTAATCTCGCCTTTTTTGAGTCGATCGCCAATGTATTCGATCGCATAGGCGGTGGTGGAGCCAGTCCCCAGACCGACGATCGTATTCGAGACTACTAAATTTGCTGCGGCTTTGCCGACTTCCTGTTTCATGACCACGACGGGATCCATAGATTGACTCATAATTTATGCTTATCTCCGTTTAATTTTTAGTTTTTAATTTTTAGCTAAGTTTTAGTTGATTATGGATTGAAGTTTCGGTTCCTATTATGGCTTATATGGGGAGAAGACAATAGATCAAAATATTGAAACAATGTAGTAGTCAAAGCTTTCCTCAAGGACGGGGCTTTATACCCATTTTTTTGGTAAAGAATTTCAGAAAGTTGGATCCATTGCTCCTTTCCAGCATCTCGATCGAGAAAAGCTTTTCAGCGTCTAGCAAGATAATCTGCTTAATCTACCCATCCTGAGAAAAAATCTATGAACGAACCCGCTTAAACAGAGAGAAACAATGATTTAATAGTTATTTAGAGCAATCTGAGGAAAATCCCAGAGAAATTAGATTAGCTGACAGCAAAAAATTCTTTGATCTCCCTGTACCTCCTCTACCTCCCTGTACCTCCTTTACCTCCTCATTCCCATGACTACCTACTACTACGTCCTTGCCAGCCAAAAATTCCTGATTGAAGAAGAACCCCTCGCAGAAGTTCTTAAGGAAAGAACCCGGCACTATCAAGAGCAAGAAAAAGAACTTGACTTCTGGTTTGTTAAAGATCCTGCTTTCCTCAATTTAGCCCTGCTGCAAGATGTGAAGGCAAAATGTCCCCAGCCCAGCGCTGCCGTGATTTCTACCAATAAGCAGTTTATTGAATGGCTGAAACTCCGCCTAGAATTTGTGTTGACTGGTGAATTTGTTGCTGATTCCGTTAGTGAAGCGATCGCCTAATTTTGCTCAAGTAGCACCCCAAATCCATTGCAAAATGTTGCAACTTGTTAAAAAGATTTCCTAGTTGTGCCAATATTGCGGAAAATTCAAAATGATTGATCTAAAAATGATCTAAATATTGGAGGAATTTTATCCCATGTCTCTATCAGATACCCAAATTTTCATCGCTCTTTTGGTTGCCCTAGTTCCCGGCGTGCTAGCCTATCGCCTATCTACAGAACTCTATAAATAACTGAAGATCGAAGTAAGTAAATAGCGTAAATAGCTAAAAATCTCGGCAGTGGGTACTGAAATTAGTACCCATTTTTTGTGGCAGGTTTTGTGGCTGGGAAATTTTCCCTAGGAATTTTTAACGGCTTTCTACCAAAATTACCGGAATCGGACTTGTTTCTAGCACCCCTTGGGAAACTGAACCTATTAATACTTCCTCCCAAGATTTGAAACCTCGTTTGCCCATGACAATATCCGTCACCTGGCGAGATTCAGCAACCCGGACAATTTCCTCTGTCACCGTACCAGATAGATAGATAAATTCGTAGTTAATATCAGACAAAAGGCGTTGGGCTTGGGCTTGCAGTTGCTCGATCGCCCCCTGATCCCCCAGATTATCCACATACAACACAATCACCTTCCCATCACTACGCCGGGCTAAGTCAGCAACTTTGGTTAATACCTGAGGGGCGAGGGGAGAAGTATCCACGGCGGCCAGAAATAGGGGACGACCAGAAAGAGCTACTTTGGTAGGATCAACCTCACCCCGTGCTAGTAACTTTGGTGCAAAGGCAGGAATCGCCCACGCCCCTAGGGGAGCCGTCACCAAAATCGACAAAGCCGCGATCGCTAAAATTGTTTCTCCCCCCGGAAGACCCTGAGCTAGGGGAAGCGCCCCGATCGCTGCCTGAACCGTTGCCTTCGCCGAATTTCCTGGTAAGAGAAATAACTTTTCTTTGGTTGTCCAGTTGCTGCCTAGGGTAGAAAGATACCAACCAAGGGAACGTCCGATCAAAGTCCCGATGATCAACACCAGTAACCCCACAAAAAAAGTATTGCCTAAAACATCTAGTTGAATACTCGCCCCTAGCAAGACAAAGAGTATAATTTCGGCGATCGTCCACAAACTATCAAAGCCGCCCCGCAACCGTCGAGCCAGAGGTGCATCCAACTCAATCAAGAAAAATCCCGTTGCCATCACTGCCAAATAGCCAGAGAATACCGGAATTTTTTCTGCCATCACCACCAATAGCAGGGCAGAAGTAGCCGCTATCAGGGCATCTTGCACCCCATTTTGAGTCCAGTTCTGTCTGGTTAACAGGGAAACAAGGATTTTTGCTATCACCCAGCCTAGGAGAATACCGAGGGTAATTTGGATAATTATTTGCAAAGGTAATAGTTGTAGAGGGCTGAGGGTCAGGCTGCCCAAGGTTATTCCTGTAGCTCCGCCCGTGGTGAGGAATGCCAACAACAGGCTAAATACTAGCAATAGCAACACATCTGACAAGGCACTACCCGTCAAAATGGCATCGGGAATCCCTTTTTTTACTCCCCAACCCAAACTCTTGAGCCGGAGCATAGCGGGGACAATCACTGCTGGAGATTCTGCACCGATAATACAGCCTAATAACAGTCCGGTAAGAAAATCAAACTGGAGGAGGAACATAGCTGCAAGAGCGATCGCCACTGCTTCACAAGCCGCAGGCAAAAACCCTAACCGGAGGGCGACAGTTCCCTGTTGAGCTAGCTTTTCTCGATCGAGTCCCAACCCCGCCTTCATCAAAATCACCATTACTGCGATCGTCCGCAGAGCATCCGCCAATCCCAAAATTTCAGGACTGAGAAGATTTCCCATCTGTGGCCCCAAAACAATCCCCACCAATACCATCCCCACCAGGGCAGGAATCTTAAGACGACGGGTGATCTGCCCCACAAAAAAGCCCAACAATAAAATCAAAATTATACTTTCTAACATTCAAGTCACCTTAGATTTGGATATGTTCAACAAAGGGACTTGCAGCAGAAGGTATGACTAAAATGCCAAAATATTTAGGGATTTATGGAGCCTGAGATTCTCAATCAACCTAAAAGGCTTAAAAACACAAATAGCCCTACTTCCCGCTACAAGTCGGAATAGTAGGAGCTATCAGCCCTTGAAACGTAATGTAACGCAGGGCGGTTTCGGTGAGATCCATCACCATCAGTAAATTTTTAAACCATTTTTATCATAGTTAAAGCCATTAGCAGGGTTCACTGAGAAGCCCGTATTATTCTGAACTTTGAACTTTAATTTTGGGAGCTAATCTGGGGATTCTAATCTTGCTTCTCACTTTCTCGGCTGGCAGTTTGGATGTATAAAACAATGAGAAATACGGCGGGAACTAGAACAAATAGTAAGCTGGCAACAAAACCTAAATCATTAACTTGCATATAAATTACCCCTTTCAGGTTTTCTAAAATTTGATGTGTTTATATTCTAAACTACCTGTTGTGCTTTTCTGAAGAGTTTATCAAGAGTTGTAATTAGGGTTTTGATCGGGGCTTAAGCAGGGGTGGAGGAGATTGGTTAGGGAGTAGTCGAGGGAAGGGTCGATCGAGCAGGTAGAGAAATCCGCAAATTCCTTGGGGGGGAATCCTCTCCCAAAAAAGCGGGTCGATCGCTCCCCAGTCTGGTAAAAATAGGACAAAATTAGATAATTAATTGCTATTGCCCTAAAAAGCAAACTCTAAAAGTAAATCCTAAGTAATAATTAACCTCCTGAGAATTTAGCTATGACCATCCTTGAACAAGGCACAATTACCATTCATACAGAAAATATTTTCCCAATCATCAAAAAATCTCTATACACTGACCATGAGATTTTCCTGCGGGAATTGATTTCTAATGCAGTTGATGCGATTCAGAAGCTCAAAATGGTTTCCTTTGCTGGAGAATTTAGCGGTGATCTGGGGGAGCCAGAAATCTCGATCGCCATCGATAAGGAAAAGAAAACCCTTTCTATCTCAGATAACGGCATTGGCATGACCGCCGATGAGGTGAAAAAGTACATCAACCAAGTCGCCTTTTCCAGTGCCGAAGAATTTGTCAATAAATACCAAAAAGATAAAGACCAGCAAATTATTGGTCACTTTGGTTTAGGTTTCTACTCGGCTTTTATGGTGGCAGGACAAGTCGAAATTGATACTCTTTCCTACCGAGAGGGCGCAACCCCGGTACATTGGTCTTGCGATGGTTCCCCCAATTTCCAAATTGATGAGTCTTCCCGTACAGGACATGGCACAACTATCACCCTAACGCTCTTAGATGAAGAGGTAGAATACTTAGAAACCTTGCGGATTAAGCAACTGGTGAAGTCCTACTGTGACTTTATGCCTGTGCCGATCAAGCTGGAAGGGGAAGTCATTAACCGTCAACGAGCTTTGTGGAAGGAATCGCCCCAGAGCTTAACCAAGGAAGATTATTTAGAATTTTATCGCTATCTCTACCCTTTCCAAGAAGAGCCGTTGCTGTGGGTACACCTAAATACCGATTATCCTTTCCTGCTCAATGGCATCCTCTACTTCCCCAAACTAAAACCCGATGTGGATGTGACCAAGGGACAAATTAAGCTCTTCTGCAATCAGGTATTTGTGAGCGATAACTGTGAAGAGGTGATTCCTAAGTTCTTAACACCCTTGCGGGGCGTGATTGATAGTACGGATATTCCCCTCAATGTTTCCCGGAGTGCGCTAACTAACGATCGAACCGTGCGACGAATTGCGGATTATATTGCCAAAAAAGTGGGCGATCGCCTCAAGGAAGTTTATCGGGATGATCGGGCAGAATATATTCGATCGTGGCAAGATGTCGGCACTTTCGTAAAATTTGGTTCCCTCAATGATGATAAGTTCAAGAAGCAAGTAGAAGATATTCTCATCTATCGCACTACCTACAAGGCAGAAGTAACTACCCCCGAAACCCCAGCCGTGGAGGTGCAAACCAAGGAAGGGGATGTGTGGGAAGAAGTCGCCGCTAAGGAATCTACGGTCAGTACAGATAATTACACCACCCTCAAGGAATATCTCGATCGCAACAAAGAACGTCATGAAAATCGAGTCTTTTATTGTAGCGATCCTGCCACCCAAGCCACCTACGTCCAACTCCACCAGAACCAAGGCTTAGAAGTGCTATTCATGGATTCCTTCATTGATGTGCATTTTGTTAGTTTCCTAGAGCGGGAATTTAGTGAAGTTAAGTTCTCTCGTGTGGATGCAGATTTGGATAAAACCTTGATCCAAGAAAATCAAGAAAGCGAAATTGTCGACCCTACTACGAATAAAACCCGGAGTGAAGAAATTAAAGATATCTTTACTAACGCCTTGAACAAACCCAAGGTGACGATCCGGACTGAAGCTCTCAAGTCTGACAATCCTGAAGGCACACCGCCCGCCATGGTCTTGCTCCCAGAAAATATGCGCCGCATCCAAGAAATGATGGCAATGATGCAACAACAACAGGCAGAATTCCCCGAAGAGCATACCCTCGTGGTTAATACTGCCCATCCCCTGATTCAAAACCTCGCTAAACTCAGCCAAGGTAGCATCATTCAAGATGGGGGTAGCTCTCCTAGTGGGGAAACCGCCAAGCTCATTTGTCAGCATGTCTATGACTTAGCCCTGATGAGCCTAAAGGGATTTAATGCCGAGGGAATGAAGGCTTTTGTGGAGCGATCAAACCACGTCCTCACAGCCCTAACCAAGAATCTCTAGTTTCTCTGGACAATTCAACCAAGTTAATTCAACCCAGTTAACTTAATCTAAACAATTCAATAAAATCGTGTTTCTAGTGGTGTTTTTGAGATTATCTTGAAAGCATCACTATTTATTTTTTATTCTTGACTTGATTTGATTAAATGTTTAGCGAATTATAAATTCCCCTGTCTTCTGCTAGTTTGATTATCCTAGAAACAACTACAAAAATAATTACCTAATTGCTCTTACTCCTATGCTATCCACAGCCACCAAAGAGATTACCTTAGAAGAGTTTCTCCAAATGCCAGAAACCAAGCCTGCTAGTGAATATATCCAAGGAGAAATAATCCAGAAACCCATGCCGAAAGGAAGACACAGCCGAATCCAGAGTAAACTTTCCAATGTCATCAATCAGGCTACAGAAGCAGAAAAAATTGCCTATGCTTTTACAGAATTGCGTTGCACCATGAATAAACGATCGCTAGTGCCAGATATTGCGGTGTTCCAGTGGCAAAGTATTCCCTTCCTCGCTGATGGCGAAGTTCCTGATAGCTTTAATATTGCCCCAGACTGGGCGATCGAGATTCTGTCTCCAGACCAGAGTGCAAGCAAAGTAATTAGTAATCTACTCTATTGTTTAGAAAACGGTAGTCAATTGGCTTGGTTTATTGATCCTGATGAAGAAGGTGTGCTGATCTTTTTGGGCGATCGTCAACCAATATTTGTAGAAGGTGATGAAATCCCCCCGGCTCTAGAAGGAATTAATTTAGGCTTAACCGTGGCGCAGATCTTTAGCTGGCTGAAAATGGGTAGTTAATTTATAGAAACTCCAAATCTAATGCCCAATCTCTACTTTGCCCTTCGTCCCTTTGCTTAGGAAAAATACTAGGGGTAAGGAACAGAGGAAGACCATTCCCATCAGCCGGAACACATCAGCGTAGGCAAGGACGGCTACCTGTTTATTAATTATTTGCTCGAGGATAGCGATCGCCTGTTGATGGGCAGTAAATGGATCTGCACCTTTGCTTTGAAACAAACCAGTTAAACTACTCAGGCGTTGCTGGGTTTCTGGATCCGCCGCTCGGAGATGAGCTAACAGCCTCAAGGGGTGACAGAGCAGCTAAAAGGCTTGCTGTATAGAGTTAAGGGCAGTCATTCCCTTCAAGAAATAGAGCCTCTTTTGAGGCTTCAGACTCAGCAAAGCCTCCGCCAGTTCAGAAAAAATATCCATCGACTCCACCCAAAAAGTGACCTAAGTCCCAATCCAGAAATCACTATGTCTTTCTGTAGAACGAGGGGATTCTTTCAGACGACAAATATAAGGACGACGAGGAAAACTATTCAGTTGTTGACCTCGCATTATCGTTAAAGAATAAGCCATAGCAATGAGCAAAACTAAAGCTAGAAACCGAGATTCACTAACCTTGGTTTTCTCAATATTATAGCCACCAGTTTTACAATCCTTGAACATCGCTTCAATGCCAAATCGTGCCTCATAGAATCTTAAAGTTTTCTCCAAAGAATCCAAATTGGTCAGCAGATACCAAGGGTCTTTCATTTTTTGACCTCTGTAAGGTCTTTTCCATCGGCTTGCTAAATTAAAAGTCCCCAATTTATAAGTCTGGGTATGATAAACATCCGATATTGTTACCATAGATTATGACTATAGATCATGACTATAGATTGCCCTCAAATATCCTTATTTTTAGCTCTGGGTATAGTTGCACACAACTTTCTGGGTTTTATTTGTAGGATAATCTAGTAATAAATTGCTTGAGGTCAACTTTAACTTAGGGGCTATTAGGCTGACTACTAGTAAAGATCATTGGTAGATTCTTAAAATAAGTCCCTAAAAATCTCTAAAAAACCATTAGAAAATTACGAAACAATTTCTAACAATCTCTAATAATCTCTAAGAAATCATGAAAAACTTCTCCACTTCTTATCTTGCTGATGATGCTGCCGATCGAGACATTTGGGACAGCCTCAAGGGAACGATCGCCTCTAGTTCTGGATTCCAACGCTGGCAACTCGAAAAAGCCCTCCTAACAGCCCTGCCAGACCCAACAGAAGCTAGTAATCTTGAGAAATCTGAACAATCTGAGCAACCAGAGAAACTAGAAAAATTAGATCAACAAGTGCGATCGTATCTCCGGGAAACCCTAGAAACCCTTGCTTACTAAACTTGCCTGCTAGTATCTATTGAAAATCTTGTACCCCTTCTCTGTTCTGGAGTTGGGGAATATTTTTGGGTAATTTCTCTGAATCTTGAATAGGGCTAAGGAATATCCTAAAGCACCACTTCCTTACCTTGTTCAGTAAATTTCACATCTTTGATCTGCCAATCTGAGTTTTCTATCAGGGTTTTCCGCAGACTGCCAAACAAGTTCATTTGCTCACAGCTAGAAAGAGAAACAAGTTTTCTAACAGAAGTATCTGCAACTTGGAAATCGATCGTGGCGACCCCAGATTGATCCTTCGTCACCTGATAACTAGTAAATTTCAGCTCATTAATATTACTTTTTTCGATCACTCTCGCCACCGCCATTTCTAGGGAATCATCCTGAGGGAGACTGACACTCTCGGCAACAAAATCACTACACTGATTATCCACCTGATAGATATTAATCGCTACCGTTTGTTTCGGAGCATTAATGGGAGATTTTGCTGCTTGGTCAACTTCTGGAACAGGGGATTTTGCGTC
>JAIMKT010000059.1:22991-26506 GCA_020692245.1 Microcoleus sp. GA_180221_E-2-1-MAG-45_12
GGAGAGTGTTACTCGAAGGCGGGGTACAACTAACTAAACCTGTGAGACTCAGGACGAGAACGCTGAAGAGGGGAAGGATTGATTTGTTGGGGGAGTTGGGGAGCCGAGACTTGTGGGATAATTTTGATGATTTTAATAATAATTTTGATGATTTTGATTTTATAGTTTGTTTTTCCATAACACTCCTCTGACACATGGGGATAATATAGCGATCGATCACCCAGAGATTTAACTTTTAGGGACTTATTTCCATGATAAATGGTTTCAAATGGGGGCAGCGGACTTATTTGATGGGCATTCTCAATGTCACCCCCGATAGCTTCAGTGATGGTGGACAGTTCAACTCCTTGGAGGGAGCGATCGACCAGGCTCTACATCTAGTTAATCATGGAGCAGATATCCTTGACATTGGCGGACAATCGACCCGTCCCGGCGCAGAGCAGGTTTCCCTCCCTATTGAAATCTCTAGAGTCGTCCCCGTGATCGAAGCCCTAAGAAAACAGGGGATTACTCAGCCCATATCTGTAGATACCACCAGAGCCGTAGTTGCCGAAGCCGCAGTTCAAGCCGGGGCAAATCTGGTTAATGATATTTCTGGAGCTACTTTCGATCCAGCTATGCTAAAAACCGTTGCTGCTCTAGATATTCCCATTGTTCTCATGCACATCCGGGGAACTCCTGCCACCATGCAGACCCTCACAGACTATGCAGATGTGGTGGAAGAAGTGTATGAATTTTTAGCCCAGCGTTTGCAAGCAGCACTGGCAGCAGGGATCAAACAAGAGCATCTGATTATAGACCCGGGGATTGGGTTTGCCAAAACTGCCGAGCAGAATATTACCCTGCTGCAAAATTTAGCCCGGTTTCGCTCTCTGGGAGTCCCAATTTTAGTAGGAGTTTCCCGAAAGAGTTTCATTGGCAAGATTCTCGATCGACCAGAACCCAAGGCTAGGGTATGGGGAACAGCGGCAGCTACCTGTGGAGCGATCGCCCAAGGCGCAGATATCATTCGTACCCACGATTTCCCAGAAATGTTTGATGTGGCAAGGGTAGCAGATGTGCTCTGGCGCTGAAATATATCCCATTCTAACTATTCCCATAACAGCGTCAATTAATACAATCTAGAGAGGGGAACTATCCTACAGTGGATTGGTTTTAGTGTTAGTGGAAATTTATCCATGCGTTGGCGACCCCGACTGAGTATCAAATCCAAGATCATTGCCATGTTGCTCATTGTGAGTAGCTGTTCAATTCTAGTTACAGCTTATCTAGGCTATCAGACTGGGAAAGCAAATCTGACCGATCGAGTCTTTAGCCAACTCACCAGTGTCCGGGCTTCCAAAGCCTATCAAATTGAATCTTATTTTGAAACCCTCCGAGATCATCTCCAAACCCTGAGCGAAAATCCTGCAGTTATCACCGCCATGCGGGAGTTTACCCCTAGTTTCCAGCAACTAAGCACGGTAGAACTGCCCAGCAATAGCCTGCCCAGCTTGACTAATTATTACCAAGGAGAATTTCTGCGTCGTTTAGGAAATAGTGAGGAAAGTAATTCCCCAGCTAATCCCCAAACTAATTCCCGCCTCGAATTTTTTCAACCCCAAACCCCGATCCCCCGCTACCTGCAATACCAATATATTTCTAATAATTCCCATCCTGTTGGCAAAAAACATTTTCTCGATGATCCCCAAGACGGCAGCACCTATAGCCAAATCCATGCCCGCTATCACCCCATGTTTCGGCAGATTATTGAAAAGTTTGGTTACTACGACCTATTTTTGATCAATCCTCAAGGGGATATTGTGTATACGGTTTATAAGGAAACGGATTTTGCCACCAATCTAGTCACCGGAGCCTACAGCGAAAGCAACCTTGCCCAAATTTTTACCAAAGTCCGCCAAGCTAAAGAACGAGATTATCCCCGATTAGTTGATCTTGCCGCTTATACTCCTTCCTACGGCGCACCAGCCGCTTTCATTGCTGCCCCCATGTTTAACCAATCAGAATTTCTGGGAGTGTTGGCAGTGCAGATTCCTGTGGATGAGATTAACAAAGTGATGACGGGTAATCAAAACTGGGAGAGTGATGGCTTGGGGAAATCTGGGGAAACTTATTTAGTGGGGGAGGATTATTTGATGCGATCGATCTCCCGCTTTTTGATCGAAGACCGAGAGCAATACTTACAAACCCTTACATCTTTGGGAGTTAGCAGCAAAACTATTCAGAGAATTCAACAGTACAATACCTCAATTTTGGAGCAGGAGGTGGCAACTGAGGGGGCGAAAGCTGCCCTAGGAGGGAAATCGGGGCTAGAGATTATTCAGGATTATCGGAATATTCCCGTTCTTAGTTCCTACGCTCCCCTAACAATCGATGAACTTACTTGGGTAATTCTCTCCGAAATTGATCTGGCAGAAGCCTACGCCCCCATCTATGGCTTTGAGCGGCAGTTATTAATTTCGGCAACTATCCTGATGCTGACCGTCACTGTCCTTGCCATGTTTCTTGCCTACTGGTTTGTGCAGCCCATTAATCAATTAATTGTCGCTTCCCGACAGGTTGCCCAAGGACAGCTAGATTTGATTCCCCCCTTGGCAACAAAAGACGAGTTTGGGGAGTTGGCAAAATCCTTTAATGATATGGTCTATAGCCTCCGCACCCAGACGGATCTGGTGGAGCAGAAAAATCTGGAAAATGAGCAGTTGCTTTTGAGTGTGTTTCCGGCGGCGATCGCGAAACGGCTGAAACGAGGTGAAAAAAATATTGCTGAAAGTGTCTCCAATGTGGCGGTGCTATTTTCGGAACTTACCGGATTTTCTAAGCTCTCGGCAAATCTCACAGCCTACGAAATTGTGAGTATTCTCAATGATCTGGTGAGTAGTTTTGATGAGGCGGCGGAACTCTACGGCATGGAGAAAATTAAAACTATTGGGGATAGTTATATGGCGGTGTGTGGGTTGTCTCTGCCCTATTTAGATCACGATCGAAGAGCGATCGACTTTGCCCTAGAAATGTTGTTGATTGTCCGCCGCTACAACAATGAACGGGGATTTCAATTAAATATCCGCATTGGGATTAATTCTGGCAGTGTGGTGGCGGGGATTGTGGGCAAAAATAAATTTATCTACGATGTCTGGGGCGATACTATCAACACGGCTCACGAACTCCAAGCCCTCTGCCCGGCGGGAAATGTCCTAGTTGCGGAGGAAGTTTACCAGCGCCTAGAGGATATCTACGAGTTTGAACCCTTTGCGGAAGAGCAGGAGGCTAAACTTGGGTCTGGGTCGGAGTCTAACGGTAATAATAAGGGTGAAATCAATGGCAATAATAACGGCAATAATAGCAAAACTAAAACCAGGGCTTGGTGCTTAAAAAGTATCCAGAAACCCGCCTCCAAACCAATAGTGAGATAATTTCATGCTTATTAATGCCTTGACCAACAATTTACTGATCTGGTCGATCGCCCTCATCGTCGGCTTTCCCCTGATGGTGATTCTACTGGGGGAAATTATCCA
>JAIMKT010000060.1:0-7530 GCA_020692245.1 Microcoleus sp. GA_180221_E-2-1-MAG-45_12
TGGTGAAATTAAAGTAATCCTCATCAATCTAGGCTCTGAATCTTACGTAATCGAGAAGGGGCAGAAGATTGCCCAACTAGTTACTGCATCGGTGGCAAGAATGGATTTTGTTGAAATTACGGAAGATTTGAGTAGCTCTCTTCGAGGCGAAGGCGGCTTTGGTTCTACGGGAATAAAATAATTAAATACTATGCTTAACCAAGAAAAAGATTTATTAGCTCCCTTCGTCACCAACTTAGACAAGCCTGTATTTTGCTTAAAGAACCTACCAGAAGTAGTCAAAGGAGCCTTATTTTCCCGTTACAGCCGGAGTGAAAAGGACTTGCGGCAAATCCTCTTAGATGAATTTATCCACGCAAAAGAGGCGGGGTTTCAGGGTATTGTTGGAGACGTTGACCACGGGACAGAACAATTGATTGCCATCAAGCAAGCTGAGGCTTTTTACGATCGAGTCCTGCTTGGTTATGGGGATGATTCGATCGCTGAACTAGGGGGAGCGCACATTGCCTGTGAGGGAATTAGTAACATTGCAGCCAAAGCCCTAGAAGATTGTCGGATCGGTATTTCTCCCCTAGAAAAATCTACGAGGTACGTGCTGTTTAACCAGAAAAAAGATGGCAAGTATCTCTATTATCGTGAGCCTGAACTGATGGCTTCGAGTTATGCAAACCTCTACGAATCAGCCCTAGATCAATTATTTGATACCTATTCTGCCTTAATTCCCCCCCTCACCCAGTGGCTAAAAAACCAACATCCCCAAGATGACAAAACTAGCGATCGAGCCTATGCCAATGCCACCAAAGCCAAAGCCCTAGATATTCTCCGGGGTTTATTACCCATGGCAACGTTAACCAACGTGGGCTTGTACGGCAACGGTCGAGCTTTTGAATATTTACTCACCAAGTTTGCCGCTTCCCCCCATACTGAGATTAAATCCCTAGGGTTATCTATGGGCGAAGAGCTAGGGAAAATTATTCCTTCTTTTGTCAAGAAATCCAGAACAGAGCGAGGTATCAACTACTCTGAATATATTGCCAAAAACCTAGAATCTACACGGGAAGTTACTCAGAATTTGTTGGGAAAATTAAAGCCTAACCAAGATCAAAAAGACGTGCAACTGGTGGAGTTCGATCGCACCGCCGAAGACAAAGTAATCGCTGCCATCCTCTATCCCCATAGCAATTTTACCCTTGAGCAAATTCGAGAACAGGTAGCGAAATTATCCCCAGAGCAGAAAGCAGAAATTATCCGGGCTTATGTGGGCGATCGACAATCCAGATTTTATAAAGCGGGGCGAGCCTTTGAAGAAACAGCCTACACCTTTGATTTGCTGATAGACATTGGAGCCTATAGGGATTTACAACGTCACCGCCTGATTAGCCAAGAACGGCAAGATTACACTGTAGCTCATGGTTATGTAGTCCCCCCAGAATTGATTGAATCTGGGTTAGCCACAGATTATCAAAAAGCCCTAGAATCTGCCGCCGCAGCCTACAATGCGATCGCCCCAGAATTTCCCCAAGCCGCTCAATACCTAGTCCCCTTTGCCTACAAAATCCGCTGGAAAATCAAGCTCAATCTCCGGGAAGCCTACCATTTACTAGAACTACGCAGTGCCAGACAAGGACATCCATCCTACCGCCTAGTTGCCCAAGAGATGTATCAACAGATCAAGCAAGTTCACCCGCTTATTACTTCGGGAATGCAGTTTGTAGATATGAATGACTATGATTTGGAGAGATTGACGGCAGAACAAAGGCTCGATCGAAAAATAGCGGAGCTAAACAGTGAACAGGGAACTTAGAAGTAGAAAGTAGAAAGGAAAAACAGGCTCTTCACTTTTTCTTTTTGCCTTTTTACCTCTTACTTTTTCTGGTAACTGATTTTTGGTAAAGTATTGTTGATATTAATTGCAAACTTGCAAACTATTTATTACCCGTTATTGAGGAGATTATTTTGGAAAGAACATTTATTGCGATCAAGCCCGATGGAGTTCAACGTGGACTAGTGGGCGATGTAATCAAACGCTTTGAAACTAAGGGTTTTACCCTAGTCGGTATGAAATTCATGAATGTCAGCAAAGAACTGGCAGAAAAACACTACGATGTTCACAAGGAAAGACCCTTCTTTGGTGGCTTGGTGGAGTTTATTACCTCATCTCCTGTAGTGGCGATGGTCTGGGAAGGAGACGGCGTAGTTGCCTCTGCTCGGAAAATCATTGGGGCGACCAACCCTCTCACCGCAGAATTGGGGACTATCCGGGGCGACTTTGGGGTCAGCATTGGGCGAAACTTGATCCACGGTTCTGATGCGATCGAAACTGCCAAAACTGAAATAGCTCTATGGTTTACCCCAGAGGAGTTGGTGACATGGCAACCCGTAGTTAATCCTTGGCTCTACGAATAGATATTTCAAGGATTTATTGAGAATTTGTTGAGGCTCTAGACAAAACTTACCCATAAATTCCAAAAGTAGGGTGGGCAACGCCCACCTTGTCCTTATTCGCAGTTCTTATTCCCAGTAATATCCACCTTTTCCCGATTGCAGTATTATTGCCCACCTTCTCTTCAAACTCTTAAAAATAACTTAAGATAGAAAGTATCTAAGCACAAGGAATGGTGACACCGATGCTTCTCCTTGACCCCACAACCCTAGAGGCAGCAAAAGAACAGAGAGTTACTTTCTACGGCGTTACTTGGGAGCAATATATCGAGATTTCTGCAATATTTGTCGATCGCTTCCCCCGCCTGACTTACCTAGCAGGAACCCTAGAAATTACAATGACTACTTCTGTGGAGCATGAAAGCCTCAAAAAAATCATCACTCGCCTACTAGAAACCTACGCCGAAGAACGGAATATTGATCTCAACGGCTATGGCAATGCGACTTTTAGAAACGAAGATGGGCAGAGGGGTGTGGAGCCTGATGAATGCTATTGTCTGGGAGCCTTAAAAGAAGTTCCTGACATTGCTCTGGAAATAGTTTTAACTAGTGGTGGCGTGGATAAATTGGCGGTGTATCAGGGTTTGGGAGTGCCGGAGGTGTGGTTTTGGCAACAGCAAAAGTTAACTTTCTATCACCTGACCAGCAATAAACAAGAGTATCTCCAGAGCGATCGAAGTCTGCTATTACCAGACCTAGACCCTTCTCTACTCATAAGTTTCATTCAGATAGACCAGCAAACTCAAGCAGTCAGAAACTATCGCCAGTCCTTAAGAGAATCTCAACAGACTCCGCTTCAATAATCCTTGTCTATCTCATAATAATCTTTTGATTCATCTCTAGGAGCCATATTCATTCAATTATGCGGAACTTACGGAACAGCCATTGTAGGTTATTTTGCCTGAGTTAAAGCAGCAGGAAAGCAACACAAAGTTTATGGGGGTTTAGGTTTATGGCAAGGCAGCCATTCGATAATTATCAAATTAATCAGTTTAATCATCAAAATCTAGAGGGGTCTGATTCATTGCCCCTTGTGGAAAAGTTATTTCTGGAAACAGTCACTCAACCAGAAGCAGACTTTTATCCTTGGGAACCAGCGCAAGGGGAAACTTTTAGCTATTTTGATACCCAAGAGCAGCTATTTTCCCTAGAAAGTATTTTGGATGAGGGAGAATTGGGTCTGCGGGCGCAAAGTTTATTTAGTCAGTTGGGACAGTGCTGGCGATCGACCACCCAGTGGGCAACTATTCAACAGGGCTTACTCGATCGATTTGCAGGGATTCCCACAGCTTGGCTAGAGTCGATCGCTACGGCTGCTCAAGGAGTAGTCCAGCAGAAAATTTCCCTCCAAGATAAATTAGTCACCTCGGTGCAATCTCTCTTGGGACAGTGGGCAGAGGAAGATTTGCAAGTCTTGGCTCGTCCCCTAGCCTATGCCATGCGGGGCAACACTGAAGAAAATCAGGCGTTTACTGGAGTTTGGGAAGAACTATCTCCCCTAGAACAAGCCCGGTGGAGTCTGGCGATCGCCAAGGCAGCATTACAGGCTCTAGAACAAGCAGAATTAGGAACCTAGAACCAGATATTAATAATTAAGTTCCTGATCCTCGATCGTGGTAATTTCTAGCAGCAATCTATAATTTAGAAAGTTCAGGATAGAGTTAGCTAAAGTTTGAGCTTTAGATTTCTTTCCCAGACATCTAGCTTGTAGAATTACCTAAAAATTGTCATCATCTATGTTTGACCCCACTAGTACCAGCAATATTCCCGCGGACCTCGAAGCCTTTTGGATGCCTTTCACTGCTAATCGGCAATTTAAGGCAAAACCCCGACTCATGGTCGCTGCCCAGGGTATGTACTACACCACCAACGATGGACGACAGGTACTAGACGGGACGGCGGGTTTATGGTGCGTTAATGCTGGTCATGGTCGACAAGAAATTGTCCAAGCAGTAGCTACTCAGATGAGTCAATTAGATTATGCTCCTGCTTTTCAGATGGGACACCCGATCGCCTTTGAGGCTGCTGCTAGGGTAGCGAAGATGTTTCCCGGAGACCTCAACCATGTCTTCTTTGCCAATTCTGGCTCGGAAGCGGTGGATTCTGCCCTAAAAATTGCCCTCGCTTACCATCGAATCAAAGGGAACGGCACACGGCAAAAACTAATTGGCAGGGAACGGGGCTACCATGGGGTAGGTTTTGGGGGCATGTCTGTCGGCGGTATTCCCACAGTACGGAAGTTTTTTGGGGGTTTACTTGGTGGTGTGGATCATCTACCCCATACCCATAATCTGGAACACAACGCCTTTGCTCAGGGACAGCCCCAGTGGGGAGCGCATTTGGCAGAGGAGCTAGAGAGGATCGTTGCCCTCCATGATGCTTCCAATATTGCGGCGGTTATTGTTGAACCTGTGGCGGGATCCACGGGGGTGCTAATTCCTCCAGTGGGCTATTTACAAAAGCTCCGGCAGATTTGCGATAAGTACGGCATTTTGCTGATTTTTGATGAGGTGATTAGCGGTTTCGGGCGCCTAGGCACTGGCTTTGCCACAGATTATTTTGGGGTGATCCCTGATATGGTTTGCCTTGCCAAGGGAATTACCAATGCCTCAGTACCCATGGGGGCGGTGGTGGTGCGGGAGGAGATTCATAAGGCTTTCATGAATGGGGATGAGAATGCGATCGAGCTATTTCATGGCTATACCTACTCTGGGCATCCGGTGGCTTGTGCGGCGGCGCTGGCAACTCTAGATATCTACGATCGAGAAGACCTGTTTGCGAGGGCGGCAAGTTTAGCTCCCTATTGGCAAGAGGCAGTCCATTCCCTCAAGGGTTTACCCCACGTCATTGATATCCGCAATCTGGGTCTAATTGCTGGTATCGAACTGGAACCCATCCCCGGCAAGCCTACGGCGAGAGCCTTTGAGTGTTTCCTCAGAGCCTACGAAGCCGGAATTTTGATTAGAACCACCGGAGATATTATCGCCCTTTCTCCACCCCTGATTATCGAAAAATCTCACATCGACCAGTTAGTAAACACCCTCGGAGATATTCTCCGCCAACTCTAGGTCTAGACTAGCTCTGGTGGCTCCTATTCTGGTTAGAAAATTTATCGATAGCCAAGAATTTATTGCTCTACAAATCCCCCCTTTATTAGTACAAAAATAGTACATAAAATCTACGATCGCACCACCTCAGTTCCCTGTTCTTGCCAGAGCTTCGCTAGGAGAAACTCCAGCATCGGATAGAGAGAAGTTACAAAGATACCCTGATCGGTAGTGAGATGGTCACTGATCCACGTTCCCCGGAGACTGATTTCGAGGTAGTCTCGATCGCCCACACAAACCCCAATATCAGGATCCTGTTGGCGAGTTACTTGAGCTTGGAGATGCTTCACGAGGGATAAATCTATTGGCACAAGAAAAGAGGCATGGCTGGGGCTGACCTGAATGCCTTGCCCCAAACGCAGAGCAAACACTACCCTCGCAGCGATCCATTCTTCCATAGGTTCCCCCAGTTGTTCGAGGTGGAGGCTATTTTCCGTATAGGTGAGTTTCAGCATAGTTTTCCTCCTGTTGGGGGTCGTTTTGGGTGCGCCAGAAATTTTCGGCAAAGGCGATGGTGGGGTGCATGGGGGCTTTGGGTTGATGCCGTAGGGGCATATTGGCTTCTTGGGGAGTTCGATCGCCCTTCTTGGAGTTGCAACGCTCACAGGCAGTCACCACGTTATCCCAGCTATGTTTACCGCCCTTCGATCGAGGAATCACATGATCTAGGGTGAGGTGCTTGGTACTACCGCAATACTGGCAAGTGTGGTGATCCCGGCGGAGGACTTCTCGGCGATTTACCGGGGGGACTTTCCAGAGGCGCTCGTTACCATTACAAGTGAGACGGATATGGGGAGGCACAAAGAGGACAAAATTGGTCGATCGTACCTGGATCCCGACTTCCGCTGCCAGATCCAGAGGTTCGGCTTTCCCGGTGACTAGGAGGACGATCGCCCGCCGGATATTAATTCGGGTAATGGGCAGATAATTCTTAGAAAAAACCACTACAGATTGCCTCAACACATCAGTTACGCTGGTCACAGTCCCGAACCTCCTTTAGTCGTCAGCCAAGTTAATAATCTAATGATTTTCACGTTCTCCGTAGAGAAACATTTTTAGCACTACTAGTTATCAAATAAATAACCCCCACTTCTGCTGGAGAGGCGGGGGTAAAAACCGTGGGGTTCTTCCATCTTTTAGGTATAGCTTAACCAGAGATTATGCTTATACCGATCGCCACTCCTAATGCCGAAGCCCCGGCGGGGGTCTGTCCAAGGAAAATATGCAGAATTTTCTGAATTAATTTGGGAATTAATTTGGGTTGCAATTTCCTCAAAACTACCTTGAGGGTTATTTATATTATTAACAAAGAAAAATCCTTTGCCCACAAAAACTAGAAATCCATGCTCTTGGGGAGAGGGATCGATCGAGTTTTGCCAAAATTTGGAACTGGTCAAAGGGGTAAACATTTGCCGAAGTTGGTTAAAAGTTGAGGTTTGTAGAGAATATACACGTAGTTTGTTAGGAATTCCCGATAAACTATCCAAAAATTATCTAAGAATTATTTCTAGGGAGAAATTTGTTTTTAGTCTAGATTAATCCTAAGCTAACTTTTTAATACTACACTTGTATTATGATTCTGTCTATAAATATTACACACTCTGAGGAGGAAAAATCCCATGATTCGGACAATACCCAAAACCACCACCACTGAAATGGAAGTCACCAGCATTCGCCTAGAGCGAGAATTAAAAGAAAGCCTGAAGCAACTCTCTGGCAATCAAGGCTATCAAGCCCTCATTCGAGATGTCCTCTGGAACTATGTCCAGCAAAAATCCCCCGGCTCCCAGCCCAGCCTTACCCCCCAAGAAATTCGAGCAAGCATTGCTGCCACTTCCCAGCGAGAGGAGAGGTGCGCCCTCACCGGAAAATTCATCCCCCCCCAACAACCCATGCTGTTAGGATTAACTACTCAGGGAGATTTGCTGCCCCTCAGTCCCGACAGTTTATAAATTTTTTCTAGTAGGGTGGGCCTTGCCCA
>JAIMKT010000060.1:7627-25196 GCA_020692245.1 Microcoleus sp. GA_180221_E-2-1-MAG-45_12
AATAGAGTGTGCTAATTGAAATAACACACCCAAGCTAAATATTAAATTAGTTTTTACAGGTTTAGTTTTAAAATGCCGATATTAAAAGACTAATTCTCATAAAGCTAATAGTCTATTAATTTACCCTCTTTCAGGAGTGTTCCTAGGGATTAAAATCCTAAGGATTAGTAGTTTGGGCTTCTAGTCTTTGCTTGAGGATAGCTAACTGATCAGCCCAGCGAGGATCTGGTTGGATAGTGTCAGAATCGCTGCTAGAACTAGTGACAGTTGCAGCCCGCTTCGTCTTTTTACCGCCAACACTGCTACCACTACCGCTACCGCTACTGGTATTCCGACGGTTATTTTTACTGGGAGCCGGAATATTTCTTTCACTAGCGATCGTGGGCTTCTCTACCGTAGATACTTCCCGCTCTTCACCATTGCCCTCTTCCTCTTCACCATTACCCTTTGTCCGGGGCAGAGCTTTTTCAATTTTTAGGGTTGTTTCCTGAAAAGCCTGACCATTGAATTTTTCAATAATTTGGTCTGCTAATTCATCGGTAGGGACGGTAACAAAGGCAAAACCCCGACACTTGCCAGTCTTTCGGTCTTTGATAACCTTGGTGGTGACAGTATCGCCAACTTCTGCAAACACAGCGTGCAATTCATCACGGTTTACTTCTTCTTTGGGTAAATTACCAACATATAAACGAACAGACATGAGCAGACCTCCTAGGGAATTTAGTAAAAAACACTGACTAATTTAAAAATTGTCAGATAAAAATGGTAGCCGTACATTACTGTACAACTTATAACTAGATTGGAATAGCCAAAACTTTCTGCCTTTGATCAATTTCTTAACCACTTTCACTAGCTCCTACAACCTTGTCGGCTCCAGAATGCCATAATTAATTTGTCAGAAACTTGTAAGGGAAATGAATCAGACATTTGCCACATTTTGCTATAGATTGAAGAACCTAAACGGAAAATTTTTAATGACTTTGAGCTAAGTGCCAAAACAACTCTTCTTAATCTTTTATTGAAAAGAGTCCTTCGATCAAGCATTTAATCCTAAATAACTTTCCACAATTTGTAAAATCTTTACTGCTGCTTTGCCATCTCCAAAAGGATTGATAGCATTAGCCATCCTAGTATAAGATGCTTCATCTTGCAACAAATTGCTGGCTATTTTAAATATTATTTCTGGATTGGTTCCCACAAGTTGGGCTGTGCCAGCTATCACCGCTTCGGGGCGTTCAGTAGTTTCCCGGAGGACAAGGACTGGTTTGCCGAGGCTAGGAGCTTCTTCCTGTAAGCCTCCAGAGTCGGTGAGCAAGAGATACGATCGAGCGATCGCCCCCACCAGTTGGGCATAGTCCAAGGGTTCAGTTAAGAAAATCCGGGGATGGTCGCCGAGGAGCTTTTGTAAAGGTTCCCTGACAGTAGGATTGCGGTGCAGGGGCAGGAGCAGGGCAGTATCGGGAAATTTTTCGAGAATAGCTAAAAATCCTTGGGCAATATCGAGCAAAGGTGCGCCCCAATTTTCCCGACGGTGGACTGTGGCTAATAGTACCCGATATTTTTCCCACTCTAAACCGGGGATCGGACAGGGGGGATTTTGGGCGGCCACGGTGAGCAGAGCATCAATAACGGTGTTGCCAGTGTGATGGATTGCGCCGACAACGTTGGATTTTTGCAGGTTCTCCACGGCGAGGGTGGTGGGGGCAAAGTGGAGTTGAGCTAGTTGGGAAATGAGGCGACGGTTAGCTTCTTCTGGGTAGGGATTAAAAAGATCATCGGTGCGGAGTCCGGCTTCCACATGACCGATGGGAATTTTTTGATAGAAAGCAGTAAGGGCAGCAGCAAAGGCGGTGGTCGTATCCCCTTGGACAATGACCAAATCTGGCTTTGAGGCTTGCCACAGTTCCCCTAAGCCCTGTAAACAGTTGCAGGTGATATCCGTCAGGGTCTGGTTAACTTTCATGATTTCCAAGTTTTGGTCGGCTTGGAGATGAAAAAGTTCCATGACCTGCGCTACCATTTCCCGATGCTGCCCCGTGAGGATTACTTGGGTTTGAAATTGGGGCGATCGCTGGAACTGCTGGATCACTGGAGCAAGTTTAATAGCTTCTGGTCTTGTTCCGAGGGTAATACAAACTTTCATAGGTTTTCAGGGTTGATACGGAGGACGCAAAGCCTTGCGCCCCTACTTATTTGTGACCTTATTGATGTATAACTACAGGCTAGAGAGGACTTCCTTGGCGGCGGCGATCGTGCGATCGATATCTTCCTCGGTGTGGGCGATCGAGCTAAAACCCGCCTCAAACTGGGAAGGTGCTAAGTAAATGCCCTGTTCTAACATGCCTCGGTGGAAACGTCCAAATTTAGCAGTGTCAGCCTTTTTCGCATCTTCGTAGTTATGGACAGCATCCCCGGTAAAAAACATGCCAAACATGCCACTAATTTGTCCCGTCGTCACCGCATGACCAGTTTCCTTGGCAACTTGCAGCCAGCCATCGGTTAATTTCTTAGTGATTTTGTCGAGATATTCGTAAGTTCCCGCTTTTTGCAATAGTTCGAGGGTTTTGATCCCCGCCGTCATGGCTAAGGGGTTCCCAGAGAGAGTTCCAGCTTGATACATTGGGCCCGAAGGAGCCACCATTGCCATGATATCCTTCCGTCCCCCGTAAGCTCCTACAGGTAAACCACCGCCGATAATTTTCCCTAGGGTAGTTAGGTCTGGAGTCACCCCAAATTTCTCCTGTGCGCCACCGTAGGCAATGCGGAACCCGGTCATCACTTCATCAAAAACTAGTAAGGCTCCATGCTCTTGGGTCAAGAGGCGCAGCCCTTCGAGGAAACCTGCCGCCGGGGGAATAAATCCCGCATTACCGACCACAGGCTCCAGAATTACTCCTGAAATCTGGTCTGGATATTGGGCAAAGAGTTCTTTTACCGCTTCGAGGTCGTTGAAGGGAGCCGTGAGAGTGTCTACAGTGACGGATTTGGGGACACCGGGGGAGTCGGGCAGACCAAGGGTAGCCACTCCAGAACCCGCCTTGACGAGGAACATATCCGCATGACCGTGATAACAGCCTTCAAATTTGAGGATTTTATCCCGCCCAGTGAACGCCCGCATCAAACGCTGTATCGACATACAGGCTTCAGTTCCTGAGTTGACAAACCGTACCATTTCAATACTGGGGACAGCATCAATGACCATTTCCGCTAAGACATTTTCTAAGGCACAGGGCGCACCAAAACTGGTTCCCTTGGCGAGGGCTTGGTGGAGGGCTTCGATCACTTCTGGATGGGCATGACCACAGATCGCTGGGCCCCAAGTACCCACATAATCGATATACTGGTTTTCATCCACGTCCCAGATATAGGCTCCCTTGACTCGATCGAAGACGATCGGTTGTCCCCCCACAGACTTAAACGCCCGTACCGGAGAATTCACCCCACCGGGCATGAGGTTACGGGCAGCAGCAAAAATTTCTTCCGATTTTTTCGTGTTCAGTGTATTAGTAATCAAGGTTTTTCTCTGAGAATTAGTATTTAGTTAGTATTTACATTGGGCTATAGGAAAATGGTATCATTCTAGCTTGGCTAGTGCAATATCAATAAATTTACATCTCACTCTGTTAAAAGAAAAAGAAGTTTCGTGTGTTGTATGGAGTTTACTTAGATAGCAATAATTCTAGTAAATAGATATTTAATTGGCTATTAGCATTTAAAACATATTTAAATATTTTTATCAACTTAACTTAGTTAATACTTCAAGATTTAATAGATTATAAAATTTTTATCCTATGTTTATAAAGTATCTTATTCAACAAGGAGGGAAACAAGTTGGTAGATTCTCAGGAGAAATATAATCTTACTACTGAAAAAATTCAATGTGGACATTGCCCAACTAAATTGCCCATGAGAATTATTTGTCAAGGAACAGAGTCAGTTCCATATACATGGCTTTTTGATAACGATCCTGTACATGGCGAAATTTATAATACAGATTGTGATGATTATACATGGGAGGTTTTGAAGTGCCTTAGTTGTTCTAAAGTAAATGTCCTTCAACGCTTTTCATCTGGTGAATGGGAAGCTTTTGAGGAAAGGATCGATTTTCTGTATCCTTCACCTGATCCGCATAAAGATAAGCCTCTTGAGCTAAGAATTATGAATGATGTAATTGAGCAATTAATTACTGATGTAGAAGACTCAATACATAAAAATAAACCTATCAATGGAGTAGATCGTATTCATACATCGTTACATACCTACTTAAAGGAAGCATGTGCAAACGAAAATATTCCTTACCCCGAAAATGATAATATCCATAAATTATTTAAACTATTGCTTAAAAGGCATCCCAAACTTCAAAATACTGTTGATCAACCGTATGTTAGTAACTTTCTTAATTCAGTCGCTAACATGACAAGTCAGCTTGACCCAATTAGAAATTATACAAGTCTGGCACACGGAAATAAGAATCTACTAGAAAATGATGAGGCACTATTTTATATTGATGTAGTCCGTCTAGTGATTCGTTACCTTCATAAGAAATTAATGTCATAAATCAAGTTAAATTATGATAAATATACAGTTAAATACTTAATTTGAACTACCTATGGATAACCAACAAAAAGATTTCTCTCACTCAATTCCTGTTGACAAAATTGCCTACAATGAACAGGGATTAGTTCCAGCGATCGTTCAAGATTATTTAGACGGTACGGTGCTGATGATGGCATGGATGAATCGAGCATCTCTAGAAAAAACTTTAACTACAGGAGAAACGGTTTTTTGGAGTCGTTCTCGTCAAGAACTCTGGCACAAGGGAGCCACCTCTGGGCATACTCAGAAAATTAAATCTATGCGTTACGACTGTGATAGTGATGCTTTATTAATTACCGTTGAGCAAATTGGTGATGTTGCCTGCCACACAGGAGAGCGGAGTTGTTTTCATCAAGTAGATGGTACGATTAATCCACCCCCTGCGGATACCCTATCTCAGGTATTTCAAGTTATTACTGACCGCCGAGATCATCCCCAAGAAAAATCCTATACCTGTAAATTATTAGCCGGAGGAGATAATAAAATCCTTAAGAAAATTGGTGAAGAATCTGCCGAAGTCGTGATGGCTTGTAAGGATGATGACCAAGAAGCGATCGCCTCAGAAGTTGCTGATTTGTTTTATCACACCCTAGTAGCAATGGCATACCACCATGTTGATATCAAAGCGGTCTATGCTAAACTGCAAGAAAGACGAGGATAAACTATTAATAACTTTATAAATTAGTTAATAAACCATTACTCAAAAACTATGACTCAGGCAAAAATTGGCATCATTGGCGGCAGTGGCTTGTACAAAATGGAGGCTCTCAAAGAAGTTCAAGAATTAGAAATTGATACTCCCTTTGGCAAACCTTCCGATGCCTTGATCTTGGGAAAACTTGATGATACGCCTGTAGTTTTTCTGGCTCGTCATGGACGTAATCACCATCTTTTACCTTCAGATTTGCCCTTTCGAGCTAATATCTATGCTATGAAAAGTTTGGGAGTAGAATACCTAATTTCTGCTTCGGCAGTGGGTTCTCTCCAACAGGAAGCTAAACCCCTCGATATGGTAATTCCTGATCAGTTTATCGATCGAACTAAAAATAGAGTTTCTACTTTTTTTGGGGAAGGAATCGTTGCCCACATTACCTTTGGGGATCCGGTTTGTGGCGAGCTATCTCGAATTTTAGGAGATGCTGTGGCTAGCCTAAATTTGGCTGAGGTAAATCTCCATAGGGGCGGAACTTATGTTTGTATGGAGGGCCCAGCTTTTTCGACAAAGGCAGAGTCAAATCTTTACCGGAGTTGGGGAGCAAAAATTATTGGTATGACTAATTTACCAGAGGCAAAATTAGCACGAGAAGCAGAAATTGCCTACGCTACTTTAGCCTTAGTAACTGATTATGATTGCTGGCATCCAGACCATGATAGTGTGACGGTGGAAATGATTATTGGTAATCTAACTAAGAATGCCGTAAATGCCCAAAAGGTAATCCAAGAAACTGTTAAAAGACTAACTGCAAATCCTCCCCATTCTGAAGCCCACTCTGCCCTGAAATATGCAATTTTGACTCCCCTAGATAAAGTTCCTGCTGCTACAAAATCAAACCTAGATTTATTATTGAAAAAGTATTCTTAGAAAAAATATTATTAGAAACTTGAGAAGTTATTGTAATCTCAGAGATTTGTATCAAACTGTAAATAATAGTGTAGATCATTGGAACATCAATGCTAATTGTAAGGGTATATAAAGATAAATACTGAATAAAACTACGGCTAAACGAATGGACACTCCAAATTATCCGATTCTCGTTGTAGGCACAGAGGAAACTTTTGTACATAAACTGAGTCAAGACTTGCAAGAAGTCGGCTATAGCGTTGTGGCAACCACGAATACTGGTGTAGCTTGGCAGGAATTGCAAAACCTCCAACCAGCGATGGTGATTATCGATCGAGCCTTGCCTGCGGAAGCCGGACTAAAACTGTGTAGCCGCATTCGGAGTGCGGGGCTGCGGATTCCCGTGGTGTTGCTGATGGCAAAGGAAACTGTGGAAGACCGCATGGTGTGTCTAGAAGCAGGAGCCGATGATTATCTCCTCAAGCCTTATCGCACAGAAGGTCTCCTCCAGATGATCCGCTTTTATCTAGAGCCAGAAACCAAAATCATGGAGCAGCTCAAGTTTGGAGATTTGATCCTAGACTTGGCAAGTCGGCGAGTAATTCGGGCAGGGCGGACGATCGACCTCACCATGAAAGAGTTTGAACTCCTCAAATACCTGATGGCTCATCCACGGGAAGTATTAACTAGAGAACAAATTTTAGAAAACGTCTGGGGCTACGATTTTATCGGTGAATCTAATGTTATAGAAGTCTACATTCGCTATCTCCGCCTAAAAATTGAAGATGATGGCGAGCGGCGTTTAATTCAGACAGTACGGGGAGTTGGTTATGTCTTACGAGAGGCCCAAAGTTAAGCAATTACAATTTAAGCAACCATTGGCTCAATTATTGGTTAAAGCACTAAAAAAATCATCGGTGCAAAATTTTTGGAGATGGCGGGACGGACACAGAGGATTTCTCATTTTGGGTTGTAGCCTATTGATGGGTTGTACAAACTCGCCTTTAGTGGAAGAAACTGTTAACCCGATAAACCCTAGTAGCCCTAATTCTCCAACTCCGGCGATCGTCCAAACCCCAATTATAAATCCAGCTACAAATCCAGCTACTACCCCAGCCATAACCTCTCAAACCCAGATGCCAACTATGACTCCGGGAAATCAGCAGCCCCAAAGCCTCCCCATTGCTGCCAAAATCACGATCGGGGATCAGGTAATCGACCTAGAAGTAGCGGGGACTCCCCAAGAACAGGAAATGGGCTTGATGTTTAGAACTGATTTGCCAGCCGATCGAGGGATGATATTTCCTTTTACCCCAGCCCGACCCGTGGGTTTTTGGATGAAAAATACCTTGATTCCTCTGGATATGGTTTTTCTGCGGGATGGCGTGATTCGAGAAATTCTTGCCAATGTGCCTCCCTGTAGTGCTGATCCCTGCCCTAGCTATGGTCCTCCTTTTAATGTGGATATTGATCAAGTGATTGAACTGCGGAGTGGTCGAGCTGAAGAACTAGGCTTAAGACGGGGCGATCGCCTCCCGGTAGAATTTTTACCCTAGGGGAGTTTTTCAAAAATTGTCATCTTGAATAAGAGATCATTCTTGTTCTAGTTTTCCAAATTTCTTCCCATTGAATTTTTGCCATCAATGCTAGCCTTAAATTATTCATAAATTATTTCTGCAAAGAAAAATACTAGACGACCTGTGGCTAAACAACTTCCTCATAATTCTGAACTTTCTCCCCTGAGTCGGCGGCAAATCCTTGTAGCCATGGCGGTGACAGCCGTAGTCCTGTTGATCATTGCCAAACTCTGGATGCGCTTTTATCAAATTCCGATGCTACCCGTATCCCTGGCGATCGACAATCTCCTGTTGGGTGTGGCTCTGGGTCTTGGTATTAGCATCAGTAGTGGTATTGTCTATCGTCTCTGGGGAAAATACCGTCAGAGTGCAGACCTTTACCTAGAACTAGTCCTCAAGCCCTTAACTTTTTTGGATCTAATTTGGTTGGGACTACTGCCGGGGATGAGTGAAGAGCTACTTTTTCGGGGGGTGATGTTGCCAGCCTTTGGGTTGAATATACTCGGATTATCGATCTCTAGTATTTGCTTCGGGGTTTTGCATCTCAGTGGCAAGAACCAATGGCCCTACGTGGTCTGGGCTACAATCATCGGCTTTGTCTTGGGGTTTAGCGCCCTAGCTACCGGAAATCTACTAGTCCCGATCGTCGCCCACATCATCACCAACCTGATCTCCGGCTCTCTCTGGAAACTAGATAATCGCTAGTAATCCTACTGAAATAATCGTTACTAGATTTTCAAATGTGGGTAATCCTAATAAATAACTTATTAAGCAAGGTGATCTGGATTGTACTTCTTGACAGAACCCTAGAATAAATTAATAGTTGACACATATTGAAAGTTTTACTCATAACAACTATGGTAAAAACAATTACAGCCATTTATGAAAAGGGAGTTTTACGGCTCACACAGCCTATGGAACTTCCTGAAGGAACGAGCATTGAAATAATCGTGATTCCCAAACTATCTCACACTCCTAAAAGAAATCCAGCCGATATTCTTGCAGAGATCGCAGCTTTGCCATTAGAAAACAACAAAGATATATTTTCTGGTCAAGACCATGATCAAGTTCTCTATCCTCAGCAAAATTTTCTATGATATTGGTTGATACAAGTGCTTGGTTCGCCAGCTTAGTTCCTTCAGATATAAATTATCCCGCATCTACTCTTTGGATGCGCCAAAATACAGAACCTTTGCTGATAACTGACTATATTCTAGATGAAACCCTAACCTTGTTGAGAGTTCGTGGTCATAATTCACGAGCCATAGCCCTAGGAGAAGCTTTATTTATGAGTGAAATTGCCACTCTCTATTACTTAACACAAGAAGATATTTTATTAACTTGGAGAGTTTTTAAACAGTTTTCAGATAAGGGATGGAGTTTTACAGATTGTGGCAGTAAAGTAGTGATGGAAAAGTTGGGAATTAATCAGGCTTTTTCCTTTGATCATCATTTTCGTCAGTTCGGATCGATTATCGTATTTCCATAAAAAACTGCATACCAAGTTTGGTGCTAGACAAATTGTAAAAACATCACAGTAATGAAAAAAAATCTTTTATTTAAGTTATCTCTTTGGCAAAAAACCTTGTTAACGCTGGCAATTCTCTACTCTTTTTACCTAATCAAATCAGGCTTAGGGATTAATATTTCTGATCAATACCATCTCACAGATATTTTCACTCGCCCCAAAGCTGTGGTTAAAGCGGCTGTGCATCGTCTTTCTCGAAATCAAGTCGCCACACCACCTTTGTTAATTCCAGAGTTAACCCAGTGATAATCTAAAAGTAAACCAAATCTACTCCATCACTTGGGCGATCGCTCCCTCTAGTTCCTGTTGGTTCAAAGTTGTGACAATAAAAACCTCTTGGAAAGTTTTCCCCTTCCGGGCAATGAGCTTAAAACCGCCCCGGATCGCGATCGAGACTTTGATTTGCAATCGTGGAGCGTTAGATCTTGTGTTGCCAATAACCGCCGGGGTAATAGTAGTAATGCCCCCTTGGTGGGTAAGCTTTTCTAAAATCGGAATCAGCCCCGGTAAATGGGTAGAATGATTCCAAACTAATCGACCATCACCAGCCTTACCCATAATTTTTCCTAGGAGCTTTTAGCCCTATTCTAGCTAGATTTTTGTCCCTAGCTTTAGGACTTTTTAAAACTTTTGCCTACTAACACTCCAATTTCCTGCTGGATCGGCACAATGTCTAGAGTATCTAATTTGGCGCAGTAGATCAGATCCTCATGGCAATCAAGGCGGAGGAGACGTTGCCCGTGGCTGGCTTGTTGGAGAAGAGAGAGGAGTTGATCTTGCCATTGCAGATAGAGAGCGATCGCCGCTACGGTTTCATCATTGCCAGCTAGTTCACTCAGGGATAAATTTCCTTGGACTTGGAGTTGATGGGCGATCGCCCCAGCGCACACCGTATCCTCTAGGGAATAACTGCCTTCCCAGCCGGAACCAAGGATCCAAATAGTTTCTGGTTGGGTTGCCAAAAGATAATCTACTACCGCTTGCCGATTAACTAAAGCAGCCGTCATCACCACCGCCGCCTCTTGGATTCGGGCTAGACTCCGGGTGCCGTTGGTCGTGCTAATAAACAGTCGCTTCCCGGTCATGAGTTCGGGAGTACAGTCGAGGGGAGAATTTCCTAGATCACAACCCTCTACCTTGGAGCCGCCCCTTTCCCCAGCCCGGAGCCGGAGGGGAGCCGACCATTGCTCACTGACCTGCATTAATTCTTGAATATCGCTGAAAACTTGGACAGCCTCGGCCCCCGCAGCCAAAGCAGTAGCGATCGTGGTAGTAGCTCGGAGGACATCAACAGCGATCGCACATTGGGGCAGTTTTTCGTCTGGGGCTAGTTCGGGGGTGTGATATACGGATAACTTCACGTTAATTTTTTACCAAATTAGGTTTTTAATCTCAAATTTTTTCTATATTCTTTACCATTTAAGCATTACTGGGTAACGATAAGAACTTTAGAAACAGGAGATTAATCGAATGGGTTCCATAGGATATCTTCGAGGAAGTAGCTAGACGCTTCAGCCTAAGTCTCTGGGGCAACTACAACCTGATTTCGTCAGAGAGTTCGGCGGCTAGCTCGAACCAAGGCGGGCAAGCGGAACTTTCCTTGACTCGATGGTGAAATCGGGAATTGCTGATAGTTCTTTGGCTTCCAAACTATACTGCTCACAAACCAAACTTAGCCGTGTGCCTAGGGTTTTTACCGCCCGGACTCCATGGGTTAGATCGCCCTGAAAATAAACTAATTTATTAATTTCTGGCTGAATCTGTCCTACCTGTTGCTTGTGATTACGCAGGAATAGTTCTCCCCCATTCATGGCTGGTGGCACTTGGACGTAGAGGACACTAACAAGGAAAGGCGGATCAATAGTTTTGCAGTAGGAGCGCAGGGATCGATCGATGTGGGGGTCGACCCGGGAGCCAGCTTCGAGGACTAGGGGATTGAGATAAAAGGCATTACAATCAGGTTGCAGGGCGTGGTCTAGGTAGGGCTTAAAAAAGGGAAATTTTTGGGTAACTTTATCGATGCTCGATCGACGAAAGACGACAGAAAAGCCCCTAGTCCCGACAAAATCTCGATTCAGGTTATTCACGCTCAAATAGTTACAGGCAAGGATTTCTCCCTTCAGGTCGTGGAGATAGGATAAGGGAAAAACTTGGGTTTGCTGAGAATAATATTTCAAGAAATTAATTGATTACTAATAGTTAATAGAAATTGTGATTACTGTAATTTAATTATAGTTTGTTGTTATTAATAGCATCTGCTCCAAGCTTATGTACAAGTGCTTATGTATAAGTTTATTCTCGATCGCAACTTCTTTTGCCAGCCTGTGTATAAGTTCGTGTATAAGTTTAGCTAAAAGTTAATTTGCCTGTGTATAAGCTAATTTATCAGCTAGTTTATAAGTTTATCTATGAGTTTACTGCCAAATCCTTTAATTTCCATAATTATTCCTGTTTATAATGGCGAGCAGACTATTAAGGAGACGATCAACTCTCTCCTAGCTCAGACTTATACCAACTGGGAACTCATAGTTATTAATGATGGCTCTAGCGATCATACCCTTGAAATCCTCGCAGAGATATTAGGACAACATCCCTCAATTGACCACAAAATTATCTCCTATCCCCAGACCGGAGTTTGTGCTAGTCGGAACCGGGGAGCCAGCTTTGCCCAAGGAGAATTTTTGGCTTTTTTGGATGCCGATGATCTCTGGAGTCCAGACAAATTAGCCCAGCAAATACAAAGCCTCTTAAACTCTTCTGAAAACTTTGTAGAAGTTAAGGGAAAACTTGCAAAGGCAGCAGTTGCCTACAGTTGGACAGATTATATTAACGAAACTGGAGAATTTCTCTATTCCGGTGGTCACGCCTGTCATCAAGGGGATGTTTATCAGTATTTATTGCTGGGAAATTTTCTGGAAAATGGCTCCAATGCCCTCATTTATGCTCCGGCTTTTCAAGAGGTGGGCGGGTTTGATGAATCCCTCGTGGGGGGAGAAGAGTGGGATTTATTTATTCGCATCGCCCGACGGTATGAATTTGCGGTTGTGCCGGAGGTGCAGGTTTTCTATCGCCTGAGTAATAACTCTAGTTCTGCCAGTCTCGATCGCCAAGCCGCCGAATGTCTGAAGGTAATTAATCGATCGTTCCAAACTAGCCCTCCCCATGTCCAACACCTAAAACCCCAGAGCCTAGGAAATCTGTACCGCTACCTCACTTTCCGGGGTCTAAGCAGCGATCTCGCCTACACTGATCCCCGGCTGCTTTTGGGTTATCTCTGGCAATCCCTCCGCCACGATCCCCAAGGCAGCTTACCTCGATGGAAATTACTCTCGATCGTCGCCACCAAATTAATGATCGCCCTCATCTTCCCCGCTCCCCTCGCTCAACAACTCATTACCCGCCTCCAGAGAAATCGCTAAAAAAATTCCCACAGAAGTAATGATTAAAGTTTTTTAGCATTGCTGTCTCGACTTCTCTGGGTTGTGCTGTAATGGACTTAGGACAAACTATTGAATTACTATTTAGTTGTGTATTTTTCATCAGAGCATCTCTAGTCGCTTGACCGTGTTCCCTGTATACTAAAGTAGGACTTATCGAAGATTTATCATGGAGACCAAAGCTTTTAGTGAGCTTTTCCCGTTGTTTAATACTGCCAACCCCCAGACGATCGCCTCGATCCTTGCCGCAGTAGATAAGCATGAATACCCCGAAGACAGAACCGTACTTATGGAAGATGCGTGGGGAAATGCCGTTTATTTTGTTGTTTCTGGCTGGGTCAAAGTCCGTCGCCTCTACAAAGAAGATGCGTTTACCCTTGCCATCATTGGGCCCGGAGATTTTTTTGGAGAAATGGCGATCCTAGATGAATCTCCTCGATCGACTGATGTGATTGCCCTGTCCCCAGTCGAGCTAATGAGCATCTCGGCGCAAGATTTCATTCAAACCCTGTTCAAAGACCCAGAGCTACACCATCGGCTCCTTCAGCTTATGGTCAAACGATTGCGCCAGACCAATCTCCGGTTTCAGCAGCGTCATCAAAAACCCCCGGTGAAACTCCTGAATAACTTGATTACTTTAGTCGAAAACTATGGAAAAACCACCCCCAATGGTATGGAGATTCATAATATCCCCTACGGAGATTTAGCAGATATTACAGATATTAGCCTCGAAGATACGACGAGTATTATTAACAAACTCCGAGAGCGGGGCTGGCTCAAGGTTGATGAAGCAAACCAGAGTCTTTGTATTACCAATATTCAACAACTCAGCCAATTAGTTGCCAAGGCAGAATAGAGATTGCAGACTCTTGATAATCTCCTAAGTTGATCTAAGTTGATCTCAGTTGAATCTAAGTTGAATTGAAGAATCTAAGTTGAGTTAAGTTTAATTTGAATTGAAAAATGTAAGTTAAATCCCAGTTGAATCTAAGCCTAATCTAAGCCGAACCTAAGTTGCACCATAATGATTGAAACCAGCACTACCCCGATTCCTGCCAAATCTCGATCGACCCAGCTATCTCTTGCCTATGAAGTAGCCATGCCCCATCCCGAATCCCATTTATTTGTGGTGACGCTGCAAATTCAGGGCTGGACAGAACCGACTTTAGATTTGAAAATGCCCGTATGGACTCCGGGATCCTATCTGGTGCGGGAGTATGCCCGCCATGTGGAAAATTTTGGGGCTGTGGGAAAAGCTGGGGAAACTGGGGAAAACGGGGATACTAGTTTAGCTTGGCAGAAAGTTGCCAAAAATCATTGGTTAGTGGAGACTCCAGAACAAAATTCGGTGATTACGATCAGCTATACAGTATTTGCCAATGAGTTAACGGTGCGGACAAATCATCTGGATGCGAGTCATGGCTATTTTAACGGGGCGGCGATGTTTTTCTATATTCCCGATCGAACCCCCAATAATCAACTAGTTAATCAATCAACTAATCCAGCAACTAATCAACCCCTAAAACAACCCATCCAAATCTCGATCGTCCCTCCCGAACCCGACTGGATTGTCACTACACCCCTCAAGCCCTTATCTGACCAAAGCTTTACCTACATCGCTGAAGATTTCGATACCCTCGTAGACAGTCCCTTTGAGATCGGCACGCATTCCCTCTACGAATTTACCACTGCCGGGATTCCCCACACCCTCGCTATCTGGGGCAGTGGCAATGCCGAACCCGAAAAAATCATTACAGATACCCAAAAAATCATCGAAGTTGAAAGTCAAATCTTTGGGGGACTGCCCTACGATTATTACGTATTCATTTTGCATTTAACAGCCAATAGTTTCGGCGGTTTGGAGCATAAAAAAGCCAGTTGCTTAATCTATCCCCGCTTTGGGTTTCGCTCCCCAGAGAAATATCAAAGATTTATGCAATTAGTTGCCCACGAATTTTTCCACCTCTGGAATGTCAAGCGCATCCGTCCCCAAGCCTTGGAAGTCTTTGATTATGAACAGGAAAATTACACCTCCTCCCTCTGGTTTTCTGAAGGAACTACTAGTTATTACGATTTGGTAATTCCCCTCCGAGCTGGGATCTATAATGCCAAAACCTTCTTAGAAAACTTGAGCAAAGAAATCACCCGTCTGCAATCTACACCGGGACGATTAATCCAGTCCGCTACCGCCTCTAGTTTTGATGCTTGGATTAAGCTGTATCGCCGGGATGCCCATAGTGATAATTCCCAAGTTTCCTATTATCTCAAGGGAGAATTAATTTCCCTGTTGTTAGATCTATTGATTCGGCTGCGTCATGGTCATCAACGATCGCTCGACAATGTTTTAAGATTATTATGGCAACGCTTTGGACAACCAGAATCTGGCTTTTCACCGCAGGACTTAAAAAGAACGATCGAGGAAGTGGCGGGGATAGATCTGACAGATTTTTGGCAGCGTTACATTGATGGAGTAGAGGAGTTGCCCTTTGGGGAATATTTGGCTCATTTTGGGTTGCAACTTGTAGCCAGCAGTGACTCAACTTTGCCTTTTTTGGGGATAAAGGTACAGACAGAAGGCAACCGGGACATGATTAAAACCGTGGAAGTTGGCTCTCCAGCCCAGATTGCGGGGATCGATCCGGGGGATGAATTGCTGGCGATCGATGGTATTCGGGTTAGTGCCGATCAACTCAAGGACAGGCTCAAGGATTATCAAGCTGGGGATATTCTCAAAATTTCTCTCTTCCATGGCGACCTGTTGCGGACGATCCTGCTGACCCTAGACTCTCCCCGCCCCGATCGCTATCAGCTATTACCCGTGGACAATCCCCAAGGAACCCAAGCTGAAAATTTCCAACGCTGGTTAGGGACATCCCTAGAATCCATCAAATAGAGTTAGGTTGCCTAGGATTAGTTGACATTAGATATCAAAACTAAGTTAAAGCGAGAAATAAAGAATAGGTCGATGGGGAGTTAAGAGGAAATGAATTCAGTTACTAGTTGGTTGCAGGGGTTGATACTGTGGATTAAAAATCTATTTAGTCTGAGTTCTGGACGAAAAAATAAGACAGAGATTGTCGAACAATTGATTTCTGATGATCAACTTTCCGAGGCAAGACGGATCGATCGCAACACTCCGGGAGCTGTCCACACTTGGTATATTAAGCATCAAGAAAGTCAATCCCAATTACTAATTACTCTAGATAATTTGGCAGCAATGCGCCTAGAAATTGCCAAAATGCCTCGATCGAAAGCCAAAACTTTGGATCCTTACTCCCCCAACTATGCTGGTTTGAAATGGAAAGATAAGATGCGCCGCACCCATCGCCTGAGTATCCAATGGGTTGTCCAACTCCAAAATCGGCATGTGGTGAGTCGAGTCGGCACCTGGGATGCAGATTTGCAAGGAAATTTTCCCGATCCCAACGCCAAGGCAGAAGTTGTTATCCGGCAGATGGTGCGGGAGGTGATTGATCTCAAACCCCTAGCAGGTAGCCCGTGGCGATCGAGGATAGGGAATTTTCCATGGGAAGAAATTCTCGATGAATACTGTCGAGTAGTATTAGGGCAGAAGCATAACCCCAATATTAAGAGGTTCCGCATCCAAGATATTGATGATCAGGCAAAATAATGACGGATTTTTGGTTACGAACTAGCGGCACTTGGATTAATGTTGTCACAATTATGCTGGGGACAATGGCGGGGCTACTAGTCCGGGGGCGACTGCCCTTGAGAATGCAAAAGATCATCATTCAAGCCATGGGACTGGTTACGGTGTTTATTAGTATCCAAATGGCAACCAGTCTCCTGAAGGTGAAGGCGGGTTTCCTCGATGGGGCAGTGTTGGCGGTAATCCTGTTGGCTATGGGGGGAGTGGTGGGGGAATGGTGGGAGCTAGAGCAGAAAATGGGGTCGATCGGCGACTGGCTCAAGGTCAAGTTCCGGGGAGGTGGTAAGTTTACCGAAGGTTTTGTGGCAGCGAGTCTGCTTTTTTGCACGGGGCCCATGGCAATTATTGGCAGCTTAAATAATGGCTTGAATGGGGATAATACTTTGTTGGTTCTTAAGGCAATCATGGATGGGTTAATTGCGATCGCCTTCACCAGTAGTTTTGGCATCGGCGTTGGTTTTTCGGCGCTATCAATTCTGGTCTATCAAGGCAGTCTCTCCCTTCTTGCTGTGACGCTCACCCAATCTCTCCCCAATCCTGCCCAAGCTCCCCCGGTGCTACTCATTACCGGAGTCGGCGGTCTAATTCTCTTGGGTCTGGGCTTAAATCTCCTCGAAGTTGCCACCATTTCCGTTGCCTCATTTCTCCCTTCCCTCCTTCTCGCTCCCCTGCTCTACTACCTCGCCCAAGGTTTAGGATAATTTTCAGCAAGATTTTGTTAGGTAGAAAGTTTGGAGAAGGTACATTTCACAGAAATTTTGACATTGCATTCACCTGTCCCAGAGGCAATGAAGGGAACTCCAGAGGTGGCGTTAATTTTAACTCCAAATTCGAGGTTAACTTCGCTAATTTCGGCGATCGCCAATCCCTTGAAGGCTCCAAGAGTATGAATGGTGTAGGCTCGGATGGTTTGCTCGATCGCCTGAAATTTTTGGGGTAGGGGTACTGGGTTGGGGGTATTTATGCCACGTTTTGGATCAGGGCTGGGGAATTATAAAAAAGTTTGAGGGTAGGTAACTAATTACTAAGTGTTACTCTAAGATGAAGCGAGGAGAGCAAGTAACGTAGGAAATTACAGATTTTTGCTGGTAAGGTTGGGCGATCGACCTAATAGTCCAGTCATGAGGCGGAGGGCAAAGGATTTGAGGGGCGGGATGTGGCGGAGGGCAAATAGACCCAAACGGCGGAGGAAAACTAGGG
>JAIMKT010000061.1:0-7613 GCA_020692245.1 Microcoleus sp. GA_180221_E-2-1-MAG-45_12
TCTCCTGTCTTTAATTAATAATATTCTCGATCTATCAAAAATTGAAGCAAATAAAACCACCTTAAATATTCAAGAATTTAATCTACACAATCTCCTTGATGATCTAAAAGCAATGTTGCAACTGCGGGCAAATAGTACAGGTGTAGCCCTAATTTTTGAGTGTAGCCCAGAGGTTCCGGCAAACATATATACCGATGAAATCAAGCTCCAACAAATATTAATTAATCTCCTCGGTAATGCTCTCAAATTTACCCAAGAGGGTTCGATCGTCCTCAAGGTAAACTGCTCATCTTTAGAAACTTCTAATATTATTCTCTTTTTCAGTATTCAAGATACGGGAGTCGGCATTGCCCCAGAGGAAGTACCCAAAATATTTGAGGCTTTTAATCAAGCGGAAGCAGGGCGAAAAACACGCCAAGGCACAGGATTGGGGCTGACCATTAGTCGTCAATTTGTTCAAATTCTCGGCGGCGAGATCACCGTCACTAGTGAACTAGGGCAAGGCACAACTTTTCAGTTTCAAATTCCAGTCCAAAAGGTGCAGAAAGAACTAGTTGATTTAGTTGATTTAGTTAATCCAGAAGTTGGGGTTCATCAAAAAGTTTGGAGGCTAACTCCCGATCAACCCCGGTATAAAATTTTGATTGTCGATGATATGCAGGCTAACCGAGAATTATTAGTGAAAATGCTGAGTCCCGTGGGTTTTCAGGTACGTTTAGCAAACAATGGGCGAGAGGCGATCGACCTCTGGAAATCTTGGTCGCCCCAGTTGATTTTCATGGATCTACGAATGCCGATTATGGATGGTTACGCCGCTACCAAATATATCAAAGCCAATCCTCAAGGACAGAACACCATCATTATTGCTCTGAGTGCCAATGTCCCCGAAGACGAAAAAACTTCTGTAATGGCGGCAGGATGTGATGATTTTTACGTTAAACCCTTTACAGAACAAAGTATATTTAATCTCCTCAGCCAATATCTAGGGGTAAGCTACATCTACGCTGAAGACCAAATTCAGAACTCAATGCAGAACTCAATGCAGAACTTAAAAGTAGATATTGAGACAAATATTCAGGCAAATGTAGTTTTAGAGTCAAATACAGAGCTAACAGCCCTCACTACCGAGGATTTTGCCTCCATGCCCCTAGATTGGTTACAAAAATTATCTGGAGCTTGTCTAGGTGGAGACTTTGATCAGGTAATGTGGCTAACCAAAGAAATCCCCGCCGATGCTTTTCGTAGTTCCCTAGAAGAACTTGCTGATCAATTTCAAGCGGAGGTAATCCTAGGGCTAATTCAACCCCTGATTAAGAACCAGAGTAATAATAATTAGATAAGTTTGAACCTAAGTAATAGATCTAAGTAGTATGTCTAAACAGGTTATTCTTTGTGTTGATGATGAAAAAATGATTTTAGATAGTTTGTCCTCTCAACTTAGACAGTATTTAGGCAATATTTATCAGATTGAAACCGCCGAAACTGGAGAAGAAGCGCTCGAGCTTTTGGCCGAACTGCACCAAGCCCAGATCGAGATTCCATTGATTATCTGCGATCAAATTATGCCGGGGCTGAAAGGAGATGAACTCCTAATTAAAATTCATGCCCAATCTCCCCAAATTCTCAAGATATTACTAACCGGGCATTCTAGTCTAGAAACCGTTGCTAATGCTGTCAACTATGCCAATCTCTATCGCTACATTGCCAAACCTTGGGATGGTGTAGACCTGTGTATGACAATCACAGAAGCATTGCGTAGCTACGAGCAAAGTAAACAACTAGTTGCCCAAAATGAAACCCTGAAAATCCTCAATGCTTCCCTAGAACAGAAAGTGATCGATCGCACCTCTGAACTAACTGTAGCGAATGCCCAACTCCAAGCAGAAATTAGAGATCGTCAGCTTTTAGCAGAAAAACTTTGGACTTCAGAAGAGAAAATCAGAGCTATTTTTGAAGCAATGACAGATATTATCCTCGTGATTGATGAAGATGACAACATCGATATTGCCCCGATCAATCCCCAAAATTCCGAGAGAATGACTCCCCTAATTAATGCGACGATTAAACAATTTTTTGGTGAAGAAACTAGACAAAACTGGTTGCAAACAATTCAGCAAGTGCGGGATACTCAGCAAATATTGAATCTTGACTATAGCCTGCCTGTGGACGATCGAGAAACTTGGTTTACTGCCAGTATTTCCCTCATGCCCAATAATGCTGTCATCTGGGTCGCCCGCAACATTGATGAACGCAAGCAAGCCGAAGCCGCCACCCTCAGAGCCAAGGAAGCCGCCGAAGCCGCTAACCAAGCCAAAAGTACTTTTCTTGCCAATATGAGCCACGAACTGCGATCGCCCCTCAACGCCATTCTGGGTTTTTCTCAGGTCATCCTCAACAGCAACAGCCCCGGCTCAGAGCAAGCCGAAAATATCAAAATTATTTATCGGAGTGGTGAACATCTTTTGAGTCTAATTAACCATGTCCTTGATCTGTCAAAAATTGAGGCTGGCAAAATTACGCTGAACCCCGGCAACGTAGATTTATATCATCTCCTCGAAGACTTAGAAGACATGCTCCATCTCCAAGCCGAAAAAGCTGGACTGGAACTAATTTTTGAGTATAAAACTTCAATTCCTCAAATTCCCCAATATATCCAGACGGATGCGGTAAAACTCCGGCAAATATTAATTAATTTGCTCAGTAATGCTCTGAAGTTTACCAAAACAGGCACGGTTAAGCTCCAAGTAATCAGTGATGATCTCTCGATCGCCAGTCAAAACTTTGCTAGTAATAGCTTTACCCTGAAGTTTCGGGTCGAAGATACGGGAGCAGGGATTGCAGCCAACGAACTACCCCATATCTTTGAAGCCTTTAGCCAAGCTCAAGCCGGGCGAGAAATTCACGAAGGCAGTGGTCTAGGTCTAGCAATCAGCCGCAAATTTGCTCAACTCCTTGGGGGAGATATCACCGTTACTAGCCAATTAGGGCAAGGTTCCACTTTCCAACTAGAGATGCAAACATCCCTAAGCATAGAAGCCAGTGATCCTCCGACTATTTCGAGGCAGGTGATTGGCTTGGCTCCCGATCAGCCTACCTATCGGCTCTTAGTCGTCGATGATAAATTGGTAAATCGTCAACTCCTGAAGAGATTCCTCATGCCTCTGGGTTTTGATCTCAAGGAAGCTAGTAATGGCAAGGAAGCGATCGACCTCTGGAAATCTTGGTCGCCCCACCTGATTTGGATGGATATGCGGATGCCAATCATGGACGGCTACGAAGCCACAAAACAAATCAAAGCCACTCTTCAGGGACAAGCTACGGCGGTTATTGCCCTCACTGCCAGTGTCCTCGAAGAAGAGAAAGATGTAATTTTATCCATAGGTTGTGATGATTTTATTCGGAAACCCTTCCAACAACAAACTATTCTCGAAACCCTAGAAAAGCACTTGGGTGTCCAGTATCTCTACGCCGAGACGGAAAGTATGCTCCCGACAAACTCAACCCCCGGCTCACCTAGAGAGGAACTAAAAACCCAAGATTTGACTTGTATGCCTCGATCGTGGATTAATGATCTTTACAATGCTGCCCTAGAAGCAGACACAACTCAGGTTATGCAGCTAATAACGACCATCCCATCTACAGAAACCGCCCTGACCCAATCTCTAAATAAACTTGCTCGTCAGTTTAAGTTTGAACAATTGATCGAACTAATTGAACCATTGATCATTGATGCATAAAATTAAAGAAAACTAGACAAGTTGAAACCATGAATTCTCAACCCAAATCGAAAGGCAATATTTTACTTGTGGATGATATGCCAGATAATTTGCAATTATTGAGTGACTTGTTGGTCAAACTTGGCTACACAGTCCGCAGTGTCACCAATGGGCGCATGGCTCTGAAAACTGTCCAAGTAAAGCCTCCAGATTTAATTCTGCTGGATGTGAAAATGCCAGAGATGAATGGTTATCAAGTGTGTGAAGCTCTCAAAGCCGACCCAAACACCTACAAGATTCCGGTTATTTTTATTAGTGCCTTAGATGATGTTTTTGATAAGGTAAAAGCCTTTGAGTGTGGGGGAGCAGATTATATTACGAAGCCTTTCCAGATTCCTGAGGTGGTGGCTCGGCTAGAAAATCAGCTAACCATCCAACGGCAGCAGCGACTTTTGCAGGAGGAGATCGCCAAGCGTCGAGAAACAGAGGAAATCATTTATCAATCTCGCGCGTTGCTGGCTAGTGTGCTGAATAGCTCCTTTGATGGAATTGCTGCCCTAGAAGCTGTTCGAGATCAGACTACCGGAGAGATTCAGGACTTTCGATGCTTGGTGGTAAACCCGGTTATTTCTAAGTTTTTTAACCAGAGTCGGGAGGAGTTGATCGGCAAGCTGATACTCAAACAATTCCTAAATAAAGTCGCTCCAGAACTTTTTGATCAATTTGTGGCGATCGCTAACACGGGAACTTCCCTCGAAGGAGACCTTGAATATACTTTTGGGGACTACCGATGGCACAACTTTTCGGCGGTGAAACTGGGAGATGGTTTTGCGGTGACTGTCCGAGATATTACTGCCCGTAAACAAATCGAGATCGAGCTGAGAGAAGCCAATAGACAACTCCGAGAAGTTGCAGATTTAGATGCTCTGACTCAAGTAACGAATCGTCGGAATTTTTGCGATCGCCTGCGTCAGGAGTTGATAATTTTAGCCAGACAGGAACAGCCCCTCTCCCTAATCTTGGTAGATATTGATGATCTCAAATCCCATAATGCTACCTACGGCTATCTAGTGGGGGATAATGTTTTAACCAGAATTGCCCAAACTCTCAAGGAAGCGATCGATCATCCGAATGCTCTAGTAGCCCGTTATGGCGGAGATGAATTTGCCATCCTGTTACCGAGACTATCCCTAGAGAAGGCGATCGATATAGGGGAAACCATCCTGCAAACCGTTCATAAATTAGCAATTCCCCATTCTCCCTCCAACCCAGAAACATTTGTCACCTTGAGTATCGGCATTGTCACCCAGACCCCAACCTTCCAAACAAATCCAGAGGTCTTCGTTGTCCAAGCCTATCAAGCCCTGCAGAAAGCTAAGGAGCAAGGGGGCAACCTTTGCTGTGTTTTATAGAAATCGCCGTAAAACCCATGTGCTTTAGCCGTGGGATATAAGGCGGGTTAGCGTAGGTACGTAGCTAACAAATTACTTAGTTTTTTGATTCTCCACATATCTTTTAATAGTATCTCCAGAAACAGCCCCCGCCGTGCCACAGAAATAACTTCTAGTCCACATACTAGGCAATCTCATTAATTCAGGAAACTCCCTTCTTAGGACAAAGGCGGTAAACCCTTTTACCTTGTGCATAATCTGGTAAGGAGCTAACTGAGTATTTGATTGCAGAAACAAATGAACATAATCTAGATGAGTTTCCACAGTAATCACCTCACAGCCAATCTCAACGACCGACTGATTAATTAACTCCTTAAGCCTTTCATCTATAGCCCCTGTGAGAACTTTTCTCCGCCGTCTGACTATCCAGACAAAATGATAATTGATTAAAGATATTGAGGTGTTTTCAGTCCAGTAATTTTGTTTCATAAATACTCTCATAATGTCTAGAGCCATGCTACCATAGACAGAGGAGGTTAAACAATATGTTCGGTTGTCAGCAAGTCAGGATCAACCCAGATAAAGAGCTTAAATCCGTTCTAGAATATCTATGCAGTGAGTCAAACAAACTCAATAACTGCGCTATTTACTATGCTAGACAGCTTTACTTTAAGACTGAGAAAGTAGTTAACAAATTTGCATTGATTAATGAGCTAAAGGGTAATCCCCATTACGGGGCTATGCACTCCCAAGTAGCTCAACAAACCGTTATGGCTGTAGCAGAATCCTTCTCATCTTTTGTTGGACTTCTTAAGGGCATTAGCTCTGGTTCCGTAACTCAAAAACCACGGATACCCAATTACAAAAAGAAAGGTGGTTTTGCCCTAGTAGCCTACCCGTCCCAAGCAGTTAAGCTCAAGAAAGAAGGTTTGAGATTTCCCCTAGGAACTCAGGTAAAAGCATGGTTTGGACTAGATGCTTTCTATCTCCCTATGCCATCTAACCTTGAGTACAAAGATATTAGAGAATACCGGATACTCCCTAGGAATGGAGAGTTTTATTTAGAGCTTGTGTACAAAGTAGAAACTGCCCAAGCTCAGGTAGATAGCTCCAAAGTTCTGGGAATTGACCACGGAATTGATAACTGGCTAACCTGTGTTTCCAATGTAGGAACTAGTTTTATCGTTGATGGAAGACACTTGAAATCTCTGAATCAGTGGTACAACAAACGGGTATCAGTTCTCAAGGAAAATCAATCTCAAGGGTTCTGGTCTAAGCAGTTAGCCCGTGTCACTGAGAAAAGGAATAGACAGGTCAGGGATGCTATTAACAAAGCCGCCCGAATGGTAGTCAATCATTGCCTAGAGAATCAGATCGGCACTGTGGTATTTGGCTGGAATAAGGGGCAGAAAGACTCGGTAAATTTAGGGTCTAATACTAATCAAAAGTTTGTCCAGATACCTACAGGGAAGTTGAAGGAACGGATTAAACAACTGTGTGAGCAGTGTGGAATTAAGTTTGTAGAAACGGAAGAATCCTACACTTCTAAAGCTAGTTTTCTAGATGCTGATGAGCTACCTACATTTGGTGCAAAACCCGAAGGGTGGCAAGAATCTGGCAAGCGAGTTAAGCGGGGTTTGTACCGGACTGCAAACAATTGGTACATCAATGCTGACTGTAATGGGGCAGCCAATGTTCTTAAAAAAGTAGCGACAACATTGGGATTTAATCTTGATGGAGTTGGTAGGGGTGCTTTGACTACGCCCTTAAGGTTCAGATTCTGGACTCTTAAAGAATCCCACGCTCTTTAGACGTGGGAGTGTCAAAGAGAGTTACCTTTGCTCAAACGCCGATATACGGTAGATAATCCTGTAGCGTCGCCGACATTTCCCGGAAATAGCACCACTGGTAGATTGGGAAATTGGGGATGATCTTCTGGGGTGAGGACGATCGAGCAACCCGCCAAAATTTGCCCCACAATTCTTGCGGTAGTGAGAGCTAAACCAGTGCTTAACACATCATTAGAAGTAATCCCGCCCTTACTAATTAAAAAGCCAATATCTGTTGGTAAACCTTGGACAATATCCATCAATAATCCTGAAACTGCCGCCCCAAAATTTAATCTTGTTTCGACATCAGAAAAAGTCAATTCTTGACGACTGGTATAAACCACTGGGGTCTTTCCTGCTTGATGAATTTCTGCTACCTTTGCCAAAGTTGCTGTTAGTAAATCCGCTCTGGTTGTAGTTGATTCTGTTAATAAATCTGCCACATCAATTTCAACTCCTGCTACCCCAGATTCTTGCAATAAATTTTCTAACTGCTCAGTGGTCTTTTGGACATGGGAACCAACTACGATCGCCCCCGGTTTACCATCTCTGACATACTCAAACATCTGCTCTGCCGCCACGGGTTGGGGAGGTAGCCCCGCGAGGGAAGTCAGCAAACTAGCAGCACTGCGAAACAGGAATTTTTTTCCCTTAGCCGCCACTGCCAAAATATCTTT
>JAIMKT010000061.1:7661-15980 GCA_020692245.1 Microcoleus sp. GA_180221_E-2-1-MAG-45_12
TTGATTCCCTGACAGCTTCTCTAGACGGGGCTGGATGCCTTGGCGGAGTTCTGGCAATAAAAATCTGGTTACTTGATCTGGACTAATTCTGCCTTGGGTTTTTTCTGCCACATAATCGGGCAGGTAGCTATAGCTGTAGCCAAATACAGAATCCTGAGCAAATTCGGTTTCATGAACAGGAGTTGGTACGCCCTTAACTACTAGGTAATGAATACTTTCACGGGTGAATCTACCCCCTTCAAAAAATGCTGGGACAAGGAAATGAGCATCAAAGCCCCCCAGTTCCTCCGCAATAACATCGGTTTCCACCGGATAATGTCCCCGCAGGGTGGAGTCCGATCGACTGACAACTACAAAATTCGTTACTCCCGTTTCTGCTAAGGCAATCTTCAAATTTTGGCAGACTTCCCTAGTGATCTCTGCCGCCTGGGGGGGAGTCATGGCTCGTGTATTGGTCAGCACAAAAAATATTGGGGCAACATCTAACAATCCCAATTTCAGGGTATTTACATCCCATTTAGTTAGCAATAAACAACTATGCACAGTCTGGGAACCTGTGGGATCATCATCAAGAACAATTATTTTCGGCTGTACCATAGAAATTAGAAATTAAGATTTACAAATTAGGAATTGAAAGATTAGTTAAGATAAAGTTTTGTGGAAATAAATTAGATAACAATTATACCTTAATCTGGGAGATGATTTATGTTAGCAAGTTTAATGGCTCAGGGGCGTTTATTGAAAAGATTACCAATATTACCGACAGTTGCGTCTATGGTAGCGATCGCTTCTATTACTGGTGTCAATGTTATTTTCGATCGACCTGCTCAGGCTCAAGGTCTAACTTTTCAAGGCACAACTAGTGGTCAGTGGGGAATGCCTAGCAATTCTTCCGGCAGTACTTTTTTGAGCAACAATGGCGGGGTGAATAACCGTTTAACTTGGGGCAGGGTTGATAATTGTCCCGGTTGCACTACTTTTACAAACTATGTGCAGTATGACGGACTAGGCTTTCAAACAGGAGTAGGCAGTACATTTCTGTTGGGGAATTTATCTTATCGAAATGGTTCGATCTGGGATTCTTTTGATGGGGACTTTCCCTTGGGCATATCCCTAGACTTCACTGGCTTGGGTTTAGGAACTCAAAATTTTAGCTTTTTGTTTAATATCTTCAATAGTCCCAATGTCACAGGGAATGCGGTGGTAGATGGCGATCGACTCCGCTTTAGCAACAGTGGTATTTCTAGCCAGACCTTTACCCTAGGGGATACCATCTACAATTTGCGATTAATTGGTTTTTCCAGTGATGGGGGCAATTCCTTGGTGAGTGAGTTTAATTCTCCTGAAGGGACTACTGCCTACGCTAGTTTGTTTGGACAGATCCAATCGATCGGCTCTATTGCTCCGCCTCCAGCCCCCAGCCCATCCCCAGAGCCTATTGTGATCGTTCCTTCTCCAGAACCAATTATTCCCCCCATTGAAATCCCGCCAGTGGAAGCCCCAGAAGCCCCTTGGGAAACTCCGCCAGAAGTTCCAGAACCCCAAACTATTTTAGGGATGATTCTCGGTGTAGGTTTCTTGGTGCGGACAAAGTTAGAAAAAAGCTTGAGAAAGTAGTAAATTTAGAAAGAGATAACGCCAAAAGCTCACAGGGTTTGAATTTATTTGGCTCGATCGCGCCCTAATCTTGCTTCTTGAAAAGAATTTTACCAAAGCCCTGCAAAATACCTTTGCCAATCAAAAATACCTAGCCTAATAAGTTGCGTGAGGACATAAATTAAGCCTTTGCCTAGGAACCCAGTGATGGTCGAAGACACTTTGTTGATGCCCCAAAAGGAGATGGAAAGACGGGAATAGGTATAAATTTAATTCCCAAGGTAGGCATAACCCCACCAACAAGAGTAGGCATAACCCCCCTAGTTGAAAATTCTATCCCTGCTATTGTTTATGACAGGACTTACATAAAGACTATATCTAGTGGTGAAGAATTGTAACCTTTTCCCTTGCCTGCCTCTAGCGGTGCATAGTAGGATTTCTGCAAGTCTAGGCGGTGACTAGGTTTTGAGATTCCTAGATTACTAACTACCCATAATCCACTTAAAATTCCAGAGGGTTCGATCTATGGCTAAGCGATCGCTACGACTATCAACAGAGGGTATCAGGAAGGCTAAACAACAGTTTGCCGCAAAGGGCTGGACACAAGAATATTTGGCCATTGAAGTAGGCATCAAAACCCGACAACCGATCTGGCGATTTTTTAGTGGCGATCCGATCGAGCGGTTTACCTTTTTTGAGCTTTGTAAAATCTTAGACATAGATTGGCGAGAAGTTGCCCTAGACCCCCCTGCTGAGAGCGTGGATCTGACGGCGGAGACTTCCCCCTTGGATGCAGAGCTAAAATCCCTGAGCCTAGATGACTTGGTAGAAAGGGTGCGATCGCAACGTCAAGATAAAATCAATTATCAGTGCGGGGTTCTGCAACTATTAGATATTGGTCGTCCGATCAACCTTGAGCAGATCTACACTGATACTTATTTCCTCGAATCCATCCCTAATCAACAAAAACTAGATGTCTCCACCATTGATAATTTCACCCCCGAAGAGGTGGATCAAGCCAACTTAAGCAAAATTACAAGAACTAAAGTTTCCGGTACAGAAGCAGTAGAGAAATATCTCAAAATTCGAGTCCTTGGCAAGCTCGGCTCTGGAAAAACCACCTTTCTCAAATATCTCGCCCTGCAATGCAACCAAGGCAAGTTCGCAGCCAACCAAGTTCCAGTTTTTATCAGCCTGCGAGATTTTGCTGCCAGCTATCACCATCAAGGTCAGCCCGATTTATTAGCCTTTATTCACCAAGAATTTAGCACCTCTGATATTTCACAGTTAGCAATTATCAAAAAGCTTCTCCAATGCGGTCGCATGTTGATCTGCATTGACGGCATGGATGAACTTTGTCCAGAAGAGGGAGCCATTGTTCTCAATGAAATCACTCGATTTTCAGAGAAATATTATCTAAATCAGTTTGTGATCTCCCGACGCACTGCTTTCCAAAAACTAGCCCTCAAAGGCTTCACCGATGTCGAAATTGCTCCTTTTACCCAAGCTAAAATCAATACCTTTGCCCAGAAATGGTTTGCAGAGCTTAGTTCTAACCATACCGGAAATGGCATGGAAAGTGCATCTAAGTTTATGGAATATGTGAAGTCGGGAGAAAATCGGCGATTGCGGCGACTAGTTACGACTCCCCTATTTCTACATCTGACCTGTTCTCTGTTTCACCACCAAGACCCATTTCCCATTAAGCACGTAGAACTCTATAAAAGAATTACTGAGCTACTCCTCGGCAAGTGGGATGAAGCCAAGGGTCTAAAGCGACCTCCAGTATATCCGGGATTTGGGCTACCCCAAAAGCTGAAATCCTTGAGTGATTTTGCCCTCCAGACCTTTGAACAGGGGCAGCACTTATTTGAGCAAGATGTAATTGAGCAGTACATGACCGACTTTCTGCAAGACCTCCTTGAGGATGACACCGAGCCAGAGGAAATTTATCATGCCACGGAGCTAATGCTCCAAATGACCAAATCTCAGCGTCATGGGTTTGTAGTCGAGCGAGCCCAGGGTGTTTTATCTTTTTCCTATCTTGCCATCCAAGAATATTTGATTGCTCGCAAAATCGTGGCTATTTATGATCTCGAAGGCTCCGAAGAGGCTCTCCAAAAATTAGTAACCCAGATTACTAATCCTAATTGGCGGGAAATCTTTTTGCTGACGGCGAGTATGCTGCGGAGTGCCGATCGCCTAGTCCAGTTAATGAGACAAGAAATTAATAATCTGGTAGCTGCGGATCCTTATTTACAGGAATTTCTCGCCTGTACCCACAAAAAACTCAAAGATCATCATGCAACTAACACTTATAGTATCTCAGACCCATCTAAACCAAGCCCCAATCTCGGTCTTTATGAAGTGCTACACCGACTCAATGAACAACTGCCCTATGATCATCGAGTCAGAATTCCGCAGTTAAAGGAAGCGATCGTCACCTGTCAAATGGAGATTCATAATCACTGGGAATTTAGCCCCAGCCAAGAACAGGTATTAGAAAGCTACTACACTGCTAACCAATTATTGCTTGATTGTGTCCATAGTAATTGTGTTGTCACAGCTAGTATCCGCAAGGAAATAGAATCTACTTTGTTACTACCACCGACAGAACAGCGAATCATCGCATAGCTTCAAAATTCAAGAATCCTAGGGGCGCAAAGCTTTGCGTCCTTACCCAAGTTTTTATTTGCAGTAACTTTTTTGTAGGTAGAATTTAACTTTTCAGACATCATATAAGTTTCATGTCTAAATCAATCAATTCATTCATTTCATCTATGAATTTAATCATGGCTCTGAAAAGATAGCTATAGTGCTTATCTAAAACGCTATTTGTAGGGATGATTTATCAAGTAATTTAAGAGAACTTGAAGAAAATTTGAACTTAAAAAATTATCTCCATCATCCTAGAGAAATCACTCTCAACAATCTATTGATCTATAGCAGTCTTAGATAAATCTTCACCAGTTCTGATCAATCTTGGTTAATACTAACAAACAATATTTAAGGAGAAAGTTTATGACTATGCCTACCGAAGAAACTAATGTATCGACAACAGCTATCGATGAGCGGGTCAATACGCCGACGGATAAACTGAATGCAGCTCAAGGGCAGACGATCGATAGTGAAGGCTTGGCTAATAATTATGCGATCGAGCCAGAGATGTATGTGGAAGATGGCAGTGCGGTGACAACCAATCCTAGCGATCAAGTGACTGTCGTTGATATTTTTGGTTCTGAGGTAGATGCCAAAAATGCTGTCATCGAAATCGAAAAAAAGGGTATGCAAGCTCCGCAGATTTCGCTCCTTGCTAAAGGCTATGAAGACCCAACAAGTTACCTAAGCTGGGAAGATATTGAAGCAGCAGGTGGCTTGGCGGCTGTTTTAGCTAAGTTGGGAATTAGTGAAAGTGTCATTGATGGATTTGTGAATGCCATTGAAGCAGGAAAGTATCTTGTTATCGTTGCGGGGAGCGATCGAGAAGCTAGCCAAGCCCAGCATGTCCTAGAGAGTATCGGTCACTCTTTAATTTAGAACTATTTGCTCTAGAACTATTTGCTCTATCTAGTCGAGAACTGATCTTTAATTTTGAACTTGCATCATATTTAGGAAATTGATAATAGTCTTCAATAATTTCTAAATCATAGATGCTTGAGAAAATCTTATTCATGGGTTAACTAATCGTGGTTAATTTATGAACTTATTCCAGATAGGGTAGGCGTTGCTTATCCTATTATTTTTTGTGTTTTTAAATATTTGGTTTTCAAGTGTTTAATTTATTGTTTAATTTAATTTTTCTTTTTGATCAACCAAATCACGCAGCAAATGAAACATTGGGTTGTCATAGTAATAAATAAGAAGTAAATTTCTAGTTCATATCTAATAGGAGGAATAAATGAGTAGCTTAATTGCCGTAGGCTTTAAGGATGAATTTGTTGCTGACGAAGTTATTTTAGAGTTACGCAAGTTGCAGAGAGAACATTTAGTTGATCTAGAAGATGCAGCGATCGTCATCAGAAATAGCGAAGGAAAAGTCCGCATCAAACAAACTCAGGAACTAACTACTTCTGGTGCTTTGAGCGGTGGTTTTTGGGGATTGTTATTGGGTTTTATTTTCTTTAATCCTCTCTTGGGTTGGGCAATTGGAGCCTTAGCTGGAGCCGTTTCTGGCTCATTAATAGATTTTGGTATTGATGACAATTTTATTCGGGAAGTCGGAAGCACGATCGAACCCGGAACCTCAGCCATATTTGTTTTAGTTAGAAGAGCTACTGCCGATAAAGTCCTCGAAGACCTCAGTAGATTTGAAGGAAAAGTCCTCAAAACTTCTCTCTCCAATGAAGATGAAGCCAAGCTCCAAGCCGTTCTGACCAAAGCATAATCTGCTAATTTACATCTGGTTCTAGATCATGATTTTGTTTAGATAAAAACTAATTTTAGTTACTCTAAATTTTAGCCACTCTAGACAAGATTTCTCCACACTTCATACACACACCCAAAGAGAGAAACACGTTATGTTTTTTCATAAGAAAGACCCCATCCATGCCGTCCAAGTTGATAAAGCTGATCCACAATTTGCTCAATTTTTACTAGAACAGTTTGGAGGAGCCACAGGAGAACTTTCTGCCGCTTTGCAATACTGGGTACAGTCCTTTCATATCGAACATCCGGGCATCAAAGATATGTTACAAGACATCGCTATTGAAGAGTTTGGACATTTAGAAATGGTAGGCAAACTGATCGAAATTCATACCAAAGATATTGATCAAACCGCTGCCTATAGAAGTACGCTTTTTGCCGTTAAAGGCATGGGTCCCCACTTTCTTGATAGTCAAGGTAGTGCTTGGACTGCTACCTACCTCAATGAAGGCGGCGATGTCGTCCGAGATCTCCGGGCAAACATTGCCTCAGAAGCAGGCGCTCGCCAGACCTACGAATCTCTAATTAAATTAGCAACCGATGAAGGTACAAAGAAAACTCTCCATCATTTGTTAACTAGAGAAATTGCCCATACCCAAATGTTTATGAAGGCTTTGGATTCTATGGACAAGTTGACCGATCCTTTCTTTGGCAATGTGCCACCGGATGAAACTGTGAAACTCTATTACAACTTATCAACTGATAGTGAAGGTAAGGATGAACGAGGTCCTTGGAACTCTGATGACATGGAATATATTGCAGATCCCGTAGGCAATTTTGCTAAAAAAAGCAAGGGCTAACTCTAGATTGTTTTTTTGAGAAATAACTCTAATTAATTAATCTGCTTTTCCACAAATTTAGACACGATCGAACTTCATCGAACTTCATCGAACTTCCCGTGGTTGTAAATGTCTAGCAACCAAATTAACAAAATCAACCAAATTAACAAAAGGAATCAAAACCATGATGAATCAACACCATAAAAGAGCAGTCGGTACTTTTTCCCATCACGCTGATGCAGAAACAGCCCTTCATGAACTCAGAGATAGTGGCTTTTCCATGGCTCAAGTCTCTGTAGTTGGACAGGATATTAATCACAACTCTAATGTTGCTGGAGCAAATAAGGGCGATCACCTCTCTGATCTAGACAAAAACAACAAAGCTGATGAAGGAGCAAAAGCTGGGGCAGCAACGGGCGGCACTGTCGGTGGTCTCACAGGCTTGCTAGTTGGCTTGGGTATCGCCGCAATTCCCGGAGTTGGTCCGATCATGCTTGCCGGAGCCGGAGCTACAGCCCTCGCCACTACCCTAGCTGGGGGAGCTATCGGAGCAGCAACTGGTGGGATTGTCGGTGGCTTAATCGGTTTGGGTATTCCTGAAGACCGGGCTAGAACCTATAGCGATCGAGTTGATCATGGTGATTATCTCGTCATGGTGGAAGGCTCCGAGGAAGATATCCAACGGGCAGAAGCTATCCTCAGCCACCGGGGTATTAATGATTGGGGTATCTATGACTCCACCGACTCCAATGTTAGAAGCGAAGATTCTCCTATTCATCGATCGACAACATCTAACCCTACCCTCCGTTAGAGCTTTTAGAGCTTTAGAGCATCTGCTCCTGTTTCCTAAATTCAAATTACAACTTGGTGAATAAAATGAACACGAAAAAAATAGTAACACCCCTTTTGATTGGTTTCTTGGCTCTCACAGCTATGGGTTGCAACGATGCGAGAACTACTACCGATGCCCCAGATTCCGTTGATCAAGGCACACAAAGTCCTAGCGCTCAAGGTACTCAATCCGCAATGAACGATGCCGAAAGCGATACCCGTGCCAAACAGTTGGAGTCGGATATTCGAGCTAGAGAGCAGCGCAATGATATTACAGGCGGCGACATGAACCGTAGCGACGGGGACTTGGCTAGTGAAGTTCGCAGCAAACTAGAAGCAAATATTCCGGGTGGAGATCTCACTGTAGAGGCTAATGAAGGTGTGGTCACTGTCGCTGGTACAGTTCCTGCTCAAGATCAAATTGCCAAGATTCAACCCTTAGCAATGGAAATCAAGGGAGTTAAAAGTGTGATGGTGAAGGCAGCAGTCAAGCCACCAGCTAGCTAATCTTCTCCTAATTTCTAGACCTTCTAAATCCTAATTGAAATATCAAAGTGTTGCATTTGCTAGGGAAATAGTCGATGTAACACTTTATTTATTAATATGCAAAATCAATCAAATCAATCAAGAGATCAAACAGGTCATTGCCATTATAGAAATACAGAAGAAATACAGAAGAAACATAGAGACT
>JAIMKT010000061.1:16123-24378 GCA_020692245.1 Microcoleus sp. GA_180221_E-2-1-MAG-45_12
AACATAGAGACTCTCTAATCTCTTTATGCAATCATCTGCAATCATAAAGTTACGAGGAAATATATGCCTAGACTTGTAGGAAAAAAAGGTAATTCTGCCTTGGTTGTTGGTTTGATTTTAGTTGCTGCGGCTGCGGGATTGGTAGCTACGGAATATTTTGGTGTAATTGACTACATTCCTGAATTTGGAAAACCATCGGAACTAAATAGTAATTCTATTAACCAGCCGACTCAAGTAAATACAACTATTCAACAATAAAACAATTGAATAGCTAAATAATAATTGAAAAACTAACACAATACCTTCACACAACAGGAGAATAATTGCAATGCTTAATGGTAAAGGAATGATGGGAAAGCCTGTAGTCGCCTACGACTGTGGGGAACAATTTAAGAATATTGTGGACTTGATTTTTGATCAAGAAAATAATTTGTTATTAGGATTTTTGGTTGATGAAGGGGGTTGGTTTAGTAATGCTTTGATATTGCCTATGGCTAGTGTGCAGGCGATCGGCGTTGATGCGGTTATTGTTGCCTCGAAGAGTGCGATCGTCTCCGCCAGTGAATTTCCCCAAATCCAACGTATTTTAGAAAGAGATAATATCCTCAAAGGTACGAAAATTATGACCCTTGATGGTCGTGACCTAGGCACGATGGAAGATCTCTATTTTGATGAAATGAGTGGGATCATCGAAGGGTATGAAGTGTCGGGGGGAATTTTTGCTGATGCCTATTCTGGGCGTTCTTTTGTACCTGCTCCTAATACTCTCAAGATTGGTGAAGATATTGCTTTTGTGCCTTCCGAAACGGCTGACCTGATGGAAGAGCAGATCGGTGGCATCAGGGCGGCACTGCAAACAGCCGGAGAAAAAGTTCAGGAGATGGCTCAGACTTCTGGGGAGAAAGCTCAGGAAGCAGCCCAAATCACAGGTGCTAAATTTCAAGAGGCAGCCCAAATTACAGGAGCCAAATTCCAAGAAGCTGCCCAACTCACAGGAGCTAAGTTCCAAGAAGTCAGTCAATCTGCAAGTACAAACTTTACTAATGCAGTGGTGACTCCTGAAGCACAGGCAGAATTTGTCTTGGGTAAAATTGCTCAACGAACTATAGATATTAGCAATGGCGGATACTTAATCCAGAAAGGACAGGTTGTTCAGCAAACTCATTTACTTGTTGCCCAAGATCAAGGTCTGCTTGATGAGCTTTACCACGCTACAGGCGGCAGTGCCACAAATACCCTAGGGGAAAGATTGAGTGATACGGTCGCCAATTTCGGTGCAAATATTGGGGTCGAGCAAGCCCGTGGTCGCCGAGTTAGATCTATGGTTTTCACTCCTGAAGGCTCCGTTGTGGCGGTAGCAGGACAAATTGTTACTCCCCAAGTAATTGCCAGAGCCAAGACTCACCATCAAGAACAAGCGTTGTTGGCAGCCGTGGGCTTAACTACGGGAGACTCGCTGAAAACTTCCTTGAAAGCAACTAGCTCGGATGTGGGGCAACAGGTGAAAGTTGGGGCAGAGAATCTATGGGAGCAGGTGAAGGAAACGGCTAGTAATTTGCAAGAGCAAGGCACACAAGCGATCGAAGACCGCCGGATTAAGGGGGCTTTGGGTCGTCCTGTCAACCGGGTGATTCTGGATCGAAATGATCAAGTGATTCTTAATGTCGGGGAATTAATTACCCATCAAGCGATCGATACTGCTCGACTATCTGATGTCTTAGATGTTTTACTAGATTCAGTTTATACAGCAACTCCCAATCTGTCTCTTGATGAATTACGAGCGCCAGAACCGGGGAGGGCTTCTCTAAGTCAAGGACTCTAAACAAGTACCTCAACCCAAGGATAAGGAACAATGATTAAGTCATGGATGGCGATCGCCGCAGTTATATTTTTGGTTTCCTTGGGAGCCAATCTGGTTTCATCGAGCGATCGACAATGGTTCAATCAACTCCGCCGCCCTTCTTGGCTAACTTTTGAGATACTGATTCCGGTGATTTGGACAGTGATTTTGATCTGTGGCGGGATCTCTGCTTATCTGGTCTGGGAACAAGAAATGGGAAGTCTCCGGGGCTGGTCGATGATGGCTTTCTACCTCGCCCTAGAGATGGTAATTATCGCCTACGTCCCAGTTACCCTAAGATTTCGGAATCTACGCTGGGGAACTTGGGTGGGTTTAGCTGGCTTTGGTCTGGGGCTATCCCTAACTTTGAGTGTCTGGCAAATTTCCGGCGATGCGGCTCTGTTACTCTTACCTTACCTGCTTTGGAGTCCCATCGGTTCCTACGCTACCTGGGCGATCGATCGCCTCAATCCCTAAAAATTACAAAACTTTTACCTAGTTACTTTTTACTTTTTACCTATGCCCCCTATTCTTTCCCATCTCCTCAAAACCCAAACCCAAACTCACCCTAGATTAGAGACTCCTCTTCCAGAATCTCCTGAATCTCCCGGCTTACCCAAAACCCCAGAACTACCCGATTTACCGACCACTCCAGAACTGCCAGAATTACCTAAAGCTCCAGAAATCCCGAATATTCCCGATATTCCCGACACGCCTCGATCGCCAGAGCCACCAGATATGCCTCGATCGCCAGAATTACCAGACTTACCCGGCTTACCTCAACCCCCCGATATGCCCAACCCAACAGAATTACCTAATTTTAATTAATTAAGGTTTGTCAAGTAATTAGACAAAATATACATTTCTATGCTGTATGCAACACGAACTTCATCACGAACCGATCAAGCTGTAAGAAGTACAGTCTGAGAACTGAGTAAATTTTTGAACTTTGGAGAAATTATCATGCAAACTAACAAAACTCAAGCAGAAATGATGGAAACAGCTACTCGCAATGCTTGGATTTGGGGATCCACACCCCAAGCAGAACTTTGGAATGGTCGTTTAGCAATGATTGGTTTCCTCTCAGCCATCTTAATCGAATTATTTACCAATGAAGGGCTTCTCCATTTTTGGGGACTACTGTCTTCAGGGACAATATCAAATCCCTAGATTATCCCTAGATTATCCCTAGATTAATTTCCTAGTAACTAAGATGCTCAAAAAGGGGAATCAGTCTCTCCCCTTCCCTAATACAAAGTTAATTTACAGCTAATTTGAAATTAATTTAAAGTTAATCACTGGAATCCTTCCTGTCTATCCTTCATCTAGGAAAAATCACCTATGAATTTATCTCCAGAAAAATCTGATCTTTTAGTTCTTGAAGAATTAAATGTTTCAGAATTAAATGTTTCAGAAATTGGTATCTGGGGAGTAGCGATCGCTAGCTTTATTATTGGTCTGTGGGCAGGAAGTTTAATATTTCTCTTTGGGACTGAAATCCATAATCCTTTGATAGTAATCATTGGTATTTTCTGGCAAACTTTTTTATACACAGGGTTATTCATTACAGCCCATGATGCTATCCATCAATTAGTTGTACCAAAGCATCCTAAAATCAATCGTTTCTTTGGATCCCTTGCTCTGTTTCTCTATAGTTTTTTCTCCTACGATCGACTCCTAAAAGCTCACTGGCAACACCATCTTCATCCCGCTAGCGAAGCCGATCCAGATTTCCATGATGGAGAACATAAAAGTGCCGGGGCTTGGTATTTTTATTTCATGCAACGGTACTGGAGTTGGTGGCGGTTAGTTGGTTTAATTGTCACCTATGGTATCCTCCATACTTTCCTGCATATTCCCCATGCCAATCTCATGCTCTTTTGGGCAATTCCCTTACTACTAAGCTCAATGCAGCTTTTCTACTTTGGAACTTTTCTGCCCCATCGAGAACCCTCTGGCGGCTACCAAAATTCTCTGCGTACCCAAAGTGTCTATCTTCCTTTTCTCTGGTCATTCCTGAGTTGTTACCATTTTGGCTATCACCAAGAACATCATCAAAACCCAAATATTCCGTGGTGGCAACTGCCAGCGATCGCCAAAGTATCCATGCAATCATCTACTAGAAACAATTTGACTTAATAACTATTAGCAAGTGATTTAGAACGACTATAGATAATTGACTTCTTGGATTTATCCTAGCAAAAACATCTCTTGTCTCTTTATGGTTATATTTTATTACTTAGTTAATCAAATCAAACAATAAATAAAACATTGAATAGTTACCTTGATTATAGGAAGTGAATTTTTAGTTGATTTCCAATTCCTATTAAATAAAGAGGAGAGATTTTATGAAGATTACTCAATTTTTTACCCGCTTAGTTCTGATGGTTTTTGTTTGTGGATTAGTAGTATTTGCAAATATTTCCCCGGCTAATGCAGCTTGGGGCAGAGCAAGTAACCCAACCAAAGGCACAGAACCCCTCCCTAATATCACTGATCTAACTGAAAAAGCAGCCAACTCTAGCCCCTATGAGATCAATGATAATCCAGCTGGGATCAACAGCTCTAAGGTTAATAAAGGACTAAATGAAGTCCAAGGAACTGCTGATATTGACAGAATGAAGCGTGACAATTTTGGAGACAAACTCCCTGTGGTGCGTGAGGCAGAAAAGGCGGCAGATAAAGTTGATAACAAGCTGAAATCTGTGAAAAAAGATGCCGAAAGAGCAGCAGATAAAGTTGATAACAAGCTGAAATCTGTGAAAAAAGATGCCGAAAACAATGCTAACTCTGCTCTTGATCAGGCTAGTGATGTAGTTAGCGATATTAAAGATAAGGCTGGAGATGCTTTTAACTCCCTAACTGGAAAGGCAGAAGATACTGCTAAGTCTATCAAGAGAAACATTAAATCCTAGGTACTAAATACAGATTAAGTTCAGGCTAGATTTGATAGACATTTATCTCCTGAACCTAACTGAGAATAGTTTGAAATACCTGGGATCGCCCGATAATTTCTAGCTTTTCTCTGGTTTTCATTTTTTTCTTAAATACAGACAATAGATTAACTTAGTCGGGGTGAATTCATCAGGTTTTAGGCAGGTTAGAAACCTAATTCTTTGCTCCGTTCTAAGTATCTACACTATTAAATTTCAAAATGGAATGAATAGTATGACAAATCTATCTGGAAAACATGTCTCTTTTTGGGTCGATTCGACTCTTTCTACTAGCTATCCATCCCTTGAAAATGAGGTAGCTGTAGATGTCATTATCATCGGTGGTGGAATTGTCGGACTGACCGCAGCGACATTGTTAAAACGAGCTGGGAAGACCGTAGCAGTGATTGAATCTAGGCAGATTGTCTCTGGGGTAAGTGGTCATACAACAGCCAAAATCACTTCTTTACATCAGTTAATTTATGCTGATCTAATTAAAGAAATTGGTGAACAGAAAGCCCGACTCTACGCCGAATCAAATCAAGCGGGAATTGAGCGAGTTGCAGCTTTTGTAGAAGAGGAGCAAATTGATTGTGATTTTAGCCGTCAAAGTGCCTACACTTTTGCTGAACCAGAGGATGAACTAGAGAAAATTCAAGATGAAGTTGCCGCCGCCCTCAAGCTCGGACTTCCTGCTAGTTTTGTCAAAGAAACATCTCTGCCCTTTGCGATCGCTGGAGCGATCAAACTCGACAACTAAGCTCAATTTCATGTCCGCAAATATCTACTCCATCTTGCCCATAATCTTCCGGGTAATGGCAGCTATGTATTTGAGAACACACGAGTTGAAAAGGTTGAAGAAGGTACTCCTTGCCAAGTTGTGACCGATCGAGGCATGCTAACCTCTCGAGATGTAATTGTGGCAACGAATCTGCCGATCCTCGACCAAGGACTCTTCTTCGCCAAGACCCATCCTAAAAGGTCTTACATTGTCGGTGCAAAAATTGACCCAGCCAAAGCACCCCAAGGCATGTACATCGGCAGTGGGAAAAAATCCCATTCCATTCGGACAACTCCCTTTGACGGGGGGCTGCTCCTGCTAGTGGGAGGAGAGGGGCATAAGGTCGGCACGGTAACTAATACCGAAGAAAAGTATCAAAGTCTAGAGAATTATGCCCGCGATCGTTTTGGGATTGATGCCTTTGCTTACCGTTGGTCAACCCAAGATATGGTTTCCGTTGATAGGCTGCCCTACATTGGCAAACTAACTCCCTTCCATCACCACACCTACGTGGCTACCGGATTTAGTCTCTGGGGAATGTCCAAAGGAACCATGGCAGCAATGCTCCTCTCGGACTTGATCCTTGGCAAAGAAAATCCCTACGCCCAACTGTACGATGCAACCCGTGCAACACCATTTTTGACACCAGACCTCATCAAAAGTGGGGTGGAAGTCGCAAGTCGCTGGGTCGGCGATCGCTTCCAAGGGCTGTTGTCTTCTTCCTTTGCAGAGGTGAAGGAAGGGGAAGGCAAATTACTAACCATTGATAACCAAAAGGTCGCTGCTTACCGGGATGACGAAGGAACCGTTCATGCTGTTTCTGCCGTCTGCCCTCACCTCGCTTGTATTGTGAGCTGGAACAGTGGCGAAAAGAGTTGGGATTGTCCTTGTCATGGTTCTCGATTTAGCTGTGATGGCAAGGTGATTCAAGGGCCATCTGTTCAGGACTTAGAACAAGTTGTTACCTAAACCTCAACCTTAAAAGTTTAAAAAGTTAGTTTTTTGGCATTTCTAAATATCTAAAAAATGTCTTTCAGATAAATACTAATCAATTTTTAATTAGGAGTTGAACATGGAAAAGTACATTTGTAATACCTGCGGATATATCTATGATCCAGTAGCTGGAGATCCAGAGTCAGGAGTCGAAGCTGGGATGCCCTTTGGAGCCTTGCCCGATGATTGGGTTTGCCCTCAATGTGCTACCCAAAAGGCAGATTTTGAGCCGGAAGGTGGAGAAGATATGCCGCTTCCCTTAGCTGGTGAATAAAGCCGCTATTTTATTAGCTGAAACTTAGCTAAAACTTAGACGAAATTTAACTGAAATCTAACCAAAACTACATGCATTTAACTACTTACTCTTTACCTAAATGCATGACAGTAAAAGAGTAATTACATACCAAAAACAAAGGAGATCTTCTCATGGGAACCATTAATATTGGACTGACTAAAGAACAACGTCAAGGGACGATCGATCTTCTCAATCAAGATTTGGCAGACACGTATCTCTTGTTAGTTAAAACCAAAAAATATCATTGGGATGTGATTGGACCTCAATTCATGACCCTCCATAAACTCTGGCAAGAACATTATGAAGCTCTAACAATTAATGTGGATGTAATCGCCGAACGGATCAGAACCTTGGGTGGTTATCCCGTGGGAACTATGGCAGGTTTTCTCGAAATTTGCTCTCTCAAGGAACACGCTGGCAAAATCCCCACAGCCACCGGGATGGTTTCTCAACTCCTGGAGGATCATGAACAGGTTGTGCGAAATCTACGGCTCCATGTCGAACAGTGTGGCACAGAGTTTAAGGATGATGGGACTGCGGATTTTCTGACTGGTTTAATGGAGCAGCATGAACAAATAGCTTGGATGTTGCGTTCCTTTATCGCCGGAGAAGCGATCGAGTCCGATGGTCTCCAGCCAAAATTGAGTAAAAAAGCAGTAGGAGTTTAACTCCCCAAGGGGGTGACAGAAAATCTAAAAGGCTTGCTGTCTAGAGCTAAGAGCAGTCATCCCTGACATTACGAGTAGAGTTTAAGGCGATCGAACAGGTGTGAGTTAGGGATTGAATTGACTAAACATGATTCGTGGGAGCCAAAGGCTTTGCATTGTTATTTTGCATTGTCATTTTTGATGCGGATTTATGGTGCAATTATTGAGAGATTATAGCGACCTGAGTTGTTTATATCATAGCCACTAACAATGATCTGATACATTAGAGAGCGTTCAATACTAAACCTTCAATTCCCAAAGCTCCATGTCTCGTTCTCGTGCCTTGCAGTATTACATCACCGCCCGGTTGTTATTGGCTCCGTTGATGTTGTTGACGATCGTCACCCTCGTATTTTTGTTGTTACGATCGACCCCCGGCGACCCTATTGATGCCATTCTAGGGCCCCGAGCACCAGAGGCAGTCAAAGAAGCCTTTCGGGAACGTCTAGGGCTATCTCTGCCCCTCCCCTTGCAATATTTCAATTATCTGGGCAATCTACTCCGCCTAGATTTAGGTACTTCCATCACCGATCAAGGGCAGGTTGTCACCGATGTGATCCGACAATTTTTCCCTGCCACCTTAGAGCTAACCATCCTCAGCATGTTGATAGCGGTGATTGTCGGTGTGGGCTTGGGAATGCTTTCGGCTTCCCGTCCGGGGACAATTTTTGATGTGGGGGGGCGGCTCTTTGGGATTATTACCTAT
>JAIMKT010000002.1:0-6342 GCA_020692245.1 Microcoleus sp. GA_180221_E-2-1-MAG-45_12
CACCGTGGCATTTGCTTCCAACAGCATCAGGGCGAGGTGTTTGCCGACTAAAATACTTCTGCCGATGACCACTGCCTGTTTCCCCTTGGGATCAATTTCGTATTCCTGCAACAATCGCATCACTCCGGCGGGGGTACAACTGCGTAAACCCGGTTCACCACGGACAAGTTTCCCTAGGTTAGCTGCATGAAGTCCATCCACATCTTTATCAGGGGCAATTTCTAGTAACAACGCCCCCGAATCTAGATGATCAGGGATGGGTAACTGGAGCAAAATCCCGTCTACCAGTTCATCTTGGTTGAGTTGGTGAATTAACTGGCTCAATTCTCCTTGGGTAACTTCGGCAGGGAAGTTGTGGCGGAAAGAAGTGATTCCCACCTTGGCACAGGCTTTTTCCTTGTTGCCCACGTAGGCAGCACTGGCAGAATTATTACCCACCATGATCACTGCTAATCCCGGAGCGCGTCCAAACTTTGCCTGTAGTTCTGTTACTTGTAATTTCGTTTCGCTATAAATTCTTTCGGCGATCGCCTTTCCATCCATTAACATTAGCCTTTCACTCCACTACTAAGATCCGTAGGTACAATGTAGCGCTGGAGGAACCCAAAAAATATTAAAACTGGGGCAATGGAGATCACAGACCCGGCAGCAATTAGGCGCCAATCGAGGGAAAAAGTCCCCGCTAATTTTGCCACACCCAAGGGCAGAGTGTACATTTCCGGGCGATCGAGGACAATCAGGGGCCAAAGGAAATCACTCCAGGAGCCAATGAAGACGAAGATGCCAAGGGTAATCAGGGCGGGACGGACGGCGGGTAACATCACGTGCCACCAAATCCCCAGATCATTACACCCATCCATGCGGGCGGCTTCTTCCAATTCCTTGGGGACTCCTTGAAAGGCTTGGCGGAGCAGAAAGATCCCAAAGGCGGAGGCAATGCTGGGAAAAATAACGCCGAGGTAACTATTTTTTAGACCCAGTTGCACCGTGAGAATATACAGGGGAATCATCACAATCTGGAAGGGAATCATAATCGTCGCCACGATCGTATTAAAAATTACCTCTCGACCCCAGAATTGCAATCGTGCTAAGGGATAGGCAGCCAGAGAACAAAAGATCAGATTTAAGCCCACGGTTAACACTGCCACGAGGGTACTATTGAGTAAATAAACCCCAAAGGGATTAGTTTGCCAGACGGTGATGAAATTTTGGAAAGTAGGGGCTTGGGGAATCAGCCGGGGGGGAAATTGAAAAATATTTTCGGTGGAAGACTTAAAGGAAGTGCTAACTAACCAGAGCAAGGGAAACAGCATGATCAGGGCGATCGACCCCAACACCAGATAGATCAAAATTGTTTGGATTCTAGTTTTATCTTGCTGAGAGATTTTGAGCATAAATATTTGGGTTGAATAGGCAGTTTCCATAAGTCTTGTCAATCTATAAATCTATAAATCTATAAATTTACAAATCTAAGTTAGCTTTGAGCTTGGCAATACGGAGCGATCGCTGGCAACGGTCTAGATAAACTTGGACTACTTGATCCCCCGGATTCCGGCGGAGACATTCTTGGAAAACCTGACTGGCTTCAGTAAATTTGTTTTGATTGTATAGTATCCATGCTTCCATGAAAATCGTCAAAGTGGCTAACTTGCCCTCCCGGACTGCTGGCGGATCCGCATCAAAGACTTCGTTAACCGTAATCCATTCTGACTTGCCCTTCACTTGGACTCGATCGATCAACCGGATACAATATTTGTTGGCATCTTCTAATTCCCAGAAGGTATGGTGAGAAATTAGTAAGGGTACAGAATATTCCTTGGTTAACCCCTCTAGTCGAGAAGCCAAGTTGACCGCATCACTAATCACCGTACTATCCATGCGGTTTCGGCCCCCCACCGTCCCCAGCATCAGGGAACCAGTATTAATTCCAATACCAATTTTAATCGGTGCATAGCCAGAATTTCCTCGGTGCTGATTGTATTCCTTGAGGGTTTCCAGCATCCTAATCCCTGCCCTGACCGCATCATCGGCTGATTTATTTCTAGAGCCATTCCCAGAACCACTAAACAGAGCCATCAAGGCATCCCCAATATATTTATCAATAAAACCATGATTAGCAATAATTTCTGGTTCCATCCGGCTGAGGTAGGAGTTGATAAACTTGAAGTTTTCGGGTAAGCTCATCTGCTCCGAAAGGGTAGTAAAGTCCCGGATATCGGCGAACAGGATCGACATTTCTTTCTGGACTTGATCTCCCAACTGCACATCGAGAATGCTATTTTTCTGGAGGAGTTGCAAAAACTGCCGGGGGACAAAACGGCTATAGGCAAGGTTTAGCTGGGAAAGGTATAACTGGGTGCTGATTCGGGCGAGGAGTTCATTTTTGGAAATGGGTTTGGTGAGGTAATCATTGGCTCCGAGGTTCAAGCCTTCTACCAGGTCAGAAACCTGTCCCCGACCAGTGAGCATAATAATCGGCAGTTCATCGGCGGGAAATTGTTGCCGAATTTGTTGGCAGAGTTCATAACCAGACATTTCTGGCATCACTACATCAAGGAGAATTAGATCCGGGGTAAAACCTTTGGCGATAATCTCTAGAGCTTCTTTACCGTTCCGGGCTTGGGCGATCGCATAGTCGTACTGATGCAGATAATTACTAATTACTTGGAGATTAATACTGTCATCATCAACAACAAGAATTTTTGATTGAGGGGTATTTTTCTGGTTCGCAGAGCGCTGATGGGGGAGTTGCAATTCTAGTTTTTGGGAAGACTGATCATCTAGCAAGACCTGCCGTTTGAGGAGAGTTTTGATAGAAGTTTTCAGGGAAGGAGGGGGAACTTGGGTGGTGGGATCCAAGGGCAGAGTAAAGGTAAAAGCCGCCCCTTGCCCGATCGAGGACTCGACCCAAATATTACCGCCATGAATTTCTACCAACTGTTTGGCAATACTCAAACCCAAACCATAGCCGGGGGTCGATCGAGAATTTTTAGGAACCCCATTATGCCTACCTATATTCTCTGTAACCTTTTGATGATCAGCATCCTGAGCAGTGAGATAGTTACCACAGGATAGATCGACTTGGGTAAAGGATTGAAAAATCTGTTCATGCTGGTCTTCGGGAATCCCCATCCCCGTGTCTCTGACAGTAATAGCCAAGAGGGGAATTGATTGCTGGTACTGGGGAGGACAGGGAAGATTCTCTGGAGGGGAGTTAGGGAGGGTGAGCAAAGTATCCAGATGATTGCTTTCTGGAATTATTGTGAGAGATGAGGGACAGGAGAGTGACGGTAGGGGTGAAGAATATTCTGAAGTAGCGTTGAGTTGAGATGGGGGAATCAGGGCGGCGGTGATTTCGATCGTGCCTGCTTGGGTAAATTTAATGGCATTACCTACCAAGTTGTAGAGAATCTGTTGGAGGCGATCGGGGTCGGCTTTCACCGGGGGCAAATCAAGGGGAATCCGATTAATCAGCTCCACATTTTTATTGGTGATCAAAATTTTACTGACTGTCACCACCACCTCCGTTACTTCTTGGGCAGCCACTGGCTGGAGTTGGAGTTCTAGGCGGCGAAACTGCATCTGGGAAAAGTCCAGAATATCATTGACCAAATCAGCTAACCGATAACTACTTCTGGTAATCAGAGCCAGATTTTTTGCCTGGGCAGGAGTCACTTCTCCGGCAACCCCTTCTAGGAGTGATTCGGTAATACCAATAATCCCGTTGAGGGGCGTTCTTAGCTCATGGGTAGTATTGATCAGAAATTCATCCTTAAGGTGACTGAGGTGCTGGAGGCTTTGGTTCTGATTTGTTAATTCTTGGTTTTGAGCTTGAATGTCTTGGTAGTCTGCTTGGAGTTGGTGGATTAGCTGTTTTTGTCGATCGATTACTTGAGCCACAATCCTGTAGATAGTGAAAATTGCGATCGAAACTAAGCAGAACAAAGTCAGCCACAGCCAAGGCATTGCTTCAATCTGCACCGGAGTAAGAAAAGACCAGATAGTTATCGCTAATAAAAACAAGCTTGTGATCAGAATTAGGTATGTGTGTAAGTTTCAGAGCTAGACAAGGTTTTGCAAGATTAATTTCCTGCAAGGTTTAAGAGAATTAACAGCTTAATTAACAACTTAAATTTAGCTCTGAGGTGAGATAGTTGTCTAAAAAAACTGCCCAGACAGCTAATCCTTCTTCCCCAAGGTTAACTCCAACTGCCAAATCTACAACAACTAGTAGCTTAATTACTTAATTATTTATCTAATTTGTCGCAATTTTTAGAGTTTTAGCTGGGTTTGTCTAGGCAAATCTTGGTTAATTTGAGGTTAACAGGGACTGGTTGAAATTCCTATCAGAAGCTGACCTTGAAGAATTTGGGCATCTCTAGGTGGGGAGAGTAGCTGCAAAAACTTTTTTGATCTCGGTGAGTTCGTCTCGGTGGGCGGTGATGGTGATCCGGCTTGGTTGTTCGGGAACTTCGCTGAGGTTGAGCTTAAGGGAGATTTGTTCCGATCGCCCCGCCTTTTGCCAATAAAAAATTCCGGCGAGGGGAGATATTAGTACTAACCAGAAAAAACTTGATCCATAGGTGGGAAACAAAAAAGATAAGGTTAAACCCATACACAAACTGCCTGCCATAGCCAACAGAGTTAACAAAATAGCCAAAACCCAACTAGGTTGCACAAAGCCCTCGAAGGTAATTTGATTTTCTTGGGGAGTGACTTGGGCGATCCGGTAGGCACGGTTTTGGAGATGGGTCTGGAGTTGGTTTAGCAGGTCTGTTTCCGGCGCTGGGGCAATTAGCTGGAGTTGTTGAATCCGGGCTTTGACAGAGGCTCGAATAAAGAAAACTAAACCAATGCTGGAAAGAACTGTCAGGATGAGAGTGGAAGTGAGGACGCTATTATTCACAGTCAAAACCTAGATATAAAGTTAAATTAAGAGCTTTCATAGTTAAGTTTAGCAATAGAAGTTTGGGAATAGTTTAGACCTAGGTATTTCATGATAGGAGTTTAATAGTGGGTGTTTAATTGCGGTTGTTTAAGAAAACTGCTTTGAGGAAAAATTGCTTTATGGAACAAGGTGTAGATATTTTAATTTTGTCCAATGGTCCCGGAGAAGTGACTACATGGGTGCGTCCGGTGGTGCAGGCTTTGCGACAAATTTTGGTCGATCGAACCCAAACTAGAATTTCGGTAATTTTATCTCCCTGTCCCAACGCTACGGGAAAAGAGGCAGCAATCGCTCTGAGTTATCCAGAGGTCGATCGAGTCCAAGGGGCAGAACATTTTTCTCGATTTTTACTTTCGGGGAAAACGGCAGATAACTGGGACTGGCGACCCAAAGGAGTGGTGTTATTCCTCGGCGGCGATCAGTTTTTTACGGTGGTGATTAGTAAACGTCTTGGTTATCGGAGTGTCACTTATGCTGAATGGGATGCTCGGTGGTGGCGGTGGATCGATCGCTTTGGGGTCATGAAACCGGAGTTAATGAAAAAAGTCCCCCAACCCTACCACCATAAATTTACCGTCGTCGGAGATCTCATGGCAGATGTCCCCCGGATGCAACCTTCGCAAAATTCAGCACAATTCCTCAAGCCTTCAGAAAATCTAGAGTCATCCTCAGTCCCAGAATCATCCTTGATCCCAGAGACTCAATTAATTGGTTTATTACCGGGTTCCAAAGCCTCAAAACTTGCCCAAGGACTGCCCCTATCGCTGGCGATCGCTGACTATCTCCATAGCCAAAAACCCACAACTAAATTTGTGATCCCTGTCGCCCCGACCCTCGATTTACCCAGCCTTGCCAAGTTTGCCGATCCTCAACAAAACCCCGTCCTGAAAATGGTCAATGGTTCCCCAGCCAAACTGATTCAGCAAGATTCCCGGTATTTCCTGCAAACTGAACAGGGTTTACTCGTCGAACTCCAACAGGAATATCCAGCCCATAATGTTTTAACTCAATGCCAGCTTTGTATCACCACCGTGGGGGCAAATACCGCCGAACTTGCGTCCCTTGGAATACCCATGATTGTCCTCATCCCCATGCAACAACTAGATGCCATGCGATCGTGGGATGGGCTACCCGGTATTTTAGTGAGATTACCCGGACTTGGGACAATTTTTGCTAATGTGATTAATGGGTATATTTTGCGTCAAGGTCGCTTATTTGCTTGGCCGAATATCTGGGCAAAAACCGCCATAGTTCCAGAGCTAGTGGGAAATTTGACTGCATCCCAAGTGGGAGATTTAGTAATTGATTATCTGGATCATCCAGAGAAATTGCAGGAAATGGTTGATCGACTCCAACAGGTACGAGGACTGCCGGGAGCAGCGATGAAGCTGGCG
>JAIMKT010000002.1:6349-36405 GCA_020692245.1 Microcoleus sp. GA_180221_E-2-1-MAG-45_12
TGGGGGAGGAGGTAAAGGAGGTACAGGGAGGTACAGGGAGGTACAGGGAGGTACAGGGAGGTAAGGGGAGGTACAGGGAGGTAAAGAAGGCAAAAGGCAAAAGGTAAAGGATAAAAGGGAAGGGAATGGGGGAGTTGAAGATTTTTTTGTAGGGGAAGAAAAAGATTTGATCCGTTTTTGGGGAGTTGCTATAACATTAAATTAAGGGTGTGTGATCTGACTCACAACTATATGGTGAAGCTAATCACGCAAAATGATTGATAGCTTTACAAGTTCTCCTCATGAAAAATCACGGGGGGTAGTTGATAGAGTCACCAGTGGCTACTGATATTTAGTGGATGATTAGTTTGTTGATATTAATCAGTTCTCCTCATGATGACTTCTATGATGACTTCCATAAATTACGATACAGAATTTAAAGATAATAGCCAAGATATCAATGCTCTTGGGCAAAATAAATCGGCTCAATACCGGGGTTGGTCAATTCATACCAGCCTAATTCGGGGTAAATTGTGGGTGCATTGGCAACATCCAAAGGATCCCTCTCTACGTTACGGCTGCCCCCTAACCGAAGGGGATATGGAGGGGACAATTAACCATGTGAGATTCCTAATTGACACGGCTATTTTGCTGGAAACAAGGGGGAAAATTGACCAAAGAATTGACCAAAGATTTGATGAGGGGATTATCTAGGCTAAGCCTATGAGAAATAGAGAAAATTAATTGAGGATTATTGCAAAGTCTTCAAAACCTCACTGCGACTTGTTTTCCCTTTTCTGGAGTCACTGGGGGTTAATTCTGGGAGAGGAGTTTTTGCTAACTGCCAATCTGTGAGAAGAGTTTTCAGGAAATTTTCTTGCTCTGTACGGAGGGCTTCAAGGTCTGCGCCAGTATTGAGAATCGCAAACCATACTAGCCCATACTTTTCTGTGGGTAAAACTCCACCCAAGGCGCTGACGGTATTGAGAGTTCCCGATTTGAGAATGGAAGCGGGGGGCAGAGGACGAATATCTAAAACGCCGGGATCTTGACCAATAACGGTGATGGCATCGGCGATCGAGAGATTATTCGCAGCCAACAGTTTTTCTAGAGCCAGAAATAAACCCACGGCAGCCCGAGGAGACATCCGATTTTTATCCGACAGCCCTGAACCATTTTCTAGCTGCATCTCGATCGCTGGCACTCCGATCATCTCCGTAGATTGTTCAGCAATAACTTTCGCTCCGCCAACAGAATTGGCAATCATTTCTGCCATGGGGTTATTACTATACTGATTCATTTTTTTAACCAGTTCCGTCAGGGGCAGAGAATAGTGGCGCACCAGCATTTGAGTATTAGCGGGCAGGGTCGGGGCAACTTTCACTTCTCCGCCGATAATTACCGAGGGTTTGGGAATGGGGTTGGGTAGGTTCCCGTAGGCAATTTCGGCATCTCTAGACCAGGTATCAACATTAATGGCTTCTCGGAAAAATTCCCCTGATCGAACTAATTCTGGCTCAAAATTCATGAAAAAGTCACCGTTAACCACCAAATTTCCAGTAACCCGCTTAATCCCCATTTTATTGAGGAGACTACCGAGGGCGATCGCCTCTTCCCACACCAACATCGGATCTCCACCGCCTTTAATTATCAAATCTCCATTGACAACCCCATCAGCAAAAGTCCCCACCATACCAATTTCAGTAATGTACTGATGATCAACTCCTAGGGTTTTTAGGGCAACGAGGGAAGTGGCAATTTTGGTCAGAGAGGCAGCACTCAAAGGAACTGTTCCTTGGTGATTACCCAATAAATCTTGCCCAGTTTGGATCCAGATGCCGTGGGGTTGCTCCGGGGCGAGGGCTTTTACTTTTGCTAGATAATCTGCTATTTGTTTGCCATTGTCTGGGTTGGGCGGGTTGAGAGCCACAAGGAGGGGTGAAGGCGAGGGACTTGGGATTGGTTCTTGGGAAATTATGCTCCCTGACACAGATACTTGAGGCGATGGGGTTTCTGCTTCTACTCGGTTGCAGCTAGGCAGAAATGTTAATAGGCTGCCAATTAATCCGAGTTTAACTAAATTTAGGAAATTCACTGGATGAATTAGGCTATTGAGATGATTAAACATAACCTTAGGGGGGATTTGTTGAGGAAATTTAGCCATAACGTTGGTGTAGCCTCTCCCTTGGAGAATCGCCTTGAAAGTAAAAAGTAAAAAGTTGACTAATCTTGGACATATTCTGTGCCAGCAACGAGAGCAATTTCTGCCCGAACAAATTCTCGTCCTAGATAGCCTGCATGATCGATCATGGTGACAACGCTGGGCTGGGCTTCTTCAAGGATTTTAATACATAGTTCCTTAGCAGTCCTGCCTGTAAATAGTACATCATGGGTACGGACTGTTTTGCCTTTGACGGGGATCGGCTTACCAGTTTCGGGGTCGATCGCCAGCCCTCGATCGTCGATGATATTGGTGAAATGCTTGGCACAGATAAGTTGAGCTTCCCGGTCTAGGTAGATTATAAAGTAGCCCTGAGGATCCAAGTCAATGAAACGCTGAGACAATTTATCATCAATGGCGGCTATATCTAAGGCAGTTTTATTAGTCATTTAGTCATTATTATTAGTCACTATCCTTGGTGATTAAATATACCACGGTTCTACAACCGCCAGACTCCGGGCAAATGATTCTGTCTCTGGAGATACTTTTGACATACTTGATGCCACACTGCCATAAACCATTTCCGGGCTTGAGCCGTAGAATCTCCTCGGTAGCGACAGATTAAGCCTTGAGTTAGTCTCGATATCCCCCCCAGAGGATCGGGAATTTGGTGCTGGTGCTTTTGTTGATATAAATCTGCCATTAATTCTGGAGAGATCGGCTTGCCTAACCAAACCATTGTCCCCAAGACTGGATGGTGGGCTAAACCGTGGGGACTAGCAAGGGTGGTTTCGTTGCCTTGGAGATATTGCCTGTCGATCCACAAGGGTTGCTTTCCTTGCCAAACTTCCGTATGCGATCGCCACGACCCTTCGATAAATTTTTCACCCCTAGCACTACGTCCCCACCGCGTTAGATCCCACAGCATCAAACTTGCCCCCGGCTCCAGGTCAATGTGCAGATGCTGCTGGTAAACAGCTTGATTAAACATAATATTTTCTTGGGGCATCCAGTCTAGATGAGCTTGGCTGGCAACTTTAATTTTTGTGGTTTGGGTGGCGGTGTTGCCATTGGTGCGGTAGATTTTTCCGGCAGTTGCTGTAGTAATCAAGGCTTGAGTATTGGTGCCGAGGGTAATATCTTGGGTGAGGCGATCGCCCCCGACCATCCCTCCCGCAGTGTGGAGAATCACCGTTTGGCAAGTGTTAGGAGTTGGATAAAACGATCGCTGTACCAGAGAAGGCGCACAACTATACTGTTTTACTAACTCTGTCCGCCCCCGCCGTTGAGCATATTCTAGCTGCACTTGACCATGACACTCGAACATGATTTTGAAAATTAATTGTTAATATTGGATTGTTAATATTGAGAAGATAACCTAAAGAAATTCCGGGGATCAGAGGGGCTGATCTACAGTGAAGGAGGGCAAAAAAATCCCCCGCTATAGTTTAGTTGATTAAGTTATTAGTTGATTAAGTTGATTAATAGTACGGCACAGGAGTGACATGGCACAAAATTTACTAGAACAACTCAAATCTATGACGGTCGTGGTTGCCGACACCGGGGATATTCAAGCGATCGAGGCGTTTACTCCCCAAGATGCCACCACCAATCCGTCTTTGATCACAGCGGCAGCCCAAATGCCCCAATACCAAGAAATCGTAGACCAGACCCTCCAGCAAGCTAGAAAGGAACTAGGAGAGCAGGCTGAATCCCTAGATATCGTCACCCTTGCCTTCGATCGCCTTGCCGTCGCCTTTGGTCTGAAAATTCTCGAAATCATCCCCGGTCGAGTTTCCACCGAAGTTGATGCCCGCTTATCCTACGACACTGAAGCTACGATCGCTAAGGGCAGAGAACTCATTGCTCAGTACGAAGCGGCAGGGGTAAGCCGGGAACGAATTCTGATTAAAATTGCCTCGACTTGGGAAGGGATCAAAGCTGCCGAAGTTTTGGAAAAAGAAGGGATTCACTGTAATCTCACTCTGCTGTTTGGCTTGCATCAAGCGATCGCCTGTGCCGAGGCTGGGATCACCCTAATTTCGCCTTTTGTGGGTAGAATCCTTGACTGGTACAAGCAGGATACTGGCCGAGAGAGCTACCCCGCCCCAGAGGATCCCGGTGTACTTTCTGTCACCAAAATCTATAACTACTACAAAAAATTTGGTTATCCTACCCAAGTTATGGGTGCCAGTTTTCGGAATAGTGGCGAAATCACTGAGTTGGCAGGCTGTGACCTGTTGACCATTTCCCCCGGACTGCTCAAGGAACTCCAAAATACTGAGGGAGAACTGCCCCGGAAACTAGACCCCAGCAAAGCTAGTACCTATGCCATTGAAAAAATTACCATCGATCGAGCCACCTTTGACACGATGCACGCTGCCGATCTGATGGCTTCCCAAAAATTAGAAGAGGGGATTTCTGGATTCTCTAAAGCCCTAGTTGCTCTAGAAAAACTCTTGACCGATCGCCTCGCCCGTCTCGAAGGAGAAGCCCGGATTCTCCATGCTGCCGAAGATGTTTTCAAAGCCTACGACCTTGATGGCGATGGTTTCATCACCCGGGAAGAATGGATGGGGACGGATGCGGTTTTTGATGCCCTAGATTCTAATCAAGATGGCAAAATTACCCCAGAGGAAATCGGGGCGGGGCTGGGGGTTCTCCTCCATTTGTAGGAGTTTATTTTGTAGGTGTTTATGTATGAGGCGGTCTATTTATTTAGCTCCGCCTAGACTAAAGAGTAAACCTGACCGTTGATCAACAGGCGAGTAATACCCTTAGCGTGGAGATGAAACCGAGTTTTGTGGAGCATCTGCCCATCAGGGACTTTAATTACCTTTTGGAAACGATTGGAAAAACGCTGGGCGACTTTGTGATGGTCAAAAACGGGGAGAGTTTTTTCTTGGTTCTCTGCGGTGGGAATCTGTCCGAGGTCGCTAAAATCCTTGAGAGGTTTGGCAATTAATTCTGAGGCTCGATCGACCACCAGATAACAAACTCTAGGCAGTTCCTGTCCAGATAGGGGCATTACTTGCACATTTTCTCCCCTCGCATGGGGAAAGTCATTAGCTAAGGTCAGATCATCGATATCTAAATCCTCTTCATCCTCGTCGATCTCGTCCCAATCGTCATGATCATCACTCAGACTATCATCGAGATCATCATCAATGTCATCATCTAAATTATGGGGGAGATCAGTTAAATCAAGGTCGTTAGTTAAATTCTTTGTCCCTAGGGCTTCTCGATCGACTAAAAGCTCCTTCTCCAACAGCAAATTATTACTAGCGGGAACCACTGCCATTTCTGTTGACATTTCTACCAAGGGCATATCCTGCCAACCAATCAGCTTGAGGGTCGGGGGTTCGATCGCCCCAGAACGTTTGCGGACTTTTACCTTTGCATCCTTCTTCTCAGGCTTCTCTGGTAGATTCTTTTTGGGTAAATTCTTGGCTGGCAGCGAAAGTATATTTGGGGCAGCAGGGAGGCTGATCGCTGGTAAGAAAGATGGTAGTTCTGGAGATGGGGCAGCGAGATCATCTCCGGTGCGCCGATAATTCCGTTTTTGCTGAATTAATAACTCATACTCAGCCTCTGGAAGACTAGTTTTTAGAAAGCGGCTAATCGTTGAATTACTGACTCCATAGCGACTAGCCAAAGTAGAAGTAGTCTCCTCTGACTGTCTATAGAGTAGCAATATTTTTTCTTTGTCTTCGCTGGTGAGTTTTTTCGGCATTTTATTCAAGTATGGGAATTCAGAAATTATATTCAGAGGTGTATTTAAGGGTAACAATTTAAGCCCGTTTTCGACCACCACGACGAGTCCGCATAGAATTATCGTATTCCAAAGCGGCTCCAATACCAAATAGGACACCACTAAAGACCCAAAATACTTCTAGCACCGAACCACTCAGGTAGTTGGGAATGCGTTCACTCGCATACTTAAACCACATATCGGCAATATACATGCAAAAAGAAGCTGCGGCTACCATGCGCCAAGATTGGGCAAAGCGCCCTCCCCAGAAGGTCATCAACAGGATTGTGGCAATAATCACCAGGAACACATCCCCAATTACGTAAGCTAGGGCAACGATCGAGGAGAATGGTTCTAACTGTTGCTCCATATCCAAAATAAATTGGGGGGGCGGCCCACCATAGGCTATAGTTTCTGCTGATTCAGGTTCTGCTTCTGCTTCGATCGGGCTAGGAGTAGTTGTCGGAGTCCCCAAAGGTGTTGCTGATGGACTAGGAGTTACGGTTGGACTAGTTACAGGACGGGGAGAAGGAGTGATGGCAGTGGGAGTTGCAGTAGAAGTTGCAGTAGGAGTTGCAGTGGGAGAAAGTCTAGGGGTATTGGCTGGAGTAGGGACTGGGGTAGTAGTTGGTGTTGGGATAGAAGGGGTAGCCGGACTAACTCTGGGGGTTGGTGGAGTAGTGGCGGTAGGAGTGATAGTGGGAGTCGGAGAGACCGGAGAGACCGGAGATGCTGGTGATACTGGAGCGGTTGGGGCAGTTGTGGGGGTAGCTTGGGCAAACTGTTGCAGGGTAGTTGCTTCGGCAGGAGCAGTTATGGTCAGGACAGCAGCGATCGCAATCCCTACAGAGGCAATGCCAGCGATCGTTAACCACTGCCACCGCTCTAAAGTAATTTTTCTAGGGATCACCGCCCAGAGCATTCCCCAACTCACCAAAATATAGAAGAGAAAATAAAATAAATCCCCCGGTGATACCGCCGGATCTAAACCCCAGTAAAGTTCCCAAAACCCAAACAAAAAGCCCCCAAATCCAAAGCAAAAGTTTCCTAAACCAATTCCTAACCAGACATTTCTGCCACTGGCAATCTGAGGACTAGTCCAGTTCTTAAGACAAAGGAGAGCCGCAGCAAAAAAAGCTCCCTGTTCAAAAATGTAAGTCCCGATCGTGTACCACAGAGGACGGTCTTCCCCAATCCCAAACAGCAGGAAAAATAATAGAGCCGCAACGGCCCAAGTTATGCCTCCATAGACAACTCGCTGTGCCGTAAAAAAGGCGGAAATTTCTTTAGTTTTATTTGTCCCGTTAGCTTTGCTATTTTTATTGCCCTTGCTCATGGTTGCCCCGACCTCAGTGATAGAATCCCTAATAATATTAATCAATTTATCGATCGAGTTATTGATCAAGCAAGTTAATTCAACCTGATTAATTCGACCTGTTCCTCCAAACCTGCTCCGAGGCTATACCCCGCCTAATCTAATTAGTACCACAACTTATCCAAAGCGACTTTATGTAGCCAAGCGAAGAATTGACGCTGCTCTTGATCGGGAATATCTTCGAGAATTTCCCTGATCCCCTCCGCAAAGTTGGTATTACCAAAAAAGACCCTACCGAGACGGTGGAGTTCTTGGAGGAGGTTGACTAAATGATTTTCATCCCAAATGGGGGTATCTAGACTAGTAAGAGGATCTTCAGTAAAAATTTTCTCGATCGCCTCTGGGGTTTCTGTTTGGGGAAAATGGAGAACATGGAAAGTATTAGAAATTTCCTGCTTAAACAGTTGAACCTGATGCTTCCCTAGGAGGTCTTCTATTTCTAAGTAGAGATATTGAGCAATCAATAAGCAGGCTTTAACTAGATGAGTGGAGTGTCTGTTGTGGTCTTGGACAACCTGTTCTCGATGGATTTTGCCCCAGACGCTATGGCGATCGGGTTCCTGCAACAAAACACAAGCTTTCCCTTTGTTATCAGTCAGATCTCGCCAGAAATTTTTCGCCTCTTCTCCTTGACCAGCCTTAAACACCTGAATTAAGCGAAAGGTCTGACCCTGATAACTCAAAATTGGAATAGTCTGATCTTTGCTGGGATGCTGAATGCTGGATATTTCTACATCTTGTCGTTTGAGAATAAACATGGCAGTACTAAGCAACTCCTAAGACCCCTTCAAGGATCCTTAATTAGGATCAATTTTGGCATACTTCTCAATCCTAGCGACAATTTTGGTCAGATTTGCGATAATATTTAAGACGTAGTGAATAAATTTACTATCAAAACCCCTTTGGGTGCGTAGCTCAGTTGGATAGAGCAACTGCCTTCTAAGCAGTCGGTCGTGAGTTCGAGTCTCGCCGCACCCGTTCAAAAATTATCAGTGGCGGGCAGGAAGGAATGGTAATGGTAGCCGTGCAAACTAGAAAGCATAAATATCTTATCAATTATGCTGATGAATTGTCCCAAGTGCTAATCAGCTTCCGTTATTAAATAACGACATACTTACTACGGAAAACCTCGTTTACTGGGCGCTGACACCCGTGAAATTGAATGGTTTATACATTGGTAATTGTTCTCGGAGTAAACGTTATCAATTGATGGGCAAAGAAACAGGAGAAACCAGCTAAGTTGAGCATTTCAACAACACGTTGAGGCAACGAGTGGGGCAGTTAGTACGTAGAACATTATCATTCTCTAAAAAGTTGGAAAATCAAATTTTATAGTGAGCTAAGTCGAACCATGGTGCAGCTTGGTACTTTGCCTATCACTAAAATGCATTGCTTCGATCCTGAACATTACTATTCACGGCTACTGATATACCTAGGGTTGGCAGTATTCAAAGGTAGGAACTGGGTTTTCATTAACTGTGTAAGCTGCTCTCGGAACTAAGATGAATTCACTTGCACCAATTGGAGGATTTAGACCACTCCAATCATAGGTATAGCCAAGTCCAGTAAATGGTTGGAGTCCACGGCGAATACTTTTATAGTATAGGTTTTGATAAAATAACTTGTAATCCTTGATGCCTGCATCTTGAGTAACTCCAGCCACCCTGGGTATTTGTTCTTCAAAATCCAAATTGCATTTTCCGTCAGTAACTTCTGGATCAACACAAGGACGAATCAGGTCTTGCGGGTTAACCCACATTTCCACAAAAATATCATAGTTCCAGTTTGGATCTAACCCAAGGTATTGTTTCAATCGTAAATTTAAATCCTCCTCTGTAGCTCCAGGATTATTTTGTAAATATTTCTTGCAAAACTCTTTTAACTCAGGAGCAACAGTAACCCATATGACTTTTTCTTCATCTCTAGAGCTATTATTGGCAGGCTTGATATATTTTTCATAAGAAGCTTCACTTTTCCAAGTGACTACCAAAATTTTTGTCTTGTCTTCATTCCAAGAAGAGCTTAATCTAGGATTGTCTGGCGTGATCTGCATTAAGTCTATAAAAACTTCTTTTTCATCAACCAAAGCTGCGTCTTGAATAGCAGTAAGGTACTTTTCTGCCAAAGATAACTCAGAAGGTTGAGTTACTCCTTTTTGTAGCAATAAGACTGATCCACATGAAGCAATTAAAAGCAGCGCTATCAACTTACGAATACCTTTGTTTTTCATAGGAGTGATTGATAATTTGACCTGTACATGGTTATTATACAGAAAAATCCTGTCTAATCACTTATCTGGCGTATTAGCCCGACGATCGTACTTAATTATAACGTCCACCAATCCCGAAAATGTAAATGTATTGGTCGTTGGATCCAATCCAGTGTTAGGCTAGGTAGTTATAGAGGCGTAGCTCGTAAACGCAGACCTAGTGATTGAATAACTTTTAGCACAGTGGCAAATTCTGGATTACCTTCGAGGGACAAAGCTTTATAGAGGCTTTCACGTCCTAATCCTGTTTCACGGGCAATATTTGTCATTCCCTTCGATCGGGCAATATCCCCTAAGGCTGCTGCCACTAAATGAGGATCGCCATCTTCAAGAGCGGCTTCCAGATAAGCTGCCATATCTTCTTTGGTTTCTAGATGCTCTGCTGCATCCCAATGATAGGTTGGAACTGTATTCATGAGATATCTTAACCGCCGAATACGAATGTCTATATGCGTCCTAGCTTCTCGATCGCGCAGTGATTTAAACCACCGTAAATAGATTTCAGTTTCCCGAATTTCAATCATGCCTTAAGCGTATCCTATGGGATACGGAAAAAACAAGCATTCATTAACGCACCCTACAAGATCGAAGATCGTACTACGGCGAGGCAGATGCCCATTTATTGGGGTTAGCTAATTCTGTGGGCAATGAGTGGAAATTTTTGATTTTTTTCGTCTGTCCACAAAATGTCAAATTTGTCCAAATCATTCACTGACCGAAGAGCAATTGAGACCTGAAAGGTTTGTGGGTTGCTGTGTTCTGGGAAATTTTGAGCGTGATCATCAATTTCTACAGCTTTACCTTCATATAAAGTGGAAGTTCCATCTGAGTTGTTTCTGTAGGTCGAAAAGCTACCCACTCGCTGCTTACCATTCACTATAGTTGTGTAGATTCCTATAATTATCTCAAGAGTGCCGTCGCGGAAACCAATTGGAGAAACGGTAATCCACGTATTTTGACCAGCAGTGTATGCAATTGTGTTAGACATATTCCCTTACCTATATTTGAATTCACATTGTTCCTGGAGAGACCGAAGACTAAGCGGTCTAACTATGTATTAGACGGAAAAATTCTGTCTAATGTCACTATTAGGATATTTAGGCTGAAGGTCAAGTTTTGGGCTAATTATCCTATAGGGGATGTTATACAGAAAAATTCGGGCTATTTACCCTCTACAGGATTATTATACGGAAAAATTATACCTAATCACTTATTTGGCGTGTTAGCCCGACGATCGTACTTAATCATAGTGTCCACCAATCCCGAAAATGTAAATATATTGGTCATCAAATTTGTAAATCAACCGATCTTTTTGGGAGAGTCTCCGTGACCATACTTCAACACAAATATTTAAGTTTTCTTTATAAATAGCCGAAACTCAGACCCCATCCTAATCTTTTACTTTTGGTAACTATGAGGCTCGATCGGTAACTGACTTGTGGACATTGGGCATTTAGGAAAAGATATTGCTCATAGATTTTTTATCCCGCCAGCATAAATCAATAACTTTTAATCACCCTTAACCCTATGGTCAACTCGATCGCCTCCCCAGACTTAGCAGGTTCCGCAACTCTCCGCCCCGGTATTAAAGCCCCTGTGCAGGAAACCCTCTTAACTCCCCGGTTTTACACGACAGATTTTGATAAAGTTGCCCAGATGGACTTGTCTGGACAAACAACAGAACTCGAATCTGTCCTAGCAGAATTACGGGCTGACTACAATCGGCATCACTTTGTCCGCAATGCAGAATTTGAGCAGTGTTGGGAGCATATCGATGGGGAAACCCGCCGAGCCTTTATTGATTTCCTAGAGCGCTCCTGTACTTCCGAGTTTTCTGGCTTTTTATTATTCAAAGAACTATCTCGGAAACTCAAAGACCGTAACCCCTTATTGTCAGAGGCTTTTGCCCTTTTAGCACGGGATGAAGCTCGCCACGCTGGGTTCTTGAATAAAGCCATGGCAGATTTTGGTTTATCTCTAGATTTGGGCTACCTCACCAAGAAACGCACCTATACTTTTTTCCCGCCAGAGTGGGTGATTTATACTGTTTTTCTCTCAGAAAAGATTGGTTACTGGCGCTATATTTTGGTGCATCGTCACCTAGAGCAACACCCAGAACACCGCATTTATCCCCTATTTCGCTACTTCGAGAACTGGTGTCAGGATGAAAATCGCCACGGAGATTTCTTTAAGGCGTTGTTACGATCGCAGCCCAACCTCTGGAATACTTGGCAATCAAGACTTTGGGTACGGTTTTTCTTGCTGACGGTATTTGTCACCCATACCCTGACGGTGCTGGAGAGAGCAGATTTTTATGAATCTATTGGTATGGATGCCCGTGAATACAATAAACAGGTAATTCACAATACCAACGAAACTTCCAAAAAAGCCTTTCCCAGCATTCTCGATACTCACCACCCAGAATTTTTCCCTCGCCTTGAAAAGTGTGCGATCGCCAATCAAAAACTTACAGAAATTGCCAACGGTCAAGGATTTTCCCTAGTTAAATGGCTCCAAAAACTACCTTGGATCGGGGTGATTATCTGGCAAATGCTCCGGCTCTATCTTCTGCCTACCATTGATGCGGAAAAGTTTAGAGGTCAAGTTTATTAATGGTTTATTAACGATTTATCAAAATTAAAAAGTGGAGAAATATCATGACTAATTTATCAACTAGGCTCCGGGAAGGTACTCAGAAATCCCATACAACCGCAGAAAATACAGCATTTATGAAATGTTTTTTGAAAGGAATTGTCGAGCGGGAACCCCTACGCAAACTCTTTGCTGATTTGTATTTTGTTTATAGCGCCCTAGAAGCTGCTTTGCATCGCCATGCTGAACATCCCATTGTGGGCGCAATTTATTTTCCAGAACTAGACCGCGTTAAAAGTCTTGGTCGTGATTTGGAATTTTACTATGGTGCTGATTGGCGGGAGGAAATTAACCCTTCCCCAGCGGCAGTGGCTTACTGCGATCGCATCCAGATATTAGCCCTCACAAATCCAGTCTTGCTAATTGCCCACTCCTACACTCGCTACATGGGAGATCTATCTGGAGGACAAAGCTTAAAAAATATTATTCGATCGGCTTTGAGTCTTCCCTCGGATCGAGGCACGGATTTTTATGAATTTACAGAAATTTCTACCCCCGAAGCCAAACGGAATTTTAAGGAACGCTACCGTCAAGCCCTAGATTCTCCATTAATTGATGCCGAGACGATCGAGCGGATTGTGGAGGAGGCAAATCTGGTATTTACCCTCAATCGGAACTTGATGCAGGAGTTGGAAGGAGATGTGAAAGCAGCGATCGGCGAGCATACCTTTGATCTCCTCACCCGCCAAGACCGCCCCGGCAGCACAGAGCGTCCTATCCCTTCTAGTAAAGAATTAACAGCAACCCCTTAATAATTCCCCATTAATATCCCGATTAACAATGAAACACCCATCCAACGTGGTTACAGAGCGGAGCCGAAGTGATGTGCAGTTTGATGCTGCCCTTCTGAGCAAATATAACCAACCATTGCCTCGCTATACCAGCTATCCCCCAGCTACGGAGTTAAAAGCTAATTTTGATGTCAAGGCTTTTCAAACAGCGATCGACCAAGGGAATCATCAAAACAAGCCCCTGTCCCTGTACTGCCATATTCCCTTTTGTGAAACTCCCTGTTATTTTTGCGGTTGCAACACGGTGATCACGCCCTGGAAAGAATTGGCAGCACCCTACCTAGATTTTTTGGCAAAACATATCCATCAGGTAGCTGGTTTAGTCAAATCGGAGCGTCCAGTCCAGCAACTCCACTGGGGCGGTGGCACTCCCAATTATCTCTCCCAAAGTCAAGTAGAATTTCTCTGGAAAAATTTACACCAGCATTTTTATTTTGAAGACAAAGCAGAGATTTCCATTGAGATTAATCCCAGCTATATCGATCGAGAATATATTTTCTTTTTGCGGCAGTTAGGTTTCAATCGGATCAGCTTTGGGATTCAGGATTTTAACCCCGCAGTCCAAGAAGCTGTGAATCGAGTACAACCGGAGGCAAGGCTGTTTCAGGTAATGGACTGGATTCGATCGGCGGGATTTGAGAGTGTGAATGTAGATTTAATCTATGGTTTACCATTGCAAACTGAGGAGACTTTCCGGGAGACGGTGGAGAAAACCCTGAAGCTCAATCCCGATCGCATTGCAGTGTTTAACTTTGCCTACATTCCTTGGGTGAAGCCCATTCAGAAAAGAATGCCCGTGGATAAATTCCCTAGCACCGCCGAAAAACTGCGGATTCTCCAACAGACGATCGCCCAACTTACCCAAGGGGGTTATGTCTTTATTGGTATGGATCATTTTGCTAAACCTACTGATGAACTGGCGATCGCCCAACGAGCCGGACAACTGCACCGGAATTTCCAAGGCTATACTACAAAACCAGAATCCGATCTTCTGGGGTTTGGCATGACTTCGATCAGCATGTTGCAGGATGTTTATGTCCAAAATCATAAGGGCTTAAAGGATTTTTATCGAGCTATGGATGCCAACCAACTGCCTATTGAACGGGGGGTAAAACTCGATCGAGATGACCTAATCCGGCGCACGATCATCATGGAACTCATGTGCCAATTTCAGCTATCTACCCCAGCTTTGGAAAGTAAATACAATCTGAGCTTTGAGCTTGGTTTTGATTTTAATTTTCATGATTACTTTGCCCCAGTCCTCCCAAAACTCGATGCCCTAGAAGCTGATGGATTGTTGACACGTTTTGATGATGGTCTAGAAGTTACCCCCAAGGGTAGGCTGTTAATTCGCAATATTGCGGCGGTGTTTGATGCCTATCTGGTCGATCGCTCCACGGAAGTTTTTTCCAAAGCCATCTAAATAGAAATTACGCAAAATCAGGTTTTATCCACTATTGGCAGGGGTAATGTGGGCAATGCCCACCCTACATATAGAGCCTGATAACTGATAACTGTTCACTGATAACTGAAATTATGACTTTTCAATTTCCCCCACTATCTACCGCTCCGACTAGATATCCTCTCAACTGGGGGGCGGTAATTTTCTTTACAGCCATTCATGGTCTAGCCCTCCTCTCCCTCTGGTGTTTCTCTTGGCAAGCCCTAGGGATTACCCTGTTTCTGCACTGGCTATTTGGCAGTATTGGGATTTGCTTGGGCTATCATCGCCTCTTGAGTCATCGGAGCTTACAGGTTCCTCGGTGGTTGGAATATACGATCGCGCTCCTCGGTGCTTTTGCTCTCCAGGGTGGCCCCATTTTCTGGGTCTCTGGACATCGCCTCCATCACGCCCACACAGAAGACGTTGAGCAGGATCCCTACTCGGCAAAGCGGGGATTTTGGTGGAGCCATATGCTCTGGATTTTCTATCCCCATCCCAAGTTTTTTAGACAGGATCAATACGAAAAAACTGCCCCAGATTTAACTAGACAAGGCTTTTATAAGTGGCTCGATCGCTATTTTCTGTTGCTCCAAATTCCCTTAGGCATATTACTGTACTTCCTTGGGGGCTGGGCTTTTGTGGTCTATGGTATTTTCCTGAGAGCCGTCTTGTTATGGCATAGCACTTGGTTTATCAATTCCGTCACTCACATGTGGGGCTATCGGACTTTTGCATCTAATGATAATTCTCGGAATCTTTGGTGGGCGGCGATTTTGACCTACGGCGAAGGCTGGCACAATAATCACCATGCCTATCCTCAAGTAGCCAAGGCTGGTTGGCAGTGGTGGGAAGTTGATCCGACTTGGTGGGCAATTTGGCTCCTCAGATCCCTAGGACTAGCTCACCATGTCACTATGCCTCCGGCGGCTGCTCTCCAATTGATTGATAAGGCTCGATCGAAGTAATCTCAAGTTTGCTGTTTACTTTATCGGATCTAGGGCGGCTAAAGCCGTTACTACAAGAATTAGAGACTACAAGCTAAATCTTCAGGTCTAGGGCGGTTAAAGCCGTGACTACGAGATGGATTTAGGGAGCGACAATTACTTGATTTCGTCCGGCAGCTTTGGCTCGGTAGAGGGCAGCATCCGCCGCTTGGATCACTGCTGCTCCAGTAGCTCCGTGTTGAGGGAAAGCCGACACCCCAAGGGATACCGTGAGCGGAAGTAAGCGATCGCCATTGTGAGCTAATTCTAACTGAGCGATCGCCAGTCGGATGCCTTCTGCCTTGATTTGAGCTTGTTCTAGGAAGATTTCTGGTAAAACTAGGATCATTTCTTCCCCACCGTAGCGACAGGCTGTGTCAGAATCCCGGATGCTTTCCCGGAGAAGTTGCCCAACGGCTTGGAGGACATAATCGCCCACCTCATGACCATAGGTATCGTTAAATAGTTTGAAATGGTCAATGTCGAGCATGATCACACTAATGGGATGATTTTTGCGGCGAGCGCGGGCTAGTTCTTGGATCAAGACTTCTTCTAGATAACGGCGATTGAATAATCCAGTCAGAGGATCACGGATGCTTTGATTTTGGAGAGTTTCTCGGAGGCGGAGGTTGACGATCGCTAGAGATAATTGTTCGGCAACGGTGCGAGCTAGTTGTTGCTTGGCTTCTGGTAGGGCGGTGGCAACTTTGGTACTGAGATAAAACATGCCGAGGGTTTCCCCTTGGGCAATCATGGGAATACACAGAGTGCTGGCAATCTCCGCATCCTGAGGTACGTGGTGACAGTGCAATCCCTGAGATAAATCTTCTACCAAATGAACTCTACCCCGCCGTAAAGCCCAGCAGTCTTGGGGCAGAAATTCTGGCTTTGAGTAAAGAAAACCGCCCCAACTGCCCAGATTTTTGACTAAATGCTGAGATTCCTCAATCAGAAAAAGTCCTCCAGCACAGTGAGGAAAAAGTGGCTCGACTAAATTGGCGATCGCATCACAGGCTTCGGCTACCGTCAGGCAGACTTGGAGAAATTCACTAATCTCATTGAGTTTGAGCATTTCTTGATTGCGCTCTTGAAGATTTGCGATAGAAGTCTGTAGCTCTTGATTTGTCTGTTGGAGGGCTATTTCTGACTGTTTCATGGCAGTGATATCCCGGAAAGTCACCACAAAGCCATCCCCTAGTTTCACAGCAATATTTTGAAACCAACGGTCAAGCCCATCATAGTGATAGTAAAACTCTTGCTGTTTGGGCTTGCCTGATTCCACCACCTGGACGTAGTTATTAAACAATCCCTCTTCTCGATGTCCGGGCATGTCCTCTAATAATCGCTTACCAATTAAATCCTCCTGTTTTTTTCTCATCAAGTTACAGGCTGTGGGGTTGCTCAATAGCCGCTCAAAATCAATAATGGTTCCTTGGTCATCCCGGATTGATCGAAACGCCATGATCCCATCTAGGGAGCTATTTAAGATACTGCTCAACTGCATTTCTGAAGTCTTCAGGGCTTCTTGGGCTTCGATGAGCTGGGTCATATCCAGATGACTGCCAACCATGCGTACAGCTACTCCTTGATCATTGTGGAGGTGAATTGCTTTGGAGAGGATATAGATTGTGGAGCCGTTTTTGTGGTGAAATCGCTGGATTAGGGCAAAATTTTCTACCCGATTATTGTTGTAGTCTTCGATCATTTGGAGGGCAGTAACTCGATCGTCCTCAAAAATTACAGAATTCCACATCTCGATCGTATTTTCTAGCTCCTCGTCAGCGTAACCCAGCATCGCTTTCCATTGGGGCGAAAAGTAAATTTCTCCTGTAACTAAATCCCAATCCCAAAAACCCTCGGAGGATGCTTGGAGAACAAACTCTAGTTGATCTTTAGCGGCTTTGAGTTCTAGTTCGGTTTGTTTGCGGTTAGTAATATCTCGGACTACAACTAATACTTCATCGTTCCACAGGGGGGCAATCCGGGCTTCTTCGTAATAAGTCCTGCCTTGATCCACAAATTTATATTCGTGGTACTGAATCTGTCCAGTGATCAGAGCAGTTTGCGCAAGTTTAACTCGCTCTTGAGAGATATCTAAAGGCATAACATCCGTGACATAGGATGACTTCTGCTCATTTTGGGGACGAACATAGTGGATTAATCCCTCATTAATTACTCGGAGTTGTAAACCATCTCGGCGCATTCGGATCAGGAAATCAGGGATCGCTTGAATCAGGGCTTGATTTGTAGCTTCGCTTTGCTGGAGAGCCAATTCTGCTTGCTTGCGATCGGAAATATTTATATAACAGCCAATCACTCGCAGAGGATTACCGAGATCATCCCATTCAATCACCTTGCCAGAACGGATTATCCAGATGGTGGAGCCATTTTTGTGCCGATACCGGACTTCGTTGTAGTAGGGAATAACCCCACGACTCTGGACATGGCGCTCAAAACAAGCCAAAACTTCAGGCAAATCTTCGGCAAATATTAGTTCTTGGGCAGTTTCGGGAACATTAGCTAGTTCATCATCGGTGTAGCCCAGCATATCCTTAAAACCGGGGCTGAAGTATTTTTGGTGACGGGCAATATCCCAATCCCAATAGCCGACAAGGACAAGATCCAGAATATTTTCGAGGAGTTTCAGCTCATTGCTAGTCTGTTCCGCTTTTTTGCGATCGGTGATATCAATGCCAGAGGGGATGAGATGGGTAATCTGCCCCGCCGCATTTCTGAGGGGGTTGAGGGAAAATTCAATGATGATTTGACCGCCCCCTTGGGTTTGCACGGGAATATCAAATTTGACGAAGATCCCTTGATTGGCTTGGTCGATCGCCCCCCGAATTTGCGCCTGCGCTTCGGCTGAATAAGCCCACCAGTAAGCCTCAGCAAAGGGTTTGTTCAAGACATCTTCCCGGCAAAGTCCCGCAACTTTTAGGGGAGCTTGGTTGGCTTCGATCAAAATACCCTCAGGGGTCATCACGCCCACAAAGGTAAATAGGCTATCCAACACCTGCCGTAAAAATTCTTCTCTCTGGGCGATTTCAATGGTGGCTTGATAATATTTCTGGATCTCTGCGGCCAGGGCGTGGTTAGTTTGCTCTAATTTTTCTGTCCGAAAGGCAACTTGTAATTTGAGTTCTGCTTCTGTAGCTTGGAGTTGGGTAACTAGGAATGATTGCTGGAGGGCAAGCCCGATATTAATAGCGGTTTGTTGTAATCCCTCAATTTCTGGAGTTTGCCAAGTCCGGGGGGCTGTGCAGTTATGGGCAATTAGTAAACCCCATAGATGAGATTTCTGGATAATCGGCATAACCAGATAGGCTCTAACTTGAAATTTAGCAAGAAATTCCCCGTAGCAGGGGATCAAATTAGCACTAAAAACATCCTCGATCGCCCTAAATTCTCCTTCTACATAGGGATTGAGCCAATAAGTCCGAAAGCAGGGATCCTCTACTACCTGATCCAATAATGACCATTGGGGCGCAGACACTGATTCGGCAATAATTTGACCACTCCAGCCTTCCTCAAACCTATAGAGAATAAGGCGATCGCACCCCAGTAAATTATTTGCCTCCTTAATAGTTGACTGCAAGATTTTCTCCAAATCCAAGGATTGCTGAATTTGAAGAGTTAGTTTTTTATTTAAGTTATTCCACGCAACTTGAGCCTGATGGAGGTGATACAACAGTTCATAGTCTAAGTTTCCAGTCTCTTGACTCTCTGCTACCCGTCGATCGCCATCTGATAGTTGCATAATTCACATCCTAGGCAGTTTATACATTTTGTATGCCCAAAACTTAGTTTGCGTATAGCTTAATTTTATCCCCATTTAGTTATACGTTTAGCCTACGAACTATGCAAATATTCAAAGCTCAGTTATCCTATTCCTTAAATAAATATCCCAAAAATCAAAAAAATAATTAGAAAATTACCAACTCTTCCTCATCTGATGGGATATCAACATTGCGCTCCGGACTAGGGGAAGTAGTGCCATTAGTTTCACTGGGGTTGCGAGTATTACCCACCACAGGCGTGGGTCTGGGGGCGGGGAGAGTTGCTGGAGTTGTCGCCGTTGCTGGAGTTGTAGTAGCTGTGGTCGTGGGAATCAGGAGGGCTTGGGCTTCATTAAAATAAGTTGCCCACTGTTGGGGGCTGGGGCTAGTCCGCCAGTTTTGTCGACTCACTTCGATCGACAGCATGGGGGTAATAGCTCCACCGTTCTGCCCCACCACCGTCACCACCACATTGGTAGTCAAAACTTCTCGATCGAAACTCCTCTGGACTGCTGCCCTGGCTGCTGCCTCGGCTCGGCGGAGCATACTTTGATAATTTTCATTAAATTGCCGAGTGATGGTAACGGTAGTTCTTTCCGTGGAAGCCCGGACAGAGTGGGGAACGATCGTCTCATGGAGCAACCAACCCCCACCAGCCGCCCCTAACACCATCCAGAAATTACCAGATAAACTAATAGATAAGGTCGCAATAGATAGACTGGCTAAACTGGTGACAGAATTTCTTACAAACTTTTCTGTAGATGTTTTCATAAATTTTCTGACAGGCCCTGCCCTAGATAAATTTTTGCTAGATAAACTAGTTATTCTGAGATAATTAGGATGACTCTTTAACAACTTGAACCTATTAATACTCACTAGGTATGTTATTAGACTATATTGTAGTCCTATATTCCAGTCTAGGCTAATTTTAATCTCAGCCTATCAAAGCGAAATATATATTACGAAACACTTCTACCCCTAGCCCCCAAAACTATGACAAATTACGGTTGTATTGCAGTTGGCATAAATCGCTACCAGTTTGTTGAACCCCTGAGCCACGCCGAAGCCGATGCCCAAGGACTAGTCAAGTTCCTAGTCGAAGAATTGGGGGTGCCACGGGAGAATTGTCTTTTGGCTACGGATGCAGCTCCCCTCGTGGTCGATCGACCAGCCCATCCTAATTATGCTAATTTAACTAATTTTCTGAGTTCCCCATCCCTAGGTAACTCCGACTGGCTCTGGTGTTTTTTTAGTGGGCATGGAGTCCATTGGCGGGGCGAAGATTATTTATTACCCATTGATGGCAGTCTGGAGGCTCTTCCCCAGCAAGCAATTAGTGCCAGAACTCTATTAACAAGCCTGAAACAACAGGGCAAACAGGTTTTATTACTCCTTGATATCAATCGCTCTCCCGGTTTGGGGACAGGAACCCCGGTGGGGAATCAATTTAGTCAATTAGCACAGGAATTGGGTATTAACCTGATTCAGTCTGTAAGTAATCAAGAATGCTCCTACGAGCGCCGAGAATTGGGACGGGGCTTATTTGCCCAAGCCCTAGGCGAAGCCCTCTCCTACCATCGGCAGCAATTGACCCTGCAAACTTTGTGTCGGTATTTGGTCGATCGCCTCCCAGAACTCGGAAATCACCACGGCACACCCCCGCAACATCCTTTAATCCAACTTGCCTCAACTGCCGATCTGGAAGAATTAATTCTGCCTGCTAAAAACTTCTCCAAAAATGGCAAACGTCCTCCTGTGGTGGCTGCTGTGGGCGCAAGTAGCTTAAATAACAATTCCCCTAACCCCATCCGCTATCGATCGGGCAGTGAACCCCCCGAAGTTCCCCCTAATAAAATCATTAAAGCAAAAACTAAGATTCAACCAGAACGCACCGCCATCCAACCCCCCAGTACCAAAATTCAGCCCGGTACTACTCATGCTGCCAATCTTGCCGCTAGTTCAACTCCAAATTCTCCTCCTAACTCTACCAACAATCCCCCTACCTCAAAAAAACCGAAATCTATGGCTAACAAAGAAAAATCTAATTCTGCCCTTCCGTGGATTGGCGGAGCAACTTTGCTGTTTTTGTTAATGGTCTTTGGAGTCCTCTGGCGGAACCTCGATGCTTTCCTTGGAGATGGACAATCTGGCTCGATCGCAACCCCGACCCTTTCGCCTTCAGCCTCCCCAGAGGTACCACCTGCCCCCACCACAGCCCCAACAACTGCCACTAGCCCTGCGGCTCCTAGTCCCGTTCCTACCACCGCAGCAGTACCTAACCCTACGGTTTCCCCCACCCCCGCAGTTTCCCCTACTCCCGTGGCAACGAACTCCCCAGCAGTTCCCTCTCCGGCAGCTACTAATACCACCGCCCCAGCCGCAAATCGACAACAAGCCAACCAAATTACCCTAGAAAGTGCCAGAAGCCTCCTGCGTAGTGATCAGGCAGCCCAATTTAGCCAAGCGATTCAAGTGGCAAGTCAAGTCCAACCCTCAGACCCCTTGTACAACCAAGCTCAAGCAGATATTTCTCGATGGAGTACGGTAATTATGGATATGGCTCATGGTCGATCGACCTCTGGAGACTGGACAGGGGCAATTACCACGGCGCAAACTATCCCCCCAGTTAACCAAGCTATTTACCGAGATGCTCAAAACTGGATCGCTCGTTGGCAGCAATTAATCCAGCAACGAGATGCCAATCTTCAACAAATTCAGAAGGCAAGGCGGTTAATTCGTCCCAACCAAGCCAACTCCTATCGTCAAGCCATTGATACCAATAGAGCTGTGCCTACAGGACAACCGGGCTATGAACTCGCCCAAGAATTAATTAATACGTGGAGCTTAGAAATTTGGCAGATGGCTCAACAACGGGCAAATAGAGGTGATTTCCAAGGGGCGATCGCTGCTGCTGCCTTCTTACCAGAAAATACTCCTTTATATACTCAAGCTCAAACAACAATAGCTTTGTGGCAACAAGGAAAAAAATCTCCCTAGTTTCCTGATTGGACTCATTTGCTTTGTACATTTAATTGGCTATTTACAGAATCTTTAGAATGTAATTTTTCTGAATAATTACCTAGACATTCTTCAAGACCATAAGGTCTCTATAGTAGCTAATTAAGTAAATACTAGTACCTATGATGCTCCTAATAACAAGGTGGAAACTAACACTAATAACCGATTGTAAATCCTAGGCAGTACAGGCTTATAAAGCTTTCTGTCTAGGAGATTTTTTTGTGGAGGTAAAGTATCAAAGGTTATGTTTCCATAAAACTTTATTGCTGTATCTCCTATGGATTATGGAAGACTCGGAAATTTATACCATAGCTATTCTTTTTACTCTAGCTAGAGTATAGCCATAATTCAAAATTATCTACTAATAGATTACTAACGAATTCTTAATGAATTGGCATGAGATTTATCCATGGATGGTAGGGAACTTGAACGTAAATTGTTGTTGTACAATACCTATAGAAAATATCAGTAATTTCTCTTGAAACTTTCCTTGGGTCTGGTGATAAATACCAGTAATTATACTTAGGCAAACTCCTTTACGTAGATGTGTTTTACAGGATCGAAAAATACACGGCGTAGAAGAATTACAGAGAAATTCTAGAGAAATTACTGAGGTATTGAGGATGCAACGAAAATTATTTCAAACATACTACTAATCAGGGATGCAGATACTAAACTATTGCCGATGCTGGAATTTTATTCCTAGGAACCCAAAATTCCCTGCTCTTCAACCAAGTTTTACCTACTATCTATCACCATCAATTAGGAATATTTAATCTATGAATACATCAAGACAAATTGACTGATTTAGTTCCTACAGTTTAATGAGATTTAGGTAGCAGAAAAATGGTTCAACTAGAAGTAAATAACAGTGTGCAAGATTTCTACAGCAAGGGATTAGACTGTCTTAAAGCAAGAAATTATCTAACGGCTTTAGAGTATTTCAATCAAGCTCTGACTTTGGAGCCAAACAATGTCAATATTTGGGATAAACATAGTATTACGCTCCGGGAGTTGGGACGCTATTACGAAGCGGATGTTTCTAAGAGTAAAGTCCATCAGCTTTATTACTCGCAAGAATTGCGCCAAGAAGAAGATTTGCCCTTAGAACGGGCTTCTCTAGAGCTAGTTTCTCCGGGATCCGCACCTAGCTCGATCGAGACTCTGCCCCATTGCACAATTAACCAAGCCGACTATTGGGTGGAAGTTGCCAACCGGGCTTATCACAATTTTGATTTTGCCAGTGAAGCTGATGCCTATATGAAGGCGATCGAGATTCAGCCGGATAGTTACAGTAACTGGTACAACTTGGGTATTGCGCTGCGGAAACTCAAAGTTTATGACATGGCAATTAATGCCTACCAGAATGTCTTGAGAATTGCCCCGGATTTTCACTTGGCTTGGAATGGCTTGGGTAATGCCTTCCGGGATACTCGGCAGTATGATAAAGCCGCCGCCGCTTACCATAAGGCTCTAGAGTTGGAGCCAAATTTCCATTATGCATGGCACGGATTGGGGAATACTCGCCGCGCTAAGGGGGAATACGTAGCTGCCATTGAAGCCTACGAGAAAGCAATTAGAATTAATGCCCGTTATCATTTGTCTTGGCATGGGTTGGGGAATGCCTTTCGAGATCTGGGTTGCCATCGGCAGGCGATCTTTGCCTACGAAATGGTGATGAAAATTGCCCCTAGTTTCTGGCGGGCTTGGGATGGGAAGGGGGCGGCGTTGTTGTCCTTGGGAGAAGCGGAGGAGGCCATTGATACTTGGCGATCGGGCATTGATACCCTGGAAACTCACCTGCCCTTTAACCATGAAGGCTGTGGGGAGTTATACTTCCGTCTCGGCTACCACCAGTACCTGCAAAGCAAACGGGCAGCTCATGCTCTTCCCTGTTTGTTGGAGGCGAAGGCAAACTATGGCAAGGCTTTGTACCATCTTGAACAAACTCCCTTGAGTGATCGCTACCAAGAAATTTTGAAAAAGTATGAGCATGTTAAAAATCTCTGCCATAAGGAGCGACAAAGTAGATTAAAGGTGTCCTAACTCTGTTCTACAGGACTTACGCAAAATAAGGTTTTATCTACTATGGGTGGTATCAGGTAGGCATTGCCCACACTACTTACTAGGTTTGTACAACGGGATTAGCATGGGGAGCTAGTTTAAGAATGGGGCGGGGTGCTGATTTGGATCGTCACGGAAACAATCCCGTAGCGTTCCTTGAGGGCATTTTCAATGCGTTCGGCAATTACCGATTCGTAGCCCAAAACTTCGGGGTGAATCATAATGGTCATTTTTATATAAACCGATCGACCAATAATCCCCTTAGAGTCAATATTGGTACAGAGAGTGACTCCGCCCACGGAATAAGCAATCTGGGCAAGGGCTTCCGGGGCGATCGCTGTCTGGTTGACCAAAAAAGGCAACTGCCACCGGAGAACTAACCAAAAGTCAATCATACTCACAATCCCCAAGAGGATGGCACTCAGAGCATCAGGGACGGGATTCCCCTGCACCAAGAAAAATACACAAAGAATCCCCAGCACCGTGATCCAGAGGTCATTCACTAAGCAAATATTCGTAAACCCCAGAAAGCGCTGATGTTTCCGCTTAGTTTGATAGATATTTACTGCCAATAAAAATAACTGACTTAGGAAAATTACCCCTAGACATTGCCAAAGTAGGGGCGTTAATTGTAGGGGAATGGGTGGCGGAACTAGACTAAATAACTGGGGAATCGCGATCGATCCCAGATAAATAGCTCCACTCCCCAGCCCGATCGCCACCCCAAGGCTCAACAAAGTCTCTGGATAGCTATGCCCTTCTACCTGAAAGCGTTGGTACTCTGGAGGTTTGAGGCTGGCAAGTACATTGAGCAACATACTAAACTGGGTAACTAGGGTATGGAGAATAATCGCTCCGAGGCTAATCGATCGAGTCGTCCAAGCTACTGCCAGTTTCACTGACAAAATTAATAAACTTAGCCAGAGTATGCCAAATAGGAACATACGACTCTTTGGCAGCCGATTTGCCACCCTTCTTTTCCTCCCAGATTGTGATGTTAACTAGCAGCTTTGCTTGGTTGTAACTCTTGGAGAATGGTAAACCGGACATGGTTAATTGCCAAATCCCCGATCGACGCTTTCTCCTTCGCAACAGGTAAACCTTCGCTGGTTAAGGTTTCAAAGGTAATACCCTTACCAATTTCCGCATGATACCAAGATAACCCCATAAAGAACCGACTGGGATAGGGGCCCCCATCCACTACATCATCAGGATTCGACTCCATGGGCAGCCAGCCAAAGCCCGGTACATAAAACTCCATCCACACATGATTAAAATCTGGTTCCAGAGGCACACCAATTAATTCTGGTTGAGCGGGGCATTTGTAGCGACCCACCGTGCGGCAGGCAATGCCATTCAAGCGAGCCAGAGCCAGCAAGACTCCTAGGTATTCTCCACAGGAACCCACTCCCCTAGCCAGAGCCACATCCGGGGTATCAATGTGGGGTTTGATCCCGTAGGAAAGTTTGTCATAGACATAGTTCCGAATACTATACATTTTTCGCAGTAGATTGGTTTCCCGCCCGATCGCCTCCCTCGCCGCTCTCTGGATAATATCCGTCCCCATGGATAAATCATCATCATCAATCAAATAACGATTCTGAAATTCAGCCGATAAGGGGGGAAGAGCTTCCACATCTTTGGGCTTGAGTTGGTATTTAATACTCCAAACTTCGAGGAGAGCCTTCCAACCAAAAATATGCCGTTCTCCGGGTTTGAGATGGGGAAACTTAAATACAGCAACCCTTTGTCCATTTTGAATCTCTTCAGTAAAGGGAACCCCCACGGGAGATATCTGGCGCAGTTTTTGGCGATCGGTCTCCGCAGGCATGGCAATTCGCCATTCCACATCTTTGAGTTCCACATCTTCTAGGGGAGCGAGTTCTTCAATGTAGGACATTTCCAAAAGATAGCCATTGGAGCGCACCATTCGGCGGTCTCGATCGTAGTGGTAGGAAAGGGGATGAATGAAGGTATAGTCCCGGTACTGAAGTTCGTAGTTGGGTTCGGCGTTGGGGTTGTCCCGGAGGTAGGGCTGGCGGAAAGCGTAGGCAATGTATAACAGAGGCTCGCCGGTGGTCGGGTCTGGAAAGAAAGTCAAACCTGTGGGCGATTCAAAGGGAGTCAGGATATTAAACTTCACTTCCCCAGTGGCTCGATCGAGGCAATACACCGTCTGCTCCACCGTATCCGAAAGCCAAATTTCTTCGCCCCACACCGTAATATTTTCTACACCTACTCCCGGTAGGGGAAATCGAGCTACTTCCTTGCCTGTGAAACGACTAAAAATCAGAATATAGCCAATTTTTTGGGAGGTGATATAAACCGTAGAATCCATTACTGCTACTCCATCGGCTGGGTAGGCAAGGCGTACAAAGGGTTCCCACAGCAAATCTCCAGTCAGGGAACTGGAATAGACAGTATTTTGTTTGGTTAACCAGAGAGTATCACCAGCGATCGCCAAACCCTTCCCATCCAATAGATCAGTATCTTTTTGGGGATTTAAAACAGTCGTATTGTCCGTGGCAGGATCAATCTCCAGTAAATAACCATTGATAGTATCAACTGCAATTAATTTACCAGCCCAAGTAGCAATACCGTGTAAAGCTGCTACCCCGATCGGTCGAATAGTCCTACGGAAATTTTGCTGTAGATTTTGCCCAGAGTTGGATTCGGGAATCATAGTTCATTGAGATGAAGAATATACATAAACCATACCTAAGTCACATCCAAACCTAGACGTAACCTCAATTATTCTCAGATTGTTTGTTCTGAATAATTAAATCTAGATAATTATAATAATTACTATGTCTAGACCAATGTTTAGACCAAGACCAAAACTGATTCTAAGATTAATTTGGGGTTAAAGTCTGTAAACAAGGTGTTTTGCCTGAATTTGCTTATCATAGATTCATCCTAACGATTTGGCAACAAAGTTCGTTAAAGAAAACGTCATTAATCAAAACTTTATTAATTCTGATTAATTTTCGATGCTTAATGCATAAAAGCCTCTGATATAAATGTATTTAAGTAGACTTTTTGGTGATTTATTAAGCCCCTTAGAGCATCTACGCAAATTCAATACCAATTGACTCACCCTTAGATTTCCCTGCTAGAGAAAAATACAAAGAGTACAACTAAATAAAAAGTATCGTTTAATCCTGCTGACCCTAAATTATGATTACGCCAAAAAAACAGCAGCCCTCTGGCTATAAACATTACTCACATAATCGCCATTTCCTGCTGGGGCTTTTTCATCTCCGTTGGAGCCATCTGCTGATGATCCCCATGATGTCGATCGTGCTGATCTTCTCAATGTTATCGATCGCCTCTGGACAAAATAATGCCAATCGATCAAGACGCATCCCTGATCGATGGGAGCAGAGTGATTTTCGCCCTCCCCGGAATATCGGCTCTCCTCGCAGTACCCAGAGTGGCGGACGTAGAGACATCGGCAGCAACTGTATCAATCCGGATCTGCCTCCCCCAACAGCCCTTGTCCCTCCCTCCGGTTTTGGGATTACTCAGGAACCTTACCCCCAGATTTCTTGGTACATGCCCCCCAACCTAGCGGAGGCGGTGGAGTTTATCTTGTTCAATGAAGATAATGAGGAAATCTACTATGTTCAATATGCCCTCAATCCGGGAAATCAGCCCTCGGCTCGATCGTCCTTCCCTCAATCTCACTCTCAAACTCAGTTAACTTCTGCCCAAGGAGAACCTTCCTCAACACCCATAGCATCAACATCGTCAATATCAGTGCCTGTAGAATCAGTACCTGTAGAATCAGTGCCTGTAGAAAAAGGTCAGGTCATGAGTTTACAAATTCCTCAACAAGTGGGGATTCCGCCCCTAACAGTGGGCAGTATTTATCGATGGGAAGTATCATTAATTTGTGACATTAATAACCGGACTCGTGATTTACATACCAAAGGTTATGTCCAGCGTCTACTATCCAATCCAGACCTAAATGCCCAAATCCAACAGGCTAGTCCCCTAGAGCAAGTTTTCATCTATGCCAATGCTCGCCTTTGGTATGAAACCCTTGCTTCGGCTATTCGTCTCCAGCCCGATCAAGCTAATCAAATAAGTCAAACTAGTAGTGCAGCTAATCCCTTACTCACCCCTCTAAATCCGGAAACTGGGTCTAGGAGGGAAGATGAAAATATTGAGGCAATCTGGGTCGCTCTACTCAACTCCGCAGGCTTGGAACAAATCGCTCAACAAACCATCTCCTTAAGAGCCTCTAGCACCGATCGATAAAATTCCTTGGAACCTATGAAATTTCTGTGAGTTTCTACAATTTCTTGGGCAACTAAAATTGTTCTTAAATACTACTAGTTTTTTATATTTTATGTACCTTTAGTTCCCTCAGAGAAAAAGTTAGTCTAAAAATAAAACCTAAAAGCCTAATACAAACCTAAAACGTCATAAAACACCTAAGGAGCAAAATCATGTCTAAGCCTTCCCGACCCTACCAAAAGTTATTTTTAGCAAGTCTTACTAGTTTATGTTTGGGTTCTCTGGCGGCTCCGAGTCTAGCCCAGTGGAATGGTGGGAGTTATCGCCCCAGTGGAAATGTCGGTACTCCTACTCGTACCCAATCGGGGGCAACTAGGGGAACTCGTGGGTGTCCAGTTGCTGAAACTTCTCCCTCTCTAGTGGCAGTAGTTCCCAATAATACCTTTGGGGTGACACTCAAATCTCATCCTACTTTTTTGTTTTATTTACCAGTGATGACAACTGGGTCAACGCTTCCCCCGGTGGAGTTTGTCATTCGAGATTTGGATGATAATGACATTTACAAAGTTAGATTTAATACTGATGGTCAGGGGGGGATTGCCAGTATTTCGTTACCAGAAAATTCTGGGGTCAAGGGCTTGGAGCTAAATCAAGATTATCGTTGGTCGGTTGCCATAATTTGTCAAATGAACGATCGAGGCAGAGATATTGTCACCGAAGGTTTGATCCAACGGGTTGCTGTTCCCCCGGAATTAGCCCCCAGTGCCTTGGAAGGGAAGTCGGTAGTTGAGCAGGCAGAACTCTTGAGTAGTAAGGGAATCTGGTACGATGCGGTAGCTTTGATGGCAGAAATTCGCCGAAATCAACCCTTAACCCAGTGGACAAGCCTCCTCCAAGCAGTGGAGCTGATGGATTTGGTAAACCAACCTCTACTAGATGGCAGAAGTTCTACTACTCCAGCGACTATTCCTAACACTTAGTGATAAGTTCTGATCCTAGTCTGCTACAGTCCACAGCAAATTAAAAAAGGGCAAAGGAGTTTTCCTCGGTTCTAGTCAGAATCTCGATCGAAGTTTGATTTGGAAACTGCCTAGAGCTTTGCTTGTTTGCTAACAAAGTTTAAGGAGGTTCTAGTCAGAGGTTTGATCTAGAAGCTCAGTATGGGAAAATAGATGAAACTTCCTAGGGGAAAACTGCCATGTCTTCAGATCAAAATCCCGATCAATTTCCTGATCAGAATCCCGATCAATCTCCAGATCAAACTTCAACTCCAACTCCAGAGCCAGTTTCCAGTAGCTTGACTTTGCCCCCAGCGACAGGGATTCGGGCTGTGTTGCTCAAATTATTGCGGGGGACGATCGCCCTTTTAGAGAAAGCTATTACTAAGCTAGAGCAGCCGGGAGCCGAGGAGTTCGATCGCCGCTATGGGGCAGCCCTAGGGAAAGTCCGGGAGTTTTTACCGAGCCAAGTAAATGAAAAATTACCCGATTGGGGACTCTCTGGAGCGATCGCCGACCTAACTATCTTGTTTTTCTGGACAACTACATCTGT
>JAIMKT010000002.1:36423-36565 GCA_020692245.1 Microcoleus sp. GA_180221_E-2-1-MAG-45_12
GACCCCATCCCCTCAGAATCCACCCCAACCTATAGCCACTCTCCCGGAAACTCCCCCTACTTCTTCCCCAGAAGTTTCCCCAGTTCCCGATTTAACCGCCGAAGTTCCCCCAGAATTACCCCCAGAATTACCCCCAGAAATT
>JAIMKT010000002.1:36578-57950 GCA_020692245.1 Microcoleus sp. GA_180221_E-2-1-MAG-45_12
CACCTCTTCCAGCCCCAGAATTAGCCCCAGAGCCTAGCTCCGAATCCAGTTCAGAATCCAGTTCAGAGACTGCCGAAAATCCTGTAGAAAATCCTGTAGAAATTCTCGCCCCAGTTCCTGAACTCAGCCCAGAGCAAGTGTTAATTGCGACCATTCAAGACCAAGTAATTGAGATTACCACCGGGGAGCCAGAGGGATTGATTGTAAAAATTCAGCCCAATTTCAAGGAGAGTTTACTCAAAGTTCAAGTGAGCCAAGATTGGTATAATTTAAGTCCAGAGCAACAGGATCAGATCGCTGCCGGAGTTGAAGCTCGATCGCAGAACCTTGATTTTCGGCAATTACTCCTTCTTGATCCCAATAATCGCCTAGTCGCCCGGAAAGCCGTAATCGGTAATGGCATGATCATTCTGCGCCGGGTATTAGCTTAAAAATCCCCCAACTATTTTCCCAAATATTTCTAGAAGTTGCCCTCTCCCATTCACCCAAGGCAGGAATAAATCATTGTGCGTTTTGATGTAGTTACCTTATTTCCAGATTTTTTTAGTTCGGGCTTAAGCTCCGGTTTATTGGGGAGAGCCTTGGTAAAACAGATTGCCGAGGTTAATTTAGTTAATCCCCGTGATTTCACCCATGATAAACACCATCGAGTTGATGATGAACCCTACGGTGGCGGGGTGGGGATGTTGATGAAACCAGAGCCAATTTTTGCAGCCGTTGAATCTATCCCTGTGCTGGAAAAGCGGGAAGTGATTTTGATGACCCCTAGTGGGGAAACCCTAAAACAGCCATTGCTTAAAAACTTAGCCGCTAATTATCAGCAGTTGGTAATTATCTGTGGACATTATGAGGGCGTGGACGAACGGGTAACTAATCTAGTGACTAGGGAAATTTCCTTGGGGGATTTTGTCCTCACCTGTGGCGAGATTCCAGCGTTGACGTTGATTAATGGGGTGACAAGATTATTACCCGGCACGGTGGGCAAAGAAGAATCCCTAAAGCTCGAAAGTTTTGAGGAAGATTTATTAGATTATCCCCAATACACTCGTCCCCCAGAGTTCCGGGGCTGGCGGGTTCCCGATGTTCTCCTCTCTGGAAATCATGGAGAAATTGCCAACTGGCGAAAACAGCAGCAACTCGATCGCACCCAAAGCCGCCGCCCAGATTTATACGAAACTTGGTTACAGGATCAGTCTTAACCCACTTACAACATTTTTTAGCGGACATACTTCTTATGTAGAACAAGGGGCTTAAGCCCCTTGCCTGTCGTCCACAAAACCTTAAACTTAGCTAATAATCTCAGGTGACTGTAGATCGCTCTCCTCGGTTTTCCCCCCGACTAGCAAGGGTAGCTAATCCTAAACAGAGCAAGGCATTAATTATCAAGTAACTCCGAGCAACTAGTCCCGTTCCCAAGCCCCAGATTTGGGGATCAACCACCGCATTCACCACGAGGCAGCTAGTCACCCCGATCGCCGTACCGATGGCAAAACCTTTTCCTTGGGGATGTCCCAAAAGTAGGGCAATTAGACCCAGAGGAATCAGGACACTGGCAAAAACTGGATTTAGGGCTGTACCCCCAGTGATGGCATTACCTAATTCGGGGATCGAGCTACCCAACACCCGGAAGGGCATCTGGGGCAGGTCAAAAATGTATAAGCCCCGGAGGAAGAATAAACCCGAACTTCCCGCTACTAAACCAGTCGCCAAACTCCAACGGAAGGGAAAATACACTCGCAAAAACCAAGCCAACAGGTAGGAACCCATAACCATGGCAACTTTGGGTAACAAAGCCACCGCCCCACCATCAACCCAGAACCGGGGATTGAGATAGCCATTGTCCCGGAGCCATCGGAAAAAGTCTTGGAAGGTGATCTGCCCAGTGACTGCCAGCTTCACCGCACTTCCTGCATCCAACTGCCCGGCTCCGTAGTGGTTGAGGGGATCTTCCTGAACTTTTCTGGAGGATTGCTGGAGAATCTTTAAAATTGCGTCTGGCTCTTTGATGCCACTAGCCTTAATTAGTGCGGCAACTCCGGCAACGTGGGGAGCAGCCATACTGGTTCCTTGGTAGCCGACAAATACCGATTCCTTGGTGACAGGATCGATCGTTTCTTGGAGAATTTTGGCATCTTCACTTCCCCCCGGTGCAGAAATATCCACCCCCGCTCCAAAGTTTGAGTAGGGAGCTTTCATTCCCCCGGCATCTAGGGCAGCTACACCGATGGCATGGGGATACCGAGCGGGATAGGCGGCAGATTCTGTCCCAGCATTTCCGGCGGCGGCAATAATTACTACTCCTTTATCGTGGGCATAATCGATCGCACTTTCGAGGAGTTGGCTTTCTCCCGCTCCACCCAGACTAAGATTGATCACATCGGCTTTATTGTCTGCCGCATAGCGAATGGCTTCGGCAATATCGGCAATGGTTCCCGCCCCGCTTTCATCCAACACCTTGAGGGGCATGATCGTCGCTTGGTAGGCAATGCCAGCAACACCGTAGTTATTATTGGTAGATTGGGCGATCGTCCCCGCCACATGGGTTCCGTGACCGACATCATCAAGAGCCTCTGGGGTATCATGGACAAAATCGTAGCCCTTGGTAAATTTGGTTTCCTTAAGATCGGGAACAGGGCTAACCCCGGTATCAATCACCGCCACGATCACCCCGTCTCCCTTGGTTTCGTTCCAAGCAGCTTCGACATTGATACTCCGCAAATTCCATTGCTTGCTGTAGTCGGGGTCGTTGGGAATGCCCGTAGCTTGGTAGAGGTAGTTTGGTTCAATATATTCGGTGGCAGATTTGACGATCGAGGATTGGCGTAATTTATCTAACTTGGCTCGATCGCCCCGGACTATATACACCTGATCCTTGGTGGAAAATTCACTATTCAGGCTAGGAGTAATTTGAAATTGTTGTTTAATCTCTGCCAATTCCTGAGCTATTTGAGTTGGGGTTAGGTCATCTCGGAAGTTGAGGACGATGGATTCAAACTGTCCCGACCGAGCCAAACCCGGAAAACTTGCCACTGCCCAGAGTAGCCCCACAAAAAATAAACCTACTGCCAATAACTTTTTCATGACTACTCCAGAATTAATTATTTTCCGACCCGAAACTCTAACTTTTCTGCCCAACTTCCTCAGCCAATTTTCCCGTAGGATTGTTTAGGATGGGGCTTGATGCCAAGGCATTTGTCGATGTTTCACATAAAAACCAACCAACATCAGGAGAGTGATGACGATCGCCCCCAAGCCCAAGGGATTCGGCAGCCAAAATACTGCTTCAATATGGTTCAACTCCGCCGCTTGCAGTTGCCAAGTTAAGCGATGTCCGCCTTGATCTATGGCAGGCAGAATCGGGTTATCAACTCGATCAATATTTTTGGCTCCCCACGGAGACTCCAAGCTAAATTGGAGATTAAACAAAGAGCCGGGATTAATAATTACTTCCCCATCAGCAGCAACTAAGCCCAGCGATCGTAAATCAGCATCAAGGCGGAGATGACAGCGTTGGAGGAGCAGTAAGTTACTTTGATCAAGACTAAAGCGCAGGTTGAGATCGGGGAGAGCTTGAGAATCTTTCTGCTCTGTGGTTTCTGGTTGGAAAAACCGTTGAAACTTCTTCGTCAGGTCTTGGGCATTGGTAAAAGGAATTTTTACTGTCAAATCTTGAGCCGAAGCTCGTTTCACTTCACCGCCGAGCGATCGCACCCTAGATTCAATCCCTCCTAACCATTGCTTCGCCTGTTTCCCAGCAAAACCACTCAACTCTTCATCTAGATGAATTTGCTGCACCAATACACCCTGATGGGGCCCCGCCACCTTTACCCCCACATCATACTGCACACACCCCGAAATCACTAAGGAAACAAGGAGCATGACTCCTAACATACACCAGCGAACCAAACGAGGATAGGAGTATTTACGCTTGATACCTCTGGGTTTGAAGCCGGATTGCTGAAAATGGGGTGAAAGATTTTGATGCAGAGCCATAGGGTTAATTAATTTAATTTCCTTGCCCCTAATTTAACAGATATTAGCTTAGGTGGGTTCAACTATTAAGGTTTGCAAATTGCATCAGTTCTTGATAACTGTTCACTGATAACTGAATTAAGGTTTACAAATTGAATCAGTTCTATAGGTTTCGATCGATCCCAACAAAGTTGTAATTTTCACACAGCGCAGTGTCCCCGGAGCCGGATCCGTACCTCCCCCCGGTTGAGCAGTAACAAGGCGCAGATCCACGTCAGGGGAGCGATTGCTGGATTGTAATACCCCTGTATGGTCAAAGGTAATCCTGCCTGTGGGCGTTGCCCCGACAACATTAACAGCACCACCGCTCTCATTTTGACCCGCAAGGTTAGTTCCTACCCACACCTGCCCCGGAGACAGACCAATGTCTGCCCCTATACTCTTCCAGTTAGAAGGCTCTGTTGTCCCTGTGGGATCAGGAAAAGTCGCAAACTCTGGTACTCTCCCCGTTTCCATTTTTAGGGCAAAGCTATAGTTGAGTTTGGTTTTTCGGGCTTCGCTTTGGGCAGACTGTAAGCCCCGCAGGACAACTTCATTAGCTTTATTCACCCGTTGCTGATTGACAAAACCCAACCAACCGGGGGCGGCGATCGACCCCAAAATCCCAATAATCACCACCACAATCAAGACCTCAATCAAGGTAAAACCCCCTTGACGCTGACGGGATTGCCCAGAATACTTCCTAGAATTACGCTTTCTCATGAATACCATCATTTCCTTTCTCCACTATCCAATAGTAATTTCCCGCCAAAGTTAGCAATCTCCTACTAACGCACATCCAAGAAACCTTGACCCCGGACTTGTACTGTCGCCCTGGGGAAGAAAGTCCTCCTTGCTTCAGAATACTGACACTCAGGCTTCGTTGGATCGCAATTGGGCTTCACCCGAAACATGGAATTACCCCGGATAAAGGTTTGAGCTACCCACAACCTAGAGTTGACACAGGAGTAGAATCCATAGACTTTTTTGCCATCTCCCGGAATGCGCTGGAGTCTTTCTTCACTATCCGAAGAAGGATCTAGAGGACATTGGAGATTATTCAAAACTTGGCTATCAGCTATCCACTCGCTCTGATCAATGTGGTCTAACAAAATTGCCACCGGAGAATCGTAGGGATCATCACCTTTTGTCCAGTTGTTCATACCTACATCTAGACCAACTCCAGGTTTTAGATTGTCCCCAAATCCCTTGAAGCCCTTATCTAATCCAATAATAGGATTACTTTTATCCTTATAGAAAATTGGGTCATCGCTGGGAGTATTAAGGGGAGCGATGGGCGGCGGACTAAATTTCACTCCATCCCGAATCTCAAACCGACCAATCCGGGCAGCCTTTGACCAGACACTATTATTTGCTCCTTGATCACCAGTGATGTGGTAATACACTACCAAAGAAAAAACGTAGGGATTCACGTCGGTATATGCTTCTGCTGCTTGGACTAGTTGCCTTCTCCAGAAAGCTAGAATTGGTTCACACTTGTCATCTTTGCAGCCTGTAGTTGGTTGAGCTGGGGGGATATCATCTCTAATACCTAATGTACCAACATTTTTGATCGCGTCCGAGCCATAGATATAAATGGCCTGTTGTAAGTCACGGGAAATATAATCTAGAGCAGCTTGGACTTCCTGCTCCGTGCTAGCTTTTGCCTGTTCAGAATTATCGCTCTCTAGCATATTGACCATAAATCCCAGCATGGGAGCCATGACCAAAAAGGCTAGTACCATCCCCACCAGTAATTCAATCAAGGTAAACCCCAGAATCTTTGGGGAGCGGGAACGGCGTAGTAACTTCCGGCGAAACTTGGGAAAGAACATAGGACTTAGTAAAAATATTAAATAACTTTTTATTTGATGAATTATTTGCTTAGTATCTGAATTTTGTTTAATTATTTGTCCAGATTTACAGGGTTTCTGTCCTAGTTGAGTTTCGTCTCAAGTTGATTTAGGGACTAGGGCTAGGAGTAGCATTATTCCCACAGGAAGTACTTTTACTACCTAGACGGGTACAAATGTTGGCAAAAAGCCTAGTAATATCTCCCCGGACAGTAATATCTGTGGTCATTTCAATTAAGGGAGCCTTGCGATCGCCCAACCCGCCAGCAAAGGTATCGGCTCTGACATTAGTGGTTGCATTAGAAGCCTTGAGTTCCCCTTCACTATTAAAGGCATCAGCCCGATAAACTCGGACTCCCAGAATATAGCCTTGGGAAGCATCAGCCGCAATCACAGCTTCTTCTGTAGTCGGTGTTTCAAGTCTTGTACTCCGGAATGCTTGGACAATCATGTCTTGGATACTATCCGCACTACAGCCTCCATCGCCATCGACATCAAAGCAGTACAAACTAGCAATATCCCCATCGGCAGGATTACCGTTTAAATAACGATTTGTCTCACACTCTTCTTTGTTTTTAGCATCAGCCTTTGTAGCACACTGTCCCAAGGCATCCGCAGGTGGTGCTGTTACAGCTCCATCAAAAACTAGTCCAGATTGACTAGCTTGAATTTTTTCATTAGTCAGATAAACCCTTGCATTAGGAGCTTGAATAGACCTGGCACGGGTTCCTTCAATGTACGTCCGGGCAGCTTGGGTGGCACTTTCTACTCGCCGTGCTTGAACTCTGGTAGCCACAGACAGGGCAATTACTGGGGCAATTCCCACTAGGAGGATGCCTACCACAATAATTGCGAGGAGAGATTCAATGATCGTGAAGCCACCATCGGGCTGACTTCTTCTGACTATCATTTCGATCATTTTGCTTTTATTTATCAATCTACGCCGCCTCATGGTTTTCTTGCTCCTAGATTTGGGTTTGTTTTTAAGGTTAATTGAGAAAATCAAATATCTGGGTTAATCTTCCATGCTTTATGGATTAGCGAGAAATTGACTTACCCCCCAAAATAGGAGGGCAAGCAGCTAAACTAAGCCGGACAAGTTCCCGGTCGCTGGGAATCAGCCACAGCAGGCTCTCCATTACTAGGACTACCGGGGTCTGTGACTTTGCCACAGAGGAGAGTTTTCACCCACTCATCATCCCGGCTGACTTCCCGGAAAAATTCACTAGGACGAGCCGTGAGAGGCAGGGAGAACCGTTTGCTAAATAGGTCTGCTGACTGGTTGAGCAAGCCCACATCATAACCCCAAGCTCTAAAGGGGGCGCGATAGTAGGGCGCTCGGAATAAATTCGCTCCACCGGGATAGCGGAAACCTTTGAAGGTTGCTGGGAGGGAAGCAGTGTAAGCTGGGGTATCAAAGAAGAGGGAAGTATCAACGTCTGGATTATTAATAGCTTCAAAGGGAGCAGAAGCAAAGATACTCTTCTTGTATTGAATTAAACTACCAGCAATTTTGGCTGTAACCACATCAGTGGGGGCTGTAGAAGTTTCCCAAGCCTCTAGGAAGCGGGGGAAATTGACCAAACCACCATTGTTTTCAGCTCTATCCACACTAGCAGAACCGATATAAGTCGTGGGGACAGGATCGAGGGGACGAGCAGGAGAATCACCCATAACTAATACGGAATTAAAGGTGGAAGCAACTGCTTGGGGAATCCAACCAGAACTATCTAGTCTGTCGGTAGAGGATGAACCAAAAGAACCGGGAGCGCCACTAGGGGAATGAATATTTAGCACGGGAACCATGATCGGCTGATTAGTCAGCTTTTCGTAGGTAGGGGGAATGCTATTCATCGCCCAGATTTCCATGGTTTTCTTGGGTGGCACAGAACCGGGGAAGGGTACTGGAGGAGTTGCGGCAACTTCTGGGGGAATCGGCTGTGTTCTTGCCTCCCGGAGATTGCTACCAGTAAAACCAAGGAAACGTCCGGCGGTCACTTTGGTGTTGTTTCCAATAGATAGGGGACTAGTTTCAGGAGGTGCTGGGGCTACAGGAGAAACATTCTTGCCGATAAAGTTTCCGGCTAATAAATGTCCTAGGAAATCAGGGTTTGGAGTTGCCACAGTGGGAGCTGGGGTGGGGTTAGCATCGGCGATCGTAATCCCTCGGCTAGAAACCCAGAAGACATTATTAGGACTAACGCCATCAAGGATAAGCTTCACGCCATTACTAACGGTAGCAGTATCCCCAATCACGATCCCTTCTGGGCTTTGACCCCGAATTACAAAGATTGGATCTGGTTCTGCAAGTTCTCCGCTCCCCGCTCGGAGGGTAATTTCTGTATCCGCAGGAATGGGTAAGCCAGTGGTGGCATTGCCAAGATCAATGTAGGTAATCTTTCTAGTTCCTGCGGTTACTTGGGGTAGGGCATTAATTACCACCTTGGTAGTTGTGTCAGGAGTTACAGGGGCAGTGATCACCACCGCATCAGCAGGAGTTGCTGGAGCAGTAGTAAAGTCAGTGAGAGTAATATCCGCCGCCGGAGCTAGTAAACCAGTTCTAAAGGTCTCGATCGCACCAGATACTGCTGTGTCACAATTCCTCAGACCAGCTCCATCCTTATCAATTCCACTGGTTGTCCACTCTGTATAAGTTGGAATACTAGTAGCAATATAAGTCTCAAAAGGCTTGATCGCTGTGGGTGGCATGGTGTCATCTGCTTTCGGGATGGGGATTGTCGATTGGGCTTCTGTGGGTAAAGCTTTTGGCAACAAGTAGCCCGGAGTTGCAGGAGTCGCTACAACTTGGGTACGGACTATCAATTGATCAGAAGCACCAGAGCCGGGAGCCAAGGGCGGAGTCACGGGGGGAACACTGGTATCAGGGACAGGAGGAGTGGCAATACAGAAACTTAGTTTTGATGCCTCAGCCATAGTATTTGCTCCCGGAACTACTGGATCAAAGGGAGCTAAGAACTGGGGTAAACCCACTACGCCTTTATTAGGAGTAACTGTTGTATCTGGTTCTGGCAGGTATTGTTGATAGTAAGCTCCGGCAGTATTAGCATCAAAATCAATAGTAGCGGCAGCAGGAGTTCCAAAGGTTACAGGTTCCCCGGCAGTAGTTGCTGTATCTATAGGTATTGGTTGTTGACTACCGCCGCCAAACCACAGGATGGCTGTACCCGTGACCGCCGGATCTGGAACCTTGGGCTGGGGAGTAACATTTGCGGGAAGAGTAGCATCAGTAATGCCATTGTTGGGGAATATAACACCTCGATCGGTTGCTGTCTTAGGAGTTCTGATAGTGACAGGCTTTTTGGTAGTGCCATCTTCTATGGTTCCTAAAATTAGATCGTTTTTACTATCAGTTAACAAAATACTGCCATCCATGTTGTTTCGATCGAAGGCAACCCGACGAGGGAGACGGTAAATAGAAGCTAGTCGCTCTGGAGTACTGGGGGTGGCAGTGGCTAGAGTTGCTGTAGTTCCTCCATTGATTTCAATATCAGTAGTTCCCACCTTAACTTTGTGTTTTACCTGCCAATCTTTTGGCTGACAAGCAGACACAGGGAGTTTTAAGCAAATTTCCATTTGATAGACTGGGGCAGTGGCAACCCGACGCTGGATGGGGGTAACACCGTTTGTCCAGTAGGAACTCTGCCTAGCCGCATCCGGGCTAACAAAATTGGCAACTTCCGAACTCGTGCCGAAGGAATTCCAGAGGAACCCATTTTTTAGGCGAGATTCGACTAGGTAGTTACCGCCATTATTATTTTGGTCAAAACTGCTATCACTGCGGACTCCATCATAGAAATTATTAGACAGGAGAGTAATCGAGTCGGCAATGATACGGGCAGGTCGCCACTGATCCCCAACTCCGCAACCGGGTTGACCCGATCGACAAGCAAAGTTGAGATTCTTAGTTTGGCGATCATAGAAATTGCCCCCATCTACAGAACTAAGATTAACTAGCTCCGCAAACTCTTCGATAGGAGTTGTTGTGCCGGGGTTGGCATGGAGGTTGAAAGCGTTCTTGTCATCAGCCTTGACATAGACAGGTAAATTAGTCGTCAGAATCAGTCCTTTTTCTACCTCTCTATAGGTATTAACTCTAGACAGGTTAGAACCCCGAATTAATCGAATAGCGTTAGGACGGCGGGTAGAATCTAGCTTAAAGTCTGTAGCACTGGGTTTATCTGCCAAGTCTTTATTTAGTCTGGCATTAGTCCGACCTCCAAACTTAGCATCTACGTTTTCGATCGAACTCAAATCCGGCAGAGCATCATCGCGGGTTGCATAGATAATCCCACTGTTGGGCAGGAGGTATTCTTGGTCATTCTTTGCCCCACTTCCAGTCCCCGAGCCGATCGTCTTTTTGCGGAGGATATCTAGGTCTATTTCTGTAACCCGAATTTCCATCGGTTGACGCTGCTCAATGGGCAGATTGTACAGGTTAGGCTGCCCAGAAGTAAGAGTTAATTCATTGTAAGTCTGGGCAACTTTTAGAAACTTAGGATCGTTGAGCTTTGATAGAGAGTTTACTGTTGCTTCAGTATCTGCTGTGTTTAGCTTATGGATAGCTTTAATCTGTCGAGCATCGACTAGGGTTGCTTCCTTGATTGCCCCGTTGGGAACAGCCGTATCCGCAGCCGTAGCAGTACCATCGAGAATTTTCAAAGCACACATGGCAGCATCAATAGCAGCTTTGTCTGCAAGATTTCGATCAGTCGCAACTTTTTGCAAAGCCGTCCGTAGGGGTTCATTCACTAGTCTGCCGTTAGGAAAGATCATGGCTGCCTGTCTTTGTAAGATGATCAGGTCATCCCCCGCAGGAGTTCTCCAAGCATCACTAAAAGCATAGGAGCGTCCATTGGTAGCCGTAGCTACAGTTCCCGCCGTCAAAGGCGTAGCCGCTTTACTATTGGCTCGTCGATCGGTCGTGATCGCTAACCCATCGGAGGCATTAGCACTAACGGTATTACTGGGGTCGTAGTAGCTACTGACACAGGCGATCGGCAAATCCGGTGTTCCAGATTTGTAATGATAGACCACACTCGCCCGCATTTGGAGATCACCTTTCAGGTCTAAACCTTTGATGATCTCTTCTGTGAGAGCATTAGAATGCCAACCATCAATGTCCCAAGCCCCATCCAAATCTCGGTCTTCCCACATGGGCATGGAGTCTGGCCAGACCACGATCGGCTGCTCCCCAGTGAGTAATGCATCATTAGGAAGTTTTACTTCTACTGGATCTTCTCCATCTGCGGCGGGGCTGGAAGGTTCTAAGAGGAAAACCCCAGCATTAGTTGAGTCTTCTTCCAACTTCAATCCCAGGGATTTTGGTTCTGGTAAGAAAGAGCGAGTCGTGAGGATGGTGGCAGTGGGATCATTAGACCTCTGCCCTAAACCTTTGCTGCCATTACAGGGAAATTCTGTTGGGAAAGTCCCTTCGGTGGGGCAACCATCCACATATAAGCCAGCCCCAGTGACAACTCGCAAACCGCCCCGGACATCATCAGCAATAAATTGATCCTCTACAGTCCCGTCGGGCTTGGTGACAGTGACCTTGGCTTGGCTAGTCGCCGCAGCATCTTCCCAGAAGCCACTCCGACTGGTATCAGCAATATCATCTAAGACCACAATCCGGCTACTGAGTTTCCGTTCTCCTGAAGTACCCGCAGAGGTGTCTGGATCATCGGCTTTGGCAGGCTGGAGCCAACTAACCCCGGATAAGGGTTTTTCGGAACCGGGCTTGGCAAACTGACGCTTTTTGGTAGTTGGTGGACCAATGATGTCTGTATTTTTTTCATTAAACCAACGGTAGGGCAGGTTGTTACCAACCACGACTCGATCGCCCAGATAGTCATTTTGCTTGGTTGTGGGACTCACCAATTGAGGATCTAGGGTCGGTAAATATCGGGGAGTTAATTTTGTATTCGCCACACTAGGATCCATCCATGCTTCTGGAGGCGCAATTACCGTTGCCCCACTTTCATCAGCAATGTCTCGACTAGTGGGGAAGATGGTATCAATAGTTAAAGCTACCCCAGCAAGTTTGGTGGCATCATTAGTGCTATTAATAGGAATTTCTGCAAAGGGAACTTTTCGGAGTCTTTCTTTGAAATAGGTTTCTAATGTATTCCGTAACAGAGTAGCTAAGGGATTATTAGGATTATATTTTGCCTTAAAAGATTCCTTTACATCCCGGGGAAACCGGGCGATCGCATCCACTAGGGCTGGGGTGGCTTTCTCCCATTCTTCAGGGTCAGCATTAAATAAATTGAGGGCTCCGGTGGTGAGCAGCGAAAGTCTATTCTGGTAGGCTAGGTCATTGTAAGCAACGTCTTTGCCCCCCGTTTTATCTGTGGTTTTGTTAAAGAAATTTGGGACAGTGGAGCCAATTCCATTAATAGAAGGAATCAAGGGATTTTTTTCCGGTTCATTGCCAGCAGCGTTATCTACTACCGTGGGGTTGTTGCTCTCGCCCCGGAATAGGTGAACCTTAACTAAATCTGCGGCTCCGTCAGTATCTTCAGAAATACTACCCGCCGCCACATTCCCAGCTACGGAGATCAAACTATTTTCTGGTTTGTAGAAACAAGATACGGGACTACTGACTTGGAGGAAAACAACTTCGTTACCAGCCTGAGGTGCAGAAACTAGTAAGTTGCTATTGGTATGCACTCTGCCATTGACAAAAAATCGGGGTGCAAAGGTAATACCTAGGTCATCTTCGTAGAAAACAGCGTTGTTATCTAGGCTGAGTCGAGATTGATCTTGTTGCATTTCTAGGGCAGAAAAACCCTGATTGCCAACATATTTCTCATAATCACTACCCAGACTCCCGATTTGGTCTTCCCCGATCGGGACGGTTGCTACATAGGAAAAGAAAGCTTTTTTGAGAACGCCACTGCCAGTTTTTACCCAGTTGCCGATATTATCAGTCCCGGCACTACAACTTTGGGATTGACCATCATCCATGGGCTTCGATCGAGCATCTAGGGGGGTTCTCGTGGTGGTGGGGTCATTGAAATAAATGCCGTAAAGAGTGAAGCTATCGAACTTACCATTATTGTTGGTATCAACCGGATAGCGCCAAGCAGTTTTCAGGGGTTCTCTACCGGGAAAAGCCAATTCTAAACTTTCTTCGTCTTGGAAGGTGTAGTTAGCCAAACCTGCTTCAAAGGCTGATTTGATTTGGCGATCGTCTGGTGTACCGATGGGGAGGTTGGTTTCATCAGGGGAAAAGAGGCGAGAGATTTTGGCTCTGGCTCGATCGAGGGCGGGGGTCGCTGCGTTTAATACCGCTTCATTCACCCGGAAGTTACTGGCATTTTTGGAGCGATCAAACGATCGAATCATCACCGCTGTGGTGACAAGGATGACTACAAGGCTGACCATCACTATAGTTGGCAACACAAACCCGGCTGCGGTTGATCGACGCTGATTACGTTGCCGGGGAAGCGTTCTTTGGATAGTCTTCAGCAATCCTCTAGTCAACAGGTTTGTCACCCTGCCCAAGAAGCGGAGCAGCAGAGTAAAAAATCGGGATAGATGCTGGAATGGATTGATTGACTTTCTACGACGTGGCATAGGATTTGTCCTACCGAACTATAAGGTGATCAATTTATATAAGCCATGGACTTGCGCCCATTGTGTAAGTTATGGGCTTGCGCCCAAAGACATGGCTGAGGCTGTCAGGTCGGCAATCTGAATTAATTAATTAGCTACTTGGCTATGTTAAAAAATCAGCAACCTACCTTTAGGTTAGTCGGGAATTTCGAGGATGGATTGTGATCTTTCTTAAGGCATTTGGTGATCAACATCATCAAAAGTGTAGATAATCACTAATACCTAGGGAAATATCCAGAGAAATACCTAGGGATACCCAAAGATATCGGAAATAGCGATTTTCTAGAAAGTTTCCCGAAGGAAAGCTCAATAGTTTGTTTTTTGTGGTTGGTGTTTTCTACAAAATTTAGGAACCAAGTTACGGAAAATCTCGGAAACCTGAGAGCGTGACTCCCTGTCAAGTCTAGATTACTCCTGAATTTTGTCTCAATGACACCTAGGTTGAACCCCATCAAACCCTATATTACCCATTTTCCTTGAGGCAGCGATCAAAAATTCTCGATCGAATCTCCTTAACTATTTTGAGGGCTATCTTCATGGCTATCTTGGGGTTGCTCCCTGGGTATTTTTGGCATTGTTTCTAAAGGCGCAAAAATTGGCTCCTCAGCTTGCACTAAGACGAAAGTTGCTGGGGCGATCGACTCTCCAACAGAAATTTCTCCGGGGAAAAATCCCTAAAAAAGGTTTCCCTAACGAGCTAGATAACGTTAAAGTAGCTTAAGAAACTTGCGGTAAAACCCTTGGAGCTTGATTCTATGGGCGTAATAACCTGTAGGAGTTAAAAATTAGGAATAAAAGTTATTGTGACTAGGTATTATGACTAAGAGTAATTTAGATTTTTTATTAGAAAGTGATCCCTTGCTAGCCGGGATGATGGGCGATGAATTGCAGCGGCAACGAGATCATCTAGAGTTAATTGCGAGTGAGAATTTTACTTCGCCAGCGGTCATGGCGGCTCAAGGTTCGGTGTTGACCAACAAATATGCGGAAGGCTTACCGGGCAAGCGCTACTACGGGGGCTGTAAGTTTGTCGATCAAGTAGAGCAGTTGGCGATCGATCGAGCCAAGGAACTCTTCGGGGCAGCTAGTGCCAATGTCCAACCCCACTCGGGAGCGCAGGCAAACTTTGCGGTATTCCTAACTCTATTGGAACCGGGAGACAAAATCATGGGCATGGATCTATCCCACGGTGGTCACTTGACCCACGGATCCCCTGTAAATGTTTCCGGGAAATGGTTCCAAGTTGCCAGCTACGGTGTCAGCAAAGAAACTGAACAGCTAGATTATGACCAAATTCGGGAAGTAGCTCTGAAGGAACGCCCCAAACTCTTAATTTGCGGTTATTCTGCCTATCCCCGGATTATTGATTTTGCCAAGTTCCGGGCGATCGCTGATGAAATTGGCGCCTACCTCCTTGCCGACATTGCCCACATTGCCGGACTAGTTGCCACCGGACACCACCCTAACCCCATTCCCTACTGCGATGTTGTTACCACCACCACCCACAAAACTCTCCGGGGACCCCGGGGCGGTTTGATTCTCAGCCGGGATGCGGAACTGGGTAAAAAATTAGATAAGTCGGTCTTTCCGGGTACTCAAGGTGGCCCCTTGGAGCATGTAATTGCTGGGAAGGCAGCAGCTTTTGGGGAAGCTCTCACCCCTCAATTCAAGACCTATTCTGGTCAAGTAATTGCCAATGCTCAGGCGCTAGCGGCGGGTCTTCAGGAGCGGGGGTTAAAAATTGTCTCTGGCGGTACGGATAATCATTTGATGTTGGTGGATCTACAGTCCATTACTATGACGGGGAAAGTTGCTGATCAACTGGTTAGTGAAGTGAATATTACCGCTAACAAAAATACTGTCCCCTTTGATCCAGCTTCACCTTTTGTGACTAGTGGTTTGCGTTTGGGTTCCCCAGCCATGACCACCAGAGGTCTAGGTGAGGCTGAATTTACGGAGATTGCCAATATTATTGCCGATCGCCTCCTTAACCCCGAAAGTGAAGTAGTTGCCGAAAACTGCCGCCGTCGGGTAGCCAGTCTCTGCGATCGCTTCCCTCTCTATCCGCATCTAAAAATGAGTGTGCCAGCTCTAGCCTAGAATTCAAACCTAGGATTCAAACTTAGAACTCAGACCGAGAATTCTAAAGTTAAATAAAACTGCCAACTTCATCACTGAGACACCATGCCCACTAAGCTCTATCATTTGATTGCTTTTCTCGTAGCGGCGATCGTTGTCCTCTGGAGTACTCCTGTGGTCAGAACCGTAGGACTGAAAAGCCAGAAAACTGACCAGCCCGGAGACAGAAAAATTCATAAGACCCCAATGGTTCGCCTAGGGGGAGTGTCTATTTTTACGGGGACGATGATCGGCTTGTTGATTGTCTGGTGGCTTGGTGGCTTTGGTTGGCTACCGCCGGAGGAAGAATGGCAAATCTGGGGGGTGGCGATCGGGGGCATAGCCTTTTTCCTAATTGGGCTTGCTGATGATTTGTACAATCTCCCAGCTTCCCTGCGGCTAGTGCTGCAAATGGCGGTGGCTAGTGTGGTTTGGTGGGCGGGGGTGAGAATTGACTTTCTCAGTGTGCCGGGTAGTAGTCTAATCCAGCTTGGCTGGTGGAGTCTGCCGATCACGGTGGTTTGGTTGGTGGGGATGGCAAATGCGATCAACTGGATTGATGGGGTTGATGGTTTGGCAGCCGGGGTATCGGCGATCGCCGCAGTGGTCATGTTGATTGTTTCTTTATTCATGGAGCAACCAGCAGCAGCTTTGATTGCGGCAGCGATGGCGGGGGCAGCCTTGGGTTTCTTGCGTTATAACTTCAACCCTGCCCAGATCTTCATGGGCGATGGCGGAGCCTATTTCATGGGCTTTACTCTGGCGGGAGTCGGGGTGATTGGCTTGGTAAAATCCACTGCTGTTACGGCAGTTCTCTTGCCTTATCTAATTTTAGCTGTGCCGATTATGGATATGTCCGCAGTTATTCTCCTCCGTTTAAGTGATGGTAAATCTCCCTTCACTGCCGATAAGCGCCATCTCCATCACCGTTTATTAGAAGCGGGATTATCCCAAAGGCTAACGGTTTTGTTTATCTACTCTCTCACTCTGTGGGCTGGCAGTCTCGCCCTAGCTTTTTCTGGGATTCCGAGCGGTGGAGCCTATGCTTTAGGGGCTACTTTCCTCTTGATTTACACAGGCTGGCAAGTGTGGCGTAAGAAGAAAAAGAAACCCAATGAAGGATGATTTTGAAATGATTTTGGAGTTGCTGGAGAAATCCGAACTATTGGAGAACTGGGAAAATGCACGTCAAAGAAAACCTCTTAATAGAATCGATCCCCTTCCATAAGAAGGATCTATGGCTTCATGTTGTCTCTGTGGAATATCTAGGTAACTATCAATTAAAGCTAACGTTTAATAATGGAATAGAAGGGATTGTAGATTTAGAACAAGAATTGTATGGAGAAATCTTTGAACCCTTGAAAGATAAAAATTTATTTCAAAAGGTGTTTGTAACTAGTCGGACTATAGAATGGCCAAACGGAGCTGACTTTGCCCCTGAATTTTTATTTGAAATTGCTCTCGATAAGCAATCTGCTAGCAAGTCCGAAAAGCCTTGGTAAATCAATATCCCACGTTTGCTTGATGCACTACCATAATTACCTATCACTTCCCAGATTTTTTATTTACTCAAAACCATAGTGACCAAACTCTTCGACAAAAGTATCGTTAAGAATAGAGTCTCGGATTCTTTGGGTGAAGCGAATTAGCTCGGTGACGTTGTGGAGAGAAATTAGGGTAAAGCCCAAGACTTCCTTCGATCGCATCAAATGACTCAAATAGGCTCTACTAAAGTTTTGGCAGGTGTAGCAGGGGCAGGTGGAGTCTAGGGGGGTGTAATCTCGACGGAAGGGAGAATTTTTGAGGTTCCAACGTTCTCCTTGCACCAAGGCGGCTCCGTGTCTGCCGAGGCGGGTGGGAATCACGCAATCAAATAAATCAATCCCGGAAGCGATCGCCCGTGCCATTTCTCGATAAGTACCTACACCCATCAGGTACCGGGGTTTATGCTCTGGCAGATGGGGAGCAGTAACTTCCACAATTTCTTGGATTAGATCCCCCGGTTCCCCCACGCTCACACCGCCGATCGCATAACCGGGTAGGTCTAACTCTGCTAATTGCTGGGCTGCTGCCACTCGCAAGTCTGGATACACACCTCCTTGGACAATCCCAAATAACGCCTGATCCTCTGGTCTTTGGTGAGCTTTGATACATCTCTGGAGCCATCGATAGGTGCGTTCTGTGGCTGCGGTGACTTCTTCCCGTGTAGCTGGGTAGGGGGGGCATTCATCAAACGCCATGATCACATCTGCACCGAGGGCATTTTGAATATGGATCGATCGTTCTGGGGTGATATTTATCATGCTGCCATCCCGTGGCGACTTGAAGATCACGCCCTCATCGCTAATTTCCCGAATCTTGCTCAGGCTAAACACTTGAAACCCGCCCGAATCAGTGAGCATGGGCTTTTTCCAGTTCATAAATTTATGCAAACCTCCAGCCCCTTGGACAATATCTTCCCCCGGTTGCAGATGCAGGTGGTAGGTATTCGCCAGGACCATCTGGGCTTGAGCATCCTCTAGGTGGGCAGAAGTCAGGGTTTTAACGGTGGCGAGGGTTCCCACGGGCATAAATTTGGGAGTTTCCACAATGCCGTGGGGCGTAGAAAAGACCCCGACCCTAGCTTTGGTTTTGCTGCATTTGGCTTGGAGTTGAAAGGAGAAGTTGCCCATGAGTGTGAAGAGGAGGAGGTAAAGAAGGTAAAGGAAGGAGGGAATTAGTTAATTTAGGATATTTTTTTGATAGTTGGGGATCGTGACAGAGAAAATATAAATTGGGGTTTGCTAGAGGATTTATTTTACATGGTTTGGGGACAAAGAATGGAGACTGTAGTTAAATAAATTTAAGGTATTCTCACTAAATTAAAATTAGTTAAATTAATTAAGTAGGCATTTGATATCTAAAATAAAATCAAATCCATGTCCCAAGAGCAGGCGATAATTCTTGATCACTTTCAAGAAGATGCTATGAGTCAAATAGTTCCAAATCCTACGGTTCTGCCTATTTTAAGTAGCGATCGAGCAGGATGGAAAAATATTCATCTAGCCCATTTTTATTCACCAGATATTCCTTGGGAAACTCCAGATTATTATAGCCAACAGCACATGATTGGGATTCCAAGTTCTGTTTCCTACCCCGTGACCTTAGAGTTCAAATACAACTCAGATCATAAGATCGCTAAGGCGCATTGGCATCCCCAACAACCTCTTCATGATTGCATCCATATCTGTCCAGAGGGTGTGTATTCAGTTGCGTGGGATCGGGAGATGAAGACTAATCACGTTCTTTTGGAGCCGAGTTTTGTGGCGGGGGTTGCCCATGAAAAGGTGGATGGTGATCGAGTGGAGCTTGCCTTTGAGGTACAAACTACTGATCTATTGATCTATCAACTTTTTCTAGCTCTGAATACAGAATTGGAAACCAGTCTGAAAATGGGTAATCCTAGTGATGCTTTTTATGTTGAGGCTCTCGCCACTGCCCTTGCTGCCCATCTCCTCAAGCACTACACCACTCGCCCCCAAAAATTACAGGAATACGCCGATGGTTTACCCAAAGAGAAGCTCGATCGGGCGATCGACTATATTCACGCCTATCTAGAAAAAAATCTGTCCCTAGAGGATATGGCTGCGGAGCTGGGAATGAGTCAGTATTATTTCTGCCATTTATTTAAGCGATCGATGGGGATATCTCCCTATCAATACCTGATTCAACAGCGATTGGAGCGAGCCAAGATTTTATTAAGTCAATCCAAGAAAACAATTAACACGATCGCCACGGAATGTGGTTTTGCAAGTCAAAGTCATCTTACTCGATACTTTCGCCGACATACGGGAGTAACTCCGGGGCAGTTTCGGCAAAAATAGCAAGAATGTGCAAAAAAATAGTCAAAAAATAGCAAGATCGTGGGCGACTTTCCCTAGGTACATAGGTTATCTTAGATTCGTTTAACAGCTTATCGAGTTTATTGAGCCTAATCTTCCCCTAAGCCTTCATTCTTTCCATGTTTACCTACCAACATCTTGCTAAAGCCTCCCTAGGTTTAAGTCTTGTTTTTGCGTTAATCCAGCCTGCTACCTCTCAGATCACTCCCAACGGAGCCGGAACTCTCATTAGTCCCCAAGGCAACCAGATTAATATCACTGGGGGAACCCAAGCTGGGGGGAATCTTTTCCATAGTTTCCAAGATTTCAATGTGAATGTGGGGCAAGTTGCCAATTTCTTGAGCAATCCCCAAACTCAAAATATCTTCGGTCGGATCAATGGCGGGAATCCCTCGTTTATTAATGGCTTATTGCAAGTGACGGGGGGAAACTCTAATTTATTCTTGATGAATCCGGCGGGGATCATCTTTGGGCAAGGGGCTAGTCTGAATGTACCAGCTAGTTTCACGGCGACGACGGCGAATCAAATTGGCTTTGGTAATAGTGAATATTTTTTGGCAGTTGGGGAAAATAACTTCTCAGCTTTAACTGGGAATCCTAATAGTTTTTTGTTTACTACCAATGAATCTGGGAGTATTGTCAATGCTGGGAATTTATCGGTTACTTCTGGGCAAAGTATTAGTTTAATTGGGGGAAATGTTGTTAATACTGGGAATCTAAATGCTGGGAATATTACCCTTGCGGCAGTACCGGGAACCAATCGGGTGAGGATTTCTCAACCGGGACATTTATTAAGTTTGGAAATTACCCCATCGGTGGATTCTGCTATTGCTCCTCTGGATTTACCAAGGTTGCTCACGGGGCAAAGTTTGCCGGGTATTAGTAGCAATGGGTCAACGGTGGAGGTGAATGGGGTGGGGATTCCTGCGGGTCAAGGGGTAAGTGTGGCTTCTGGGAATCTTGGCACTTTCTCTCAAGGGGGGACAATTAATGTTTTGGGAGACAGGGTGGCGCTCCTGGGGGCAAATTTGAATGCTAGTGGAGTTGAGGGCGGCGGCACGATTCGAGTCGGTGGTGAATATCGAGGCGGGGGAAATAATCCTTTTAATTCTCGGATTACCTATGTGGATGCTGGTTCGTTTTTGAGGGCGGATGCGTTGAATGCGGGGGATGGGGGCCGGGTGATTGTTTGGGGTGATGATGTGACGAGGTTTTATGGAAATATTGCGGCGAGGGGCGGGGCGAATGGTGGGAATGGGGGTTTTGCGGAGGTATCAGGAGCGCAGACTCTAACTTTTGCGGGGAATGCGGATTTGTCAGCGCCAAGGGGCAGTTTTGGGACTTTGTTGTTAGACCCTGTGAATATTTTGATTAGTAATGGTACAGAGGATTTGGGTACTTGTGTCTTATCAGCTTTTATACCTACTTGTGGACCGGGTGACATTACTATTTCTCAGTCAAACTTAGAAACCTTATCAGCAGCGGCGGACATAATTTTAGAGGCGAGTAATAATATTACTTTTGGGACTCTGACTGGGGGAAGTCTGAATTTTGCTAGTTGTACTGCTGGGACTTGTGGGGATATTACCTTTACTGCGGGAGGAGCTTTTGATACTAGTGGAAATAATATCAATGCCTTTGGTAGAAATTTAACTATTGAGGCAGCAAGTATCACGGCGGGAAATATTGATACATCTATTTCTACTGTTTCTAGAAGCGGGGGAGACATAAATTTAACTGCAACGGGGGGAGATATCAGAGCAAGATGGATTAGTTCTGGGTCTAGTACCAATGGCGGTAATGCTGGCAATGGGGGAAATATTACTATTAATGCTACTGGTGCTTTGGATATAACTGGAGTAATTATTCCAGAA
>JAIMKT010000002.1:57963-82401 GCA_020692245.1 Microcoleus sp. GA_180221_E-2-1-MAG-45_12
CTATTGCGTTGGATAGTCGATCGGTCGTAGCTGGTACAGGTAACTCTGGTGATGCTGGGACTATAGATATCACCGCCGGGAGTATAGATGTTAGCGGAATTATTGCAGCCTATTCCCGTGTTGATGATGGGGTTTCTGGAGATGGAAACAATGTCAACATTACAGCAACAAATGGCGGTGTACTGGTAGGAGCCATAACCACTGGAGCCGGAGCCTCATTTAATGGAACAGGAAATTCGGGAAATGCCGGAACTATTACTATTAATGCTGCTGGTGCTGTAGATATAACTGGAGTAATTATTCCAGAAATTAGCCCAGATCGCATTGCCTTGGATACGCGTTCTGCTTCATTTGGTGGTGGGAATGCAGGTACTGGAGGCGATATCAATGTTACTAGTGGTGGGATATTTACTGCTAATGGTGAAATCAATAGCTTCTCTGCGGCAGCAAGAGGGACAGGAAATTCTGGAGATGCCGGAAGTATAACTATTAATTCCACAAGTATCATATCTGGTGTTATTAATGCCATTTCATTAGCTGAAACAGGAAATTCTGCCAATGGAGGAAATATTGGGTTAACAGCAAATAATGGTGGATTAACCACTCCTGCTGTAGTGACTTTTACCGCAGGATTAACCTCTGGCAACAGTGGAAATGGGGGGAGTATTACTATTGATACAACAGATAATATAAATCTGAGTGGCTTAAGTGTGGGTTTTTCAGGACTTTATTTTTTTCAAACAGAACTTCTAGGTCTTGATACTCGTTCTTATTCACGGGGTGGTAACGCTGAAAGTGGTGGGGCTATCAGTATCAATCAGAATTTTGGGGGTAATGGTAACTTTACTACTGGCGGTAATATTAACAGTTTCGCATCTGCTCAAGGCGCAAGTAATTCTACTTCTGGTACTGGTGGCGATATCCTGATAGCTGCTCGAAATATCAATACTATTAATAACTTTGTACATAGTATCAATTCTTATTCTAGAGGCACTGCTGCTGCTGGAGATGGTGGGGATATTAACATCTCATCTCAGGGTGATTTATCTACTGGTTTTATTCGTTCTAATTCTGCTGGAAATAATTCTGGAAATGGTGGGTCTATTACCGTCTCATCTCAAGGTAATTTATCTATTGGTAATGTTGTTTCTATTTCTCAAGGTGGGAATATTTCTGGAAATGGAGGGGATATCACTATCTCATCTCAGGGTAATTTATCTAATGACTTGGGTATTTCTTCTGATTCTTATAGTGGAAATATTTCTGGAAATGGAGGAGATATCACCATCTCATCTCAGGGTAATTTATCTACTGATTTTATTTTCAGTGAAAGTAGTAGTGGCTCTGGAGGTAATATAGCTATCAATGCAGGTAACTTATTTTTGGCTTCAAATGACTTCATTGATACTTTCTCCACATTTTTTTTAAGTCGCTTCATGTCTTTGGCTTCAAGAAGTCTTTCAGCAAGAGATGGAACAGTAAATATTAGTACCCAAGGAGGATATGGAGGCGGTGCTATTACTATTACTCATGCGGGTAGCACCTCAGTTCCTTTTTTAGTTGGTGGCGCAACAGTTAACGGGACAGCCGGAGCAATTACTAGTGGCTCAGATGCAAATACGATCAATAATCTCGTTGTTCCTGTCCCTCCTGCCATAAACAACTACGGCACAAATATTAGCATCAGAACCACCGCCCCTGAACCTCCAACACTTCTCCCTGAACCTCCAATTCTCCCTGAACCCATAGATACTTCTATTTTTGAGATATTAACTAACCCCGCTCCCCCATCAACTCCAAATCCTGTAGTTATTGGCACACCCCCAATCCTAGTTATCGATCCTATTCCAGTTGCCCCGACCCCAATCATAACTACTCCAACTCCGACACCTTCGATCGCTCCCCCGATCGTCCTACCACCTCCCACCGTAATTATTGATCCTATTGAAGCCCTCACCCCCCGGCTCGATCGCCCAATTCTTGATGCTAATCCCAATATCCAATCCCCTGTCTCCCTCGCCGCCGCCAACTCCAACATCCCCATCATCGACAGAATCCCCGTCGACTCCCAAAATAACAAAATCCGCCTCCTAGACGACCCCTTCAAACAAGAATTCCAAGCCTTCACCGGAATTTCTGACGAGATCGCCACCCTCGATGCCAACCAAGCACAAGAAATTTTGCAACGGATCATGAGGGAAACCAACACCAAACCCGTATTTATCTACGTCTTTTTTGCCCCAGAAAACGAAGTAGAAAGAACTGTTAACTCCGCCCGTGGTTTGAGTAGTCCCCTCCGAGTTGCCCAAGATACCGACATCCTCGAAGTTGTCCTCGTTCCCCCCACTGGCGACCTAGTACGGGTCAAATATCCCGGCTTGAAACGTCCCCAAGTCATGGAAGTCGCCCAAAGGTTCGTGAGCCTGACTGCCAATAGAAGTAATGGTTACATCGGTTCCGCTCGACAATTCCATGAATGGCTGATTGCTCCCCTCCAAGACGAACTCAAAAAACGAGAGATTAATAACCTAGTATTTCTGATGGATGTGGGTCTGCGCTCCATTCCCCTTGCTGCCATGCGAGATAAACAAAACGGCGATCGCTTCATCATCGAAGACTACAGTGTCGGCTTAATGCCCTCTCTAACCCTGACCGATACCAGCTACACATCCCTAAAAGGCTCCGAAGTTTTGGGTATGGGAGCAGATAATTTTGTGGGAGAAACACCTTTACCCGGAGTCTCTCTAGAATTGAACACCATCAACCAACTCTGGGGTGGCAATACCCTATTTAATGAAAACTTCACCCTAAGTAATCTTCGTCAAGCCCGTCGCCCCGGACAGCGTATTGTCCACCTCGCCACCCACGGCGTATTTGCACCGGGAGAACAATCTAACTCCTACATCCAACTCTGGGGCAATGAGAGATTAACCCTATACCAAATTCGCCAAGCAGGTTGGGGCGATCCACCAGTAGATTTGTTGGTACTCAGTGCCTGTCAGACAGCCCTAGGTGATAGAGAAGCAGAATTGGGTTTTGCGGGATTAGCAGTGCAGGCTGGGGTAAAATCTGCCCTAGCGAGTTTGTGGCTCGTGAGTGACGATGGTACTTTTGGATTAATGACCGAGTTTTATAAGCAATTGCAGGAGACTACTACCAAATCTGAGGCTCTGCGACTTGCCCAGTTAGCTATGCTCCGGGGTGAAGTGCGGTTGGAGGGTGGAAATCTGGTTACACCCCAAGGGACATTTCCCCTAAATGAGGAGTTGAAGAAGTTGGGCGATCGATCCCTAAGCCATCCCTACTTCTGGAGTGGTTTCACCATGGTCGGCAATCCTTGGTAATTTGCTTGGTACTTTAATGGGGTTTTTCTTGATGAGCCTGAAAATCGGCTTGAACTTGATGGTAGAGGGTGTGGTCTTGCCCCTTAAAGCCTAAGACACCGTAGAGTTTCACGCCCCCACTCCGTCCTTTTACTTCCTGTTCCCCCACAAACACCGCATCAACTTCCTCGGCAACTAGTTCGTAGAGAGATTGGGTAATTAATAAATCAGTCATGTACTGCTTCGTTAAACCCTCTACCCGACTTGCCACATTCACCGCATCACCAATCACCGCATACTCCCGCCGTCTTTGGGAACCAATATCCCCAGCGATCAATTCTCCATAATTGATGCCAATCCCATTAAATAGGGGTTCCTGTCCATTTTGTCGCCATTGGTGCCGGAGTTTTGCTAGGGCAGCTCGCATTTCTAGCGCTGCTTTGATGGCATTGAGGGCATCAGTTTTTTCCCCTTGGGACACAGGAGACCCAAATTCTGCCATAACTGCATCCCCAATAAACTTATCCACAGTACCATTGGCAGTAAGGATAGCGTCCACCATGCCATCGAGATAGACATTTAACTGCTCTACGAGGGGTTCGGGTTCGAGGTGGGAAGAGAGGGTGGTAAAGCCCCGAATATCGGAAAATAGGACGGCGGCTTTAATTTTTCGCCCCTTGAGAAGGGCGTTGTAGTCATCGGGAGCCTTGAGAATTTCTTGGACAACGGGGGCGGCTACATAACGTTCTAGGGTACTGCGAAAGCGGCGCTTTTCGATCTGGTCTTGGACTACACCAGGGGTGAAGTAGGCGAAACTACTAAGAATAATGCTGATGATCGGGGTGGCAGTGGGGATAATCAATTTCTGGTAAGTAAAAACTCCATAGCTAGTAATGAACCAGAAAAAGCCGATCGCCACCCCAAAAAATAGTCGATCGACCGTCCGTTTGGCTCCGAAGATCAGGATCAGGCTGGCAGTCCCAATCTGCAAGAACACAATCAAACCCTGCCAGAAAGAATCAGGAGCTAGGTCAACAACGGCTCGGTCTTCCATCAGGGTAGCGATCGAATTGGCATGAATTTCTACCCCCGGCATAGTGGGACTAAAGGGTGTAGGCAGAAAATCCTTGAGAATTTCAGCAGTGGTGCCAATTAGGACAATTTTGCCCCGGAACTGCTCACGGTAAGCATCCCATTTGTTGGGAGCAAGGACACTGAAGGGCAAGGTGGTGAAAGTCCGGGCAGTACCGTAGTAATTGATATTGGCATTTTGAACATCTGGAAAGGTTTCCCCCGCAGCGATTAGGGTGGCTTCCGCAAGGGAGGGTAGCTCTGGCAGCCCCAAGGGATTAATTACCTGTTGCCGATAGTTACGGGCAAGTTGATGGACTCGACCATTGGCTTCGAGGGCAGGATAGTTGACAAAGCCAAGTTTTGCCCCAGAGCTTTCGAGGATAGGGTTTGGCTTTGAGAGGGTAATAGTCAAGCCTTGGGGAGACATACTCTCATCGTAGGCAGCCCCCAAAACTATTTGACTGGGATACTTTTTGAGAACTTCGGCAAATTTTCGATCGTCTTCTTCGCCGTAGCCACTGGGTAGATCAAAAAGTAAATCTAGAGTTATGGATTTGACCCCCGCCGCCATGAGTTGCTCGATCGCCCTGCCGTAGGTGACACGTTGCCAAGGAAAATTTTCCATGGGTTGCAGGTATTCCCGCATGGCTGGTAAGTCTCGATACACGGAGGATGCCCCGATGGACTCATCATCAATGGCAAGAATGATAATATCTGCTGGTGGTGCGACTCGACCCCGGAGGACAAAAAAGAGAGATTGCGTGTGGCGATCGAGCCATTTTTGGGCAGGGGGATTGAAGACAGTCAGGAGAGTGGGGGCAATCAACCAAAAAATCAAGGAGAGATAACCTCCCAGACGTAACGCCAGCCTAGTTAGATTAACTCTCTTCGTTTTCATGGTTTTTATCTAAATTTCAGTCTACTTTTACTCTTATTTCTGCTCTCCAAAATTACCAAAGTCCCCGCACAGGAGTGGGACGGAGGCTGGGTGGAAGGGAAATATTCGGATATTGTTCTTGCAAGGAGCGAAGGAGGTTGCTGGTTCCCGGTAAAGGTTGGGTAAAACCTGTAAAGTAATCCCCATTAACAATCTCTTGAGCTTCCACCGCAGTAATTGGTTCTGGGTTGCCAATACGCCCATCTTTAGTAATAGATACTTTCTGCCCTTGACGGACGGAAATTTCAGGGACTGGGGAGGATGTATTCTCGATCGGAGCTAAACCCACGCTGCCTTCCAAGACCTTCATGGCATAAATATCATCGGTTCCCAACTCAGTGAGAAAAGTTGTTCCCCTAGTGGCAACCCGGATCGAGCCAATACAAGCATTAGTTGGCCCACTAGCGACAATTCCTCCCTGCTGAACTTGGATACATTGCCCAATCACCAGAGAAGTGTTCGATCGCAAGCGTCCTGCTGCCCCGTTATTAAATCGGAGTCCGGCCCGGGAAGACCCCGTACTTACCTGTTGCCCTGCCCCCGCCGTGCTATTGATCCTCGCCTGTCTGCCTTGAATAAATACTTGATTGCCATCCAAGACTTCAGTTACCGTTGCTTGGTTAATTTGCGCCTGAGCCGGAGATAGTCCCATGCCGAGAATAATGACAGCACTAAAACTCACCAGAAAATAGATGATCCGCCGGAATTGCCAGAATTGCTGAAATTGCCGGAATTGTGGAAATTGTTGGAATTGTTGCCATTGCCTTTTCTGCATAAAAACCTCATTAATCATGGTTCATTGATCATAATTAATATTTACCTTTCTAAATTTCATTGCTCAGCACTAATCAGTATTATTTCGGTCAGTATTATGTCGATCGGGAACTTTTAAAGGGGAAAGCGGGGAATTCTTGGAATTGGTAGAGATGGGATACCTAGGTTCGGTAAGCCGAGGTTGGGTAAAGGAATTCCCGGAAATAGTTGTTGTAAGGCTCGTTGGAGATTGCCGCCTCCCGGTAGTTGCTCGGTAAAACCAGAGAAGAAGCTGCCACTGAGAATAGATTGAATATCTTCGATGGTGATGGCTTCGGGTTGCCCAATTTCCCCTTCCTTAGAAATGGATATTTTTTTCCCTTCTTCCAGAATAAATTCTGATTCATGGGAGAACTGGTCGGGATTTTGGGGGTCGATCGGGGTCATGGCAACACTGCCTTCTAATACCTTACAGCCATAGGTTCCATCTTCCTGAACTTCCATTAAAAAAGTCGTCCCCCTAGTCGCAGCCCGTACCGAACCAGCACAGGCATTAGTAGGACCACTGGCGATAATTCCCCCCTGTTGAATTTGGATACATTGCCCAATCACCAGAGAAGTATTGGGGCGGAGTCGTCCTGCTGCTCCGTTATTAAATCGGAGTCCGGCCCGGGAGGAGCCAGTACTTACCTGTTGTCCCATCCCCGCCGTGCTGTTCACCCTTGCTGGTCTACCTTGAATAAATACTTGATTGCCATCTAGAACTTCAGTAACTGTAGCTTGATTAATTTGGGCTTGGGCTGGGTGGAGCCATGCTCCAAGGGTCATAAATAGGCAGAAGCTGAGGAGGAAACCGAACAAGACTCGCCGGAATCTTTGTTTTTGCCATCTGTGCATAAAAAACCTCATTGGACTATATCGTTAAATGTCTAATATCTATAGTAGTATTTACTCTAGCGAGGGGTTAGACCCCCAGTAGATAATTATGTTCCAAAAGAGTATTTACTGCTTTGAATTTTTATTTAGGGATTGTAATTTACAGCTAGGGGAAGGATTGAGAGGGGCGATCGCCCTATCCTGTATATAGAATGATTCGCCGTTCTTGTGTATTTATTTCTTGATCGAGACTAAAGATTATCCTAAAAAACTTCTTCCTAAGATTTTTGCCTTGTAACTTCTGACTTTGATTTTTCCTCGATCGACCTTCCCAACCACTCACTAATTTCGGCGGCAATCCAATCAATTTCTCGGACGGTTAATCTACTGTAAGAAGTCAGGACATATTTACGGGAACCAGTCACAATTTCTAAGGCACTATTTAACCACACTAGCTCCCCGGCTGCATTTTGCTTACAGGCGATCGGGAGTTTATGAATTGATTGAATTGCCTCCATACTACTGGGAGGGATAATATTTTTCTTGACTCCCCAAAGTTCTCTTTTGAGGCTAATTTGCGATCGATCAACCCTTAATTTTAGCTGTCCAAGGTAACTAATTCTGCATTTCCAAATCCTCCGCCAAAACCGTAGTCCGCCCCGCCTTATTGCCCAAGGTTTTTTGATACTGGTAGCGATCGCCCAGCCCTACTAACAAATCCCCGTCCTGCTTCTGAAAATTCCCATCATCCATACAAAATTAAAGTTGATAGTTCTAGATTTCTCAATTTTCCACTAAAATTTCTGTAACCGCCACTTTTGTAAAGCTAAACCCATGAAGTCGCTACGTTGCGATCGTGGGGAATAAATTCGATCGCCTTTCCGAATATAAAACTTGCACCTCACCAAGCTCAAAGTTACAGAAACTCAGTGGGTAAAAATCTGGCAGGGAATCTCTTGTTCTCATGAAAATCATCTATTCAAATAAGCAAGATGCTAAATTTGTTCTTTAGGTTGCATTAAAGCTGCGTTAAAATACAGTGACTAAAGTATTTAAACTGTATTTGCGGGATAACTACAAGTTGGGCTTCACTGAAAGAAGATAGATTTGTGATAATGAGAGTTTGTACAAATCAAAATTAGGTTGATGCCTATCTAAACGATATGGTTGCCATCTCAAGCGGACGGTTATATGAATTTTGAAGCCAATACTCTTTTTTCCTGTGATGCACTCACCCTCTTGGAGCGCCTGCCTTCCGAAGTCGTTACTCTTGCTTACCTCGATCCACCATGGAATACTGTCAAGTCGAGAGAATTGTCAGATGAACAGTACGCATCTTACCTATCCAAGGTCGTTCAACAGATACGCCGCACTTTAACCGATCAAGGTAGCCTTTTCTTCCACTGGTCGCCAACATCCCCATTGGATATACGGCTGGTCATGAACCAAGTATTCGGTGATCAACCCAAGTATGAAATCACATGGCATAGGAAAATAGTAGGAAATTTTCGTGATAGAGGACTCAAAGTAGATAACGATTTCATACTGGTTTACAGCAAGGCTGATGAACCAATTTATAATCCAATTTATCGTCCGCTGACCAACAACGAAAAAGCAGCATACCACTTTATGGATGAACGAGGACTATTTAGGGGAGGCGATCTAACAATGCTGGGTGATCGCCCTTTAGCTCAGTTTACATGGCGTGGGTATCAGCCACCACCAAGAAGATCATGGAGGTTCCCCCTCGATAAACTGGAAGCACTAGCTCTAGATAATCGAATCTACTTCCCTGCTAGTGGGGGGCTACCAAGGATAAAACAGTACCTCGCTGATCATCCAGGTGTAGAGATTGGTACAACATGGGAGGATATCCCTTCTGTAGCAGCTACTTTGCGCGAACGCACGGGTTACCTGAGCCAAAAGCCACTTGCTCTGATGGAGCGGATTGTACAACTCGCATCCAACGCAGGCGATCAAATTCTTGATCCTTTCTGCGGATCTGGCACAACTCTAGTTGCAGCCCAGTTGCTGAACCGCCATTGGTGGGGAGCAGATAATTCAGTGGAAGCCCACCAAGTTACTGTGACCCGCTTAGTAACAATCTGCGGGTTGGAGGCAGGAAGTAATTATGCAGTCGTTGCGGAAGCCGACATTATGGCACAGACTGCCGTGGACGCATCCTATAGAGATATTATCGCAAGCGTTGCTGAAATCGCCAAACTACAGCGTGAAATGTCTGATCTGACCGATCACCTTCTTTCGCTTAAAAAGCTGATGAATATCGGCGAGGACGATACGGAGGGAGTGGAAAAAGCTATTGAACAGATGCAACATTGGATTACTATTACAGTTACCAATCAGTCAAACTCGTTGGAAAGTTATATCAGTGTAGTGTGCTCATGGCTGACAGGGTGGGATCTGTTGGACAAAGCCAGTCAGTCTTTTTTACCCCAAGCCGAGCTTCTGTTTGAGAACATCGCCAGCACGAGCGATTATTCGCCGTTCATTATTCAGTACTGTCGGGCGCTAGAAAACGAGCTATTGACCAAACTGTTTGCGGTCTACGCTGATGACCTGCACAGTCGGCATCATGATATTAATGGATTCCTTGCCAAGGATATCAACGACGATAAAACACGCAAGTTCGCCAAGTCTGTACAAAAGCGTGAAAGCGCATACACGCTAGGAGAAATGAATTTCATTCTGGGTTTGATGAAGGAAGGCGGCCAAACGCTTGGGGCTAGTGCTCTGTTGCAGGATTTTCGCCGTTTTGCCTTTCGCTACTTCAGCGAACGTATTGTGGATAAAACATATCTCGACCAGATCGACAGGATTAACAAAGATTTTCGATGCAAGGCTGCGCACCCTTATGTCTTGGATTCTGAAATCGCACAGCGCTGTCGAGACCAAGTGCGTGCCTGCCTTAACGAATTAATTTTAAGCTATAAAGGCGGTGCTTCCAATACCGACTCATACATGTAGAACAAATCATCTACAAGTTATTAGGAGGTCTATGAATAACTGGACTGTAGAACAAATTACGTTTCGTTGTGAGCGTCTTTCTGTAAGTCTTGAACGATTGGCACAGAATTTTTTGCAAATAGCCTCTCTCAGTTTGGATGAGGTTAATGGGAAAGAGTTACTGGGAATTATTAGAGAAAGTAAAGTATTTTTAGAACTGATAGCCATTGATTTAGATGTAGACAGTGCCTTTGAATTAGCTCAAATACAACGTCAATTGTCTCGATGGCATATCCATTGGTGGTCAACTTGGGCAAGTGATTCTAGTCGTCTGGAAATTTCCACCTTGTCTCAAACTTGGGCAAATCGAATTAGGGAAATGGCAGGAGTTCTGGTTTAAGGGTTTTAGGGCGATCGCCAAGAAAGAATCTCCTGCGCCGTTACCTCCGGTTGCTCCAGATGGGGAACATGCCCACATTTTTCTATCCAAACTAGTTGACTGTGGGGTAAATGGCGATAAAACTTTACTGCATCTTGCGTGCCGAGAATGCGATCGTGATCCCCCCACAAAATCAACGTTGGTAGTTCTAGATTTCCCAACTTTTCACTAAAATCTCCATAACCACCACTTTTTGTAAAGCTAATTAAGCCCTGTTGCCAGTGGGGACATTTCAGGTGGAGAGCCGCACAAGTCTGGGCATCTACAGAAGCAAATTGGGGATCAAAGTAAGCATTAATACTAATCTTTTGGCGGATTTGGGGATTTGCTAAAAAGCTGGTTGCCATGTAGCCCAAAGGTGGGATCAAAAATTTCCCCAGAGATGAACCTTTGGTAACTCCAGCACTATCAATCAGGACTAATTTATGGACAACTTCTGGATAAGTGAGAGTGAAGTCGATCGCTGCCGCCCCGCCCATGGAAGCTCCCACCAGAATGATCGGCTGATTAATCAGAGTCTGCCAAAAACTATAGAGATGGCTTTTGATGCGATCGGGATTAATAGGCAATTTACGCTCGGTAAAACCAAAGCCTAATAAATCTACAGCATAGGTCGGAATTTGCTTTGCCAACAGGGGCAATAGGCGGCGAAATTCCAAGACGGAACTATCAAAACCATGGAGGAGGACGATCGGATAATTAGATTCAAGATTACTTATTAATTGATTATCTAATTCTGGATTAGTTGGTGCTGGATTAGTTGGAGATCGATCGGGTGATTGGTAGACATAACTAGTAGTAATTGTCTCTGAACTATTATCTAGATTATTACTTGTTATCTCTAGCCATTTTATTTGTTTTACCAGAGCTTGAGAAGTCATTTCTGTAAGTTGACTAACCTCTATTGGCAATTTGAAATCAATCATATTCAAGTTAATCATTTTTGGAAAGAGCTAAATCTTCTGGGATTGTTGTTAGATCATCAGCAGGTTTAGCAATGTTAGTAATAACGGTTTCTCTGGCGAGGGGATTGTGGAAAAAGGAGCCTGTTTGGGGTGGAAGAGTGGGGTCAAAAATGATTTCTACTAAACTCTTGATTACACCTGTGAGAGGAATTGCTAGAACAACTCCTAGTAAACCGCCAATCTTGGTACCAAGGAGGAGGGCTGCAAAAATAATTACTGGGGATAAACCCGTGAGACTGCCCATGATCCGGGGACTGATCAGATTATCCTTGACCTGCTGGAGTGCGATCGCCACCCCCAATACCTGCACCGCCAGCCACCAATCAATAAACGCCACCAAAATTACTACAACCCCAATTCCTAGGGAAGCACCGATGAAGGGAATGATTTCCATCAAACCAATAAACACCGCAAACAGTAAGAAAAAAGGCACTCGTAATAGGAAAAAGGCAAAACTCAAACTCACCGCCATAAACAAGCCCAAGAGTAACTGCCCCGCCACAAACCCCCGCAGATTGCGCTGGAGAGACTCCGTTAAACCATCTCGAATTTTGGGGGCAAAAATACTGACAATACTCTGCCAGAGTCGATCGCCATCAATCAGCATGTAAAAAGAAATCACCAAAATTAAGATTAAATCCAAAAACCAATTAAAAGTCCCTAAAACCAATCCAAAACCTTTAGTTGCAATGCCTTCAGCTCTCTCCTGTATATTCGCCAAAAATTGTGAAACTAAGATATTGACATCAAAAGGGAGGTTTCTTTGGATACTCCAATCCTGAAATTCAATGAGCTGCATCTGAGCGCTTTCTAGTAAGTCCGGTAAGTTGGTGATCAGTTGTTTTCCCTGATTGAAAATGGGCGGTACTAGGGTCAGCACTACGATCAGTAAGCCGACAGCCACCAGGAGGTAAACCAGTAAGACTGCAAGACTCCGAGGCAGGATTTTCTGGATTTTGCTCACCAAGAAATTCAACAAAAACGCCACTAACCCCGCCGTGAGAAAGATGCTGATTAATTCTCCTAAATAACCTAATAAGTTCAGGGTTAACCAGCCCGTAATCAACACTAAAATCCAAGTCAGGAAAAACTGTTGTAAAGGAGAGATCAAGCGAGTCATGGGCGTAAATACCAAGAGATTTTTTAAGATTCTACTGGATTTCTGCCCCTAGAAGTTAATCTCTAAAAGTTAGTAAAAGAATGGGTTTTGGGGCTGGGAAATTTTGGTAATTTCTGTTGATTGGATGACTAGTTGCCTTTTGTTATCAAGGGTTTCTGTGATCATCTCTCCTTGGACTTCCTGCCAGCTATCGGCGGGGTAAGCATCACGGCTTCCGGTGAATTTGACTGGTAAGCCCACGGGGTAGGCATCGGCAGCACAACAGGTTATGACAAAGCGAGAGATGACAAAATAGTCTTCGGGCAGGTTCGGCGAGTAGACCACAAAACCCTGAACTTTGGCTCGTTGACCTGTGTAGGCATCGGGTTCTGGATAGACATTGAGAGTTCTCGCCCATTCTACGAGATTCCGGTTTTCTGGATTGGAGGCGGGGCGAAAAGATTGGGGGCGCGATCGAGTTGCGGTCATGGATTCCACAATCCCTCGTTGAATTGCTGTCTGGCTACTAAAAACTTGGGGCGTAATTAATAAACCCATCAGGGCTGTTGCCAACAATAAACCACTGCTCCAACCGGGGGGAAATAGGGTGACGTGCTGAGGAGATGGGGGGACGATCGCCCTGCCCTGAGACTGTTGCCGCCATAGCTGTCCCAATTGCCAAGCCCGCCCCAAGGAAATCAAAATCAAGACTATTCCCCCAACCACCGTTAGGATAAAATAGTTGGGATGGATGAGCAAATATAACTTTCCAGTTAACCAATACTTCAAAAATAATACTCCCCAAGCGGCTAGAGCCAAGATATCGAGGAGGGGCATCCAGAAGTTGCTAAAAGTAAAGGGTGAATTTTGCCGATTAATCATAGAGCAAGCACAGGTAAAAACAAAATTTAAACTTAGATTTCTGTTTGTTTGGTATAGTTATATCCTTGCATATTGACATTCAAATATCAAAGCAAGGACAGGAATTGCTACTCCAGAGACGGCTAAAGTGTTGGGAAGTTGCCACTATTTTTCATGACTGTTTCTATAATAACTATTCCTTCAATTACTCCCTAACTGCCTTTTGGCAGCCACCTCAACTGTCAGATCGTGTCAGATAAACTGTTAGATATTTCCCCCCACTGTTGATGAACACTGAAACTTATCTTAATCATCCTACCTTCGGCTTATTATTCCGTGTTTGTATGGTGGAAGAAAACCAAGAGTTATTTACCACCCTCTACGCCCAACGTTTATTTTTTGTAGTGACCTCGACCACCAATGGATTTAGCTTTGAGCCGCTCGGTCGCTCTGATGCTCGGTTGATGGTTGAAAACCGCCTCCGTCAACTCCGCCGCCTAGGACAGATGACGGAACACAGCAAACTCCAAGGAGTGCATAAGCAAACTTTCATGTAGTCACTGTATGGCTTAATCTTATGTCTATTACCAGAGAATCTTCGCCGTCCCCGATCGCCCAACGTCTAGATGCAATCCGTGCCGAGTTACCTAGTTCTGTGCGGTTGATTGCTGTCACCAAGCAGGTGGGGGTAGAAGCAGTACGGGAGGCTTACGCTGCGGGGGTGCGAGACTTTGCGGAAAATCAAATCCAGTCGGCAGAGGCAAAACAGGCAGAGTTGGCAGATTTGACAGATATTACTTGGCATTTGATTGGGCATTTACAATCCAACAAAGCCAAAAAAGCCCTAGAGTTATTTGATTGGATTCACTCCTGTGATAGCCTTGCCCTTGCTGAAAAGCTCGATCGCTTGGCCGGGGAATTGCATAAATCTCCCCAAATTTGCCTCCAAGTCAAACTCCTGCCCGACCCCAGTAAATTTGGCTGGTCAGAAGACCAACTCTGGCAAGACCTCGATCGCCTCACCCAACTTTCCCACCTGCAAATTCAAGGTTTAATGACGATTCTGCCCCTTGGTTTAACCGATGCGGAAATGCTACATACTTTCCAACGCTTAAAGACTCTGGCTACCCAGATTAGTAATCAAGGAACTTTTTCTCTGCAACACCTTTCTATGGGCATGTCCCAAGACTATCTCCTTGCTGTGGCAGCCGGAGCCACGATGATCCGTTTGGGAAGTATTATTTTTAGCGATCGTCCCTGATCCCAAACTTTAAGCTTAGAAAACAGAAGAATCAACTATCTAGAATTTTCAACTTGTGGTAGCGTAGGAATCAAATAATTAGTCTCTTAGAAATTCAAACTCTTAGAGCTATTTTTGAGATATTCTTACAACCAATTTCCACAGCTAGAGAAGCACAGTAAAATTAGGGTGAGCAAAATTTACATAATTTTTTTCAGGGTAGCAAACACAAATTAACCGACATTAACAGTTGTCAAAATAAGATTCTGTGGGAAAATGCAACTGTAGTTAAGTAGTTAAGACTGTATTGGGGAAATTCAGTGAAGCAACTAAATCAAGAACAAATCGATCAACTACACTCCATTGGTTCTTTTCTATACCAAAGACGATTAGACCTCGGCGTGAGTTTAGAAGATATAACGGCTAGAACCAGAATTCGATCGACCATTCTCAAAGCCATAGAAGACGGCAGGATCGATGACCTTCCAGAACCCATCTATGTCCGGGGACTAATTCGCCGCTATGGAGATATTTTGCAGGTGGATGGAGCTACCCTCGCTGACACCTTCCCCCTCGAAAGTGCGCCCCTAGTGTCAGAAGTTGTTTCTCTCCCTCAGGAGCCGCCCTTGATCGATCGCTGGCAAGAATTTACAGCATCTTTAATAGTTAAATCCCAGCCCCATTTAGGGAAAATCGCCCTTGCGGGGGGAGCGATCGCTGCCGTAGCCCTTGTATTGACCCTCCGCCAACCCATCCTCCAAGCCCTCAACAGAATTACGCCCCCGCCCAGCAGTGAACCAGAGCTTGCTACCCAACCATCTCCTCCAGTAGAGGCTCCTAAGCCTTCTCCCTCACCAGTCAATTTAGCCCCAGTTATTTCTGGAGTCGAGGCGACCATCAAACTTTCGGCAGATTCTTGGTTAGAGGTGTCGATCGATAACAAAGTGGAGTACGAGGGTACCCTAGGCGCAGGGACAGAAAAAACTTTTACGGGTAAAGAGCGTATTAGTATCAGTGCCGGGAATGCCGGGGCGGTATCCATTGCGGTTAATCAATCTCCTCCCCAACCCTTGGGCAATCCGGGGGAAGTCAAAGAGGCGATATTTACGGCTTCTAACTAAGTATCTAACTCAGAAAACATTCACAATCGATCGACTTCTGGTAGAATTCCCAAAACTCAATTTATTTCCTTAGCCATATCCATGAAAAACGAGAGTGAATTTTACCGTCGGGAAGAAGCAACTCGGGTGCGGGTGCTTAGTGAAGCTCTACCCTATATTCAGCAGTTTGCCGGGCGCAGCATTGTGATCAAGTATGGCGGTGCTGCCATGAAGGATTCCAATCTCAAGGATAAGGTGATTCGGGATGTGGTCTTTCTTGCCTGTGTAGGTCTCCGTCCAGTAGTGGTGCATGGTGGGGGCCCGGAAATTAATAGTTGGTTAACCAAGCTCGGAATCGAACCCCAGTTTAAGAATGGCTTACGAGTTACCGATGCAGCCACGATGGATGTAGTGGAGATGGTCTTGGTCGGGCGAGTTAATAAAGAAATTGTGGCTCTGATCAACCAAGCTGGTGGGGCTGCGGTGGGTTTGTGCGGTACAGACGGCAACCTGATCAAGGCTCGTCCCCAGTCGAAGGATGGTGATGTGGGTTTTGTGGGAGAAGTAGCGAGTGTAGATATTAAGCTGTTGGAATCTTTGATGGACAGTGGCTATATTCCTGTGGTTTCCAGTGTGGCAGCCGATGAAACGGGTCAAGCCTACAATATCAATGCGGATACCGTGGCAGGGGAAATTGCGGCAGCCTTGGGGGCAGAAAAATTAATGCTGCTCACCGATACGGTGGGGATTCTCCGAGATTATAAAGATCCCGCAACCTTGATTCCCAAACTAGATATTCAGGAAGCCCGGGGTTTAATCACAGATGGAGTGGTTGCTGGTGGGATGATTCCTAAGGTGAATTGTTGTGTTCGATCGCTCGCCCAGGGAGTCAGAGCCGCCCACATTATTGACGGTAGAGTTCCCCATGCTCTATTGTTAGAGACTTTCACCGATGAGGGGATTGGCTCGATGATTGTAGCTTCTGAGTTTTATGCAACTTAGTTTGAGACAATTTATAGAGTAATTGAGGATTAAGGCAAACTTGTGAGTAGTGACCAACAGGAGGAATTTCAGCAGGCGTATCAGTCGGGACAGGCTGCCTTTGAGAGTGGAGAGTACCGGGTGGCAGTGGAGTATTTCCAGAAAGCGATCGCCTTAGTTTCTCGTAATTCTCGTTTAGGGGGTGAAGCTCAGGTGTGGCTAGTTACAGCTTATGAAGCGTTGGGCGATCGAACCGCGGCGATCAATCTGTGTCAACAATTAACAAAACATCCCCACTTAGAAACCAAAAAACAAGGAAAACGGCTCCTCTATATCCTTGAAGCTCCCCAGTTGGTGCGTCCCCAGTCATGGATGACGGAAATTCCTGATCTAACCAACATCACCGAAAGTTCTGCCCAAGATCGTCGGGGTAGAGGGACGGGGCTAGGCACAAAGACAAATCAAGCTAATCCTCTGCCCGAAAAACCTGTGGATTTGTCCCAAGTCAACACCAAAGATAATAAGTTTCTCATCCTTGCCCTTGGGGGTGCGATCGCCCTGCTACTTTACCTTGGTTGGATGGGGACGACTTGAGCATTAACTTGAGTCCGACCCAATTCCCGAACTAACCGTAGTGCTTGATGGTGATAGAGGGGCGACTTTAACACTCCCGGTAAATTATCCATAAGATCCCTTGCCACACTCAGGGAACAGCCCGTAATTCTTGCCATTAAATTTGCTCCCTCAAAGGCAGCAGCAGTATTCAGTGCTTGGTCTACCTGAACTCGCCATTGTTTCGGAGTAATTCTGCCCTGTTCAATTTGTCGCAGTCCGTCGATCGTTGCCAAAACCACGAGGCGATCGCCCCCTGCCAGCCGAAGATCCTCCGAGGGCATCAATTTCCGGGATTCCCCCCGCCCCGCCATGATTGCCAAAATCGGCACGACTCCATAACCATAGGCAACTTCACTCAACAGCAAGCCACAGAGGGTATCCACGGCTTCAATATTGTATTCCGTGACTAAGATCGTCTGATTGTGCAAGCGAAATAAACTTAGGATTTTCTCTCCAAAGGCAGCCCCAGCAAAGGCTTCCGCTGTCAGGGCATAGGCACAGAGAATATGGGCTTGGGGTAAAAGTTGGGAGAGATTGTTGCTCAAGCGCTGGGCAAAGGTGCGAATTACCAAGTAGCTCTGGGGATTAGCCCGCCTTGCCATCAGTCCCGCTTCTAGATTCAGCATTTCATCCCCGGTAATGGCAATCACACTTCTGGCTGTACTCAGGTTTGCTTTGGGGAGACTCTGGAGGAGGTGGCCAGTAATCAAGGGCATCTGGGGCAGAATATTTGCCTTTGGTTCTCCTTCTAGGACAATCCCCACCACGGGCTGCTGAAACTCCTGCAATAGCCGGGCGACTTTCTGCCCCACGGCATCTAAACCAATTAAAACTACATGATCTTGGAGAGGCACTGGGGGACGAGATTGGAGAAACTGTAACCGGGAACTGAGGAGGGCTTGGGTTAACAGAGCATAAAGGACTCCCACAAAGGCAGTACCCGCAAGGGTTAGAGTCAAGCCCAGCCAAGGAAACCAAGCAGGGGCTTTTGTCTGACTATAGGCGTTATAGAAATCGGGATAACCTCCCAAAAGAAGAATCACCGTCATGAAAAAGGCTTGGTGGAGATTGGTGTTGGGGTAATACAACAGAAATAAGCCAGTACCGATCGCGAGCAAGCAGATCAGGGTGACACCACAAATGAGGGTAACTTGGTAAATCTGATTTTGGGAGTTCGATCTCCTCAAGGTTGCGGCATGTTGATGTGTCCAAGTCCTGATTTTTTGCTGCCAAGTTGATAGCCAAGTTGAGAAATATTGTAGTTGCCAAATTGATTGCCAAGATTGAGCATTTGGGGAATTTGGGGAATGTTGGCGGGGATGAGAAGAGTTAGAAACCTGTTTAGAAATTTGTGGAGAATTTACCCTAGGTGAGATGAATTTTTCCTGAAAGTTCTCGGTGATTTCGGCGTACACCACTCGATCGCCTGCTTGGATCAGAGCATGGGGATGCCAGTGATGGAAAGCTAGGGTTGCTCCTTCCTTGGGCAGATGAAACAAAATCCGGCGGTTTCTGGTATCTAGTTCATGGACTAAGCGACTATTACACCAACGATGATCGGGAGTAATCAGCACATTGACTACCCGGAGAGATTGCCCATCTAGATGAAAAAATCCGGCTACTTCACTGCCGATCGCCGCTAGAGCAAAAGCCGTGGCAGGTAACTGGGTCGGCTCAAAGGCAATAAAATTTCCCAGAGCTTCTCCAAGGAGTTGATTAAGATTTTCCTGCTCAGAACGGACGACTAGCCTCGTGTCGGGATTCAGCAACCGGATAGCAAAGGCAGCCTCAGCGTTGATGCGATCGGCCCCTGTCACCAGTAGCACCGCCCGGTACTGCCTAATTTGGGCTTGTTCCAGAAATTTCTGCTCTCGACAATCTCCCAAAATCAATGCTTCCAAGAGATCAGGAATCTGGGGAATCTCCCAAGTTGTGGGTACAGTGAGGGCGATCGCCGTAACTTTGATCCCAAACTCTTTAAGAGCAACAACGCAATGCTGCCCTAAACTCCCTAATCCACAAACAAGAAACTGGTCTAACTGGATTAAAGATTGATTAGCAGGGAAATTATGCGGGGATGCAGAATTAACCAAGCTGTACCTCCCCTTGCCGGAGAATTCGCCAACCAGAATCAACCCATTGGGCGACGGTGGAAGGCTTTCCCGCTCCTTGGGGGATATCAGCTAAATCTGAAGGAGGCAGGACGAGAACTTCAGGAAACTGAGCGTGAATTTCTGCGGGATCTGTCAAGGCTGTGGCTCCGGAACGATTAACGCTGGTGGTAGCGAGGGGAGATGTGGCAGCAAGAATTTTTCTGGCAAGGGGATGGTTCGGTACACGAATACCGACACTGGTGGGGTTGAGGGGATTCATTTGGGGAGGGAGAAGATTACTCGCTGGCAGCACGAGAGTTAAAGCTCCGGGAAAATACTTTTCTGCCACCGATCGCCACACCGCTACCTCTGCCGCCGTGCCTTGGACAAAGGGCAGTAAATCCTCAAGCTCTGCTCCCATGAGAATTAGGGGTTTGTCTAAACTCCGCCCCTTCGCTGCAAAAATCAACTCCGCTCGATCGGGCAAACTTGCCAAAGCCGGAACCGTATCTGTCGGAAAGCTAACCAACTGCCCAGTCTGCGCTCCTGTAATTAACTCTGATAGGGAAACTTGCATAATTTTTATCAATAGTAGTAAAGAGGTACGGATTAGAAGGAGGTACAGGAAGGTAAGGGGAGGTACAGGGAGGTAAAGGGAGTTTAGAAGACAGGAAGTTTAGGAAATTGGCTAAGTTTAGCGAGAATCAATAAAAATTCAATGAATGGCAAGCAAATTAATTATTCTTTAATTCTTCTACCTCCTCTACCTCCTCTACCTCCTCTACCTCCTTTACCTTCTCTACCTCCTTTACTCCTCATCAATGGGTAAGCCAAAGCGAACTTTTCCTCTGCCAAAATAACGCCCAAACTGTAGCTCATACACCTCGTCCTCATCTTGGGTTTCGACTTTGAGATCAGAACGGGGATAGCTAACGCATAACAGAGCATAACCTTCGGCTTGGAGGGCGATCGACAAACCCATAGCTTCTGGTTGATAAATTTCTCCCGTCACTACTCGCACCGCACAGGTAGTACAGGCTCCGTTCCGGCAGGCAAAGGGCAGCTTAGCTCCCTGATTTTCGGCACTGTGGAGAATGTAGCGATCGCTGGGGACTTGGACTTTGTAGGTGGTATTAGTGGCTCGATCGAGGATTTCCACTTGATAAACAGTATTCATAGATTAATTAATTAAATTGGGTATTTCTTTTCTAAATTAGAGCAGATGGTGTTAGAATAGCAAAGCAAATGGAGAGATGGCCGAGTGGTTGAAGGCGCAGCACTGGAAATGCTGTTTGGGGGCAACTTCAACGAGGGTTCGAATCCCTCTCTCTCCGTTCCTAAAATTAAGTTAGTAGCCATGGGACAATACGATCGCCTCATTCTTCTTGCTGAGGATCAACTCACAGAATACAGCACCGATGCCCTAAAGATTGAAAAACTCCGGCGCAAAATTGGGATTTCGGTTCCCTTAGCAGAGCAACGTCAGATCAAGGCAACTCTTTTGGAAGAAATGCCCAAGGATTGGTTTAATAAAACCCTCGAAACCCAAAGACAAACGATCGCCCTGCCCTTCTGGGGAATTGCTGGACTAGGTTTATTATTTGGAATATCTGCCAGTCAACCCCTAGATTTTATCGCCACGATCGTCGGGGGTGCGATCGCTATTAATCTGCAAAAGAAGGGCTGGAAACTACAGGCAAAGCGTCTGGTTTTACAAACTCTAGAAGATATTGAACAAAGAATGAACCCAACCCCTGCTACTTCCGAACCAAAACCTAGCCAAGAAAATTAGCTAAAAAATTCGTGGTGTGGGTATTGCCCATGTTCTAATATTCCTAGCCCTGTCCCTAAATCACCGCCCTAATTTGTTGGGAATATCCCCGCAGCCGCCGGGAATTGTTGCCCTCGATTTTTCGCCACACCATGCACAACAATACTGACGCTGGGACTCAGACATTTCTTGGGCATTAGTAAAATTGACATTTTCAATTACCGCTCCTGTATATTCCCCAGTTTGATAGTTGGGGGGATGGGTACGACTGCGGGGGCTGGCTTGATGGACATCGCCATAAAAAAATTGCACTCCTTTGAGGTCTGCGCCAGAAAGATCAGCTTCTTGGAGAATAGTCCGAGAAAGATTTGACCGGACAAGATCGCAGCCCCGGAGATTGGCTCGGATCATATTGGCATCACTCATATCTGTCCATCGCAGGTCACTGTGAGATAGGTCTGCCCCCGCTAACATAATTCCTAAATTAATCACCCTGACTCCGTTATTCCGGTCTTCCGCGTAGCTGCCATTGCCATCAAAAATTGCTCTGCCAAGGCGTGAATCTCGCAGTAGGGGGGTGAGGAGTTTGGAGCGAGAAAGAAACCGGATCACCTTTGCTTTCCCCCCAGCATCAATACTGCCCAAAATTGCCGCCGTCCTGCCTTCAGCTAAAAGACGCTCTTGAGGCCAGTCTTCTAGTAAGCCTTCTTCGTCTAGGACTAGATCGGAAATGCCTTGGAAATAGGAGTCGATCGTCTGTTGTTGGGTAATCAGGTTTTGTTGGATAGTTAAAACATTTTGCTGAATGGTTAAATCCCTAGAAATAATATATTGCCGCCAAGCTAGGGCGAGAGCTAACACCGCAATCAGAATTTGTCCTACGGCTCCAGTCCATTCAGCGAGGGAACCAGCGATATCCCAGTTGATGTTCTGAAAGATGCGGGCAAAGTATCGATTGATATTCAGGAACTGCCAAAGGGCGGCGATCGACACCACAACCCCTAAGCCCCCCACATAGATCCCCCGATTATCCTTAAACTCTCGGAAAACGACTTCTAGAAAAGAACTCAGGAGCCTTGCCGAAAAAATCAGGGTGACGATCGCTCCCCCTAGACCCAGCCAGATATTATTAATCGCAATGGCAACCACCGTGAGGACGATCGCGACTAAGCTAATTAAAATCATCGTTCTCGAAATTCCCGACTCCCCTTGCTCGACTTCTTCTTGTGTAACTAAAGTCCCACCTGATAAGCTTTGTAACCGAGAAAGAGCAGAAAATTCCCCTTCTTCCCCAGCAAAGTTAGAGTTACCCGCAATAGCTCCGTTATTATTACCGTTACTATTGCCATTACTATTACCATTATTGAGGCGAGAAATTGGATCAAGGGGATCGGGATTCATAGCAATTTCCTAGGATTTTTCTAACCTAACAGCATACCAATGAATATACTGCCCCGGTGTAATGTCAAATTCACAGGAAGTATTCATTAAATATTCTGCTTGGGCTGCAACCGTGGGAAATCTTGATAAATCACGGGATAAATTAGCTTGGCAACTAGCTAGAATGTTTGTTAATTTGCTCAACAACTCTGCCGAGGACATAAATTGTTCCGGTTGGTCTGGCTCCAAAACCATGTAAGCATCCTCTTGAAACATAATTGCATCAGGCATTTCGATAATTCCTCTAGGATTTATTAAAGCTAAATACCCGCACCATCTAGAAATTCTTGGATAACTTTATCCCGTAAACGGCAGCTTTCTCCTGCTTGAGCTAGTTCTAGCACCCTCTGGGCAAAGTCTGATTCTGGGGAGATCATTTTGGGTTGTTGGCTATTTAGGTTTTGGACTTGTTCTTCTAGGGTTTGGAGGCGATCGACCAGCGCCCGAATTGCCACTGCTTCCGAATCTGGTAAGCTGCCGTGTTCGAGGGGATTGACCTTGACCCCAGCTCGATAGACAATCCTGCCGGGAATTCCGACCACAGTGCAGTCCGCAGGCACATCTCGCAGTACAACAGAACCTGCCCCAATCCTGACACTATTCCCAATCATGATATTCCCCAATACCTTCGCCCCTGCCCCAACGACCACATTTTCCCCTAGGGTAGGGTGACGTTTGCCACTTTCTTTCCCCGTACCGCCGAGGGTGACACCTTGGTAAATTAGGGCAAAATCTCCGACGATCGCCGTCTCCCCAATGACTACTCCCATACCGTGGTCAATAAATACGCTGTTGCCGATCGTGGCCCCCGGATGGATCTCAATCCCGGTTATAAATCGAGCAAGGTGGGAAATCAAACGGGGAATAAAGGGCAGCCCTAGGGTGTAGAGCCAATGGGCGAAGCGATGGAAAACCAGAGCCTGAAATCCGGGATAGCAGAAAAGTACCTCTAGCCAATTTCGAGCCGCAGGGTCTCGCTCAAAAATAATTTTAAAGTCAGCGATAAGAGAAGATATCAAGGTTTTTACCTAGGATTTTCAAAATTTAGTATTTTTAGAAAAATTGAACATAGTTGACCATTAATTATTTTAGAGCAAGGGCGAAACTATAAACCAATAGGGAAAGCCACACCCTGACTTTTCTTCAAATTAAATTAAACTGAAGGGATTTTAGATGAGCTTTAGGGCAATAAGTCTATGGTTACTGAATGTTTTTTTGATAGTAGGGTTTCTAGAGAAATAGGCATAAATGCCCATAAATAAACTAAGATTTACCCGTAGTCTGCTATGGAGACTTATCTAACCCTACAACATCCACCATATTTTTGATTCTCAGGAGGATCGTCGCAAACTTCAATTTTCCTGAAACTAGCCCAGAAATTTAGCCTAGAAATTAGCTTAATCAAAAGTACTTTTACTGAGGCCGAAGACTCCATAGATGACCCCAAATCCCATCACCTCCGGGCTGGTGAGTTAACGAAGTAACGCTAATCTAAACTCAAGGATTCAGATTATGATAGCAACTCCTCTAGAACTTTCCATCACAACCTCAGGAACTGCCAGAGCCACCATTACAGGCAATCCCCTCACAGCGGCAGAAGTTAGCAAAATTAATGCCTACTGGCGATCGAGCCTGTACCTCTGCCTAGGGATGCTCTACCTCAAAAGTAACCCCCTCCTCAAGGAACCTCTCAAGCCCGAACACCTGAAAACTCGACTCCTCGGTCACTGGGGTTCTGATCCGGGTATGGCTTTTGCCTATGTGCATTTAAATCGTCTGATCAAAAAATACAACCAAAGCATGATTTTCTTGGCAGGGCCCGGTCATGGTGCGCCCGCAGTGATCTCCCATGCTTACCTCGAAGGCACTTACTCCGAGACCTATCCAGACAAAAGTGAAGACGAAGA
>JAIMKT010000002.1:82429-105316 GCA_020692245.1 Microcoleus sp. GA_180221_E-2-1-MAG-45_12
TCTTTTCCCGGCGGCATTGGCAGTCATGCAACCCCCGAAACCCCCGGCTCCATCCATGAAGGCGGCGAACTAGGCTACAGCGTTTCCCATGCCTTTGGGGCTGCCTTTGATAACCCAGATTTGATTGTCGTGACCATGGTGGGGGATGGAGAATCGGAAACTGGCCCCTTGGCTACTTCTTGGCATTCCAATAAATTCCTGAACCCCATTCATGATGGGGCTGTGCTGCCGATCTTGCACCTGAACGGCTACAAAATCCATAACCCCACGATCCTTGCTCGAATTTCCCACGAGGAACTGGCGAACCTATTTCGGGGCTACGGCTACACTCCTTATTTTGTGGAGGGTGATGATCCTGAATCTATGCACCAAGCGATGGCAGCCACTCTGGAGCATTGCATCCAAGAAATTAAAACAGTGCAACAGGAAGCCCGGAGTACAGGCGTAGCTAAGCGTCCCCGATGGCCGATGATTATTCTTCGATCGCCCAAGGGTTGGACTGCTCCCAAGGAAGTGGACGGACACAAACTAGAGGGATTCTGGCGATCGCACCAAGTCCCCATGACCGACGTAGGCACAAATCCCGCCCATTTAGATATTTTGGAGCAGTGGCTGAAGAGCTACAAACCAGAAGAGCTTTTTGATGAAGCCGGAAAATTACTCCCGGAACTCAAGGAATTAGCACCCACCGGACATCTCCGCATGAGTGCCAATCCTGTGGCTAACGGTGGTCTCCTCCGCAAAGCCCTAAAAATGCCCGATTTTCGCCAGTACGCTGTGCCGATCCCTAAGCCGGGGACAACAGAGGTAGAAACCACAAAAATCTTGGGCTACTTCCTCCGGGATATCATGCGGGACAACATGACCAACTTCCGAGTCTTCGGCCCCGATGAAACTGCTTCTAACCGTTTGTCAGCGATCTATGAAGTGAGCAAAAAAACTTGGTTAGCAGAATTTTTGCCAGAGGATCTGGATGGGAGTGAACTGGCTACCGATGGGCGGGTAATGGAAATCCTCAGTGAACATACCCTAGAAGGCTGGCTAGAAGGCTATCTGCTCACGGGACACCACGGTTTCTTTTCTACCTACGAAGCCTTTGTCCATGTGATTGATTCCATGGTAAACCAGCACGCTAAATGGCTAGAAAAATGTCGGGAAGTGACTTGGCGCGCTCCCATCGCTTCTTTGAATCTCCTGATTACTTCCACAGTATGGCGGCAGGATCACAATGGTTTTACCCACCAGGATCCGGGATTTTTGGATGTGGTGACAAATAAAAGCCCAGATGTGGTCAGAATTTATTTACCACCGGATGCCAATACCCTGTTATCAGTAGCCGATCACTGCTTGCAAAGCACTAATTATGTGAATGTGATCGTGGCTGACAAACAAAATCACTTGCAATTTTTGGATATGGAAGCCGCAGTCCAGCACTGCACTAAGGGGATCGGTATCTGGGATTGGGCGAGTAATGATCAGGGGCATGAGCCGGATGTGGTACTAGTGGGTTGCGGTGATGTGCCGACTATGGAAGCCCTAGCCGCGATCGAGATTCTCCGCCATCATTTCCCGGAGCTGAAAATCCGCTTTATTAATGTGGTGGATCTGTTCAAACTCCAGCCCGAAACTGAACATCCCCACGGTATGAGCGATCGAGATTTTGACTCTCTATTCACCGTTGATAAACCGATCATTTTCAATTTCCACGGCTATCCTTGGTTAATTCACAAATTAGCTTACCGCCGCACAAATCACCATAATCTCCACGTCCGAGGCTACAAAGAAAAGGGAAATATTAACACTCCTTTGGATTTAGCTATGAAGAATCAAATCGATCGCTTTAATTTGTCTATCGATGTGATCGATCGAGTTCCCAAACTCCGAGTTGCTGGCGCCCATGTTAAGGAATGGCTGAAAAATCAAATCATCGAAAACCATCGCTATGCCTACGAACACGGGGTAGACAAACCAGAAATTACTAACTGGAAATGGAGTTTGTAGACAAGGTAAATAAATTAGTTTAGGAATTCTAAATCTAATAGCTGTAAAGGTGTGTTAATTAAATTTAATACATCTTTTTTTGCTCAATTTGCTCAAATTAGTTTAATAAACTTAATAATTTGTAAACTTAATAATTTGTAAACTTAATAAATAGTGTTACTAAATTGTTCCTATATAATTTCTTGCTTAATTAGAATGGTCATAAAAATAGGCTAGAAATGGGGCTATAAATTAACTCTAAATTGACCTTGGTAGCTGTGCTGATAAACACGATATAAATAAGATTAGGATCACCCAAAAACAGAGTAATTATCGATAACCTCAGGGTAGAAGCCCATAATTAACACCCGCAATCAACAAAATCCTATGCAAATCAAAAAAAAATTAATCGCTACGATCGCTGTGCTGGCTCCTCTGGTCACTCTCCTGCCTCAACTCACCTCGATCGCTACTGCCCAAGTTCGTAGTAACTGTAGTGTCTCCATTGTCGGCAATGAACGGGGATCAAGGGTAAATATGCGATCGGGTCCTGGTACTGAATTTGATAGTCCCGGTTACGTCCTTGTGGGGCAAACAGTTCGGATGTTAAATGACTCTAATGGCAACCGGATCCGCCGGGTCGACAATCAAAGAATGGAATGGTTCTTTGTCGAGTATATCCCCAGTAACACTAGAGGTTGGGTACGGGGAGACTTCATCGGTCCAAGCTGCCTCTAATAAACTGGCTAATTTGCACGGTTTTCCAAAAAAATTAACTCCTCTACCTGTCTGTACCTTCTTTACTTCCCCTTAGCTCCTTTATCCGATCGACCACTAGGTCTAACTTCACCGATCGAGAAGCTTTAAATAAGACCGTATCTCCCGGTTGGAGGTAGGATTGTAGCTTTTGGGTCAAGTCTGCATGGTTGTTAAAACACAAGGCTTTCAGGGGAACTGCTCCTTGGGCGATCGCCTCTGCTTCACCCTCTGCATCTACTAAGATAAATAACTGATCTAGAGCCAATTCTCGAACTACTTCCCCCACCCGATGATGAAACTCTAGGGATTGCTCTCCCAACTCCTTCATGGTTCCTAACACGGCAATGTGGCGTTTTCCCGGTGTCGTAGCTAACAACTGCAACGCTGCAATCATAGATTCTAGCCCCGCATTGTAGGTTTCATCCAGCAATAGAATATCTTGAGGCAAATGATAACGTTGCGCCCGCCCAGAGGGGAGTTGGACAGGTAAACCTTGGGTGAGAAAATCCCAATCTAGTCCTAGGGTTTCGGCAACAGCGATCGCCCCCAAGAAATTTACCGCATTATGGCGACCCGGTAGGGGTAGGGGTAGAGATTTTCCCCGGACTATTAAATGATCTCCTTGCAATTCCCCCCGAAGATTTCCCCCCTCTAAGCCGTAGGTGATGGTGTTGCCCGACCAAACTACGGCGGCTCGATCGAGTAATCTCTGACTATCATGATTGAGAATAGCTACCCCGTCCCCCGGCATTTCTTCAAGGAGTTCACACTTCGCCTGAGCGATCGCCTCTAGGGAACCCAATCTGCCCACATGGGCGCTGCCCGCAATGGTAATTAGGCCGATCGTGGGTTGCGTGATCTGAGTTAAAAGTGCAATTTCTCCCAAGCCCCGCATCGCCATTTCCACCACCGCAAACTGATGGTCTGAGTTTAATTCCAAGAGAGTTTTGGGTACACCAATCTCGTTATTGTAGTTAAGCTGAGTTTTTAAGACCTTGCCGTGGTGACTCAACAGCGCCGCTATTAACTCCTTCGTTGTCGTTTTGCCAAAAGACCCCGTTACTCCAATCACTGGGATATGGAACTTCTGCCGCCACCACTGGGCAATTTTTTGGTAAGCCGCGAGGGTATCGGGGACAACTAATTGGGGAATTTTGTCTGGTAATAGTCGGTTAGTGATCACAACTTGCGCCCCTGCTTCGATCGCCCGGACTACAAACCCATGCCCATCAAAGTTTTCCCCTTGAAGCGCAACAAAAACCTCTCCTGCCTGTACTCGGCGAGTATCTGTAGTGATCCCTGTAACCACCGATACAGAGTAATTTGGGTCTAGATTATAGGGTTGAGCTTGGAGTAACTCTAGGAGGTCAAGGAGATGAATTTGCCGGGGCATAATTTTATAAATGTGTAGAAATTGGTGAATATCTGGTAAATTTAAAGGTATTTGTGTTCCCAAGTAATTCTCTCAGATAATTCTCTCAGAAATTTAATATGTTTCGTGAATTCGGTTATCTGGACTGAAAATATTAAGGTAATGTTGTAGGTATAAGTAATCATCTCAACCTGTAAGCAACCCTAAAGAGAAGAGTTCGTGCCAATCTAGTAAAAATTTTAGTGAAAATAAACATGTGCAGAGGTTAACTGGGTGAACACTCCCGTGGATTCTTATTCTAGATCAACCCCTCCGCAAGCACAGCAAATCTATGATCACCTGCTGCGCTTGGCTCAATCAACCCCGCCCCCGGAAACGATTGAGCAATTTCGGCATCTTTTTTTGGATCCAGCCAGTTATAACTATCCACAGGTTGCCAGTACCCTCCAAGAACTCGCTCTTTCCAAGCAAGCAGAACAGGAATTTCGCTTCATTCTTAATCGCTGCTTCTATACATTGATTAATACATGGCAGTTACAGCCCAGTTCTCAGGCAGCAATTCCACAGTTAGTTTCCCTCCTAGAAGAGCCGATTTTTGCCGGAAATATTAGTTCTCGTGGAGTTCGTCGAGTCCGGGAGTTGATGAAGTTATTCCACGAAACAGAGCAATGTCTAACTTTACGGCGTTTAGCCCATGTTTTTGAGCAGGAGTCTAACCAAGATAATTCCCTAGTCGGCAATCTCATTCAGCGCTATCCCTATTTGTACGAGCATTGTCTGTTAAGTGAAGATAGTGACTACCAACAAAAACGCACAATTCGCAATATTCAAGAGCGCAGTCAACAAAAGTTTGAAACAGACCTCTCCCATTACGTTACCTACCAAGTCCGGTTAGCCCATCGAGTGAAAAGTAAGTCTTCCCGGACTATTGAACCCGTTGAGAATCCGACCCTATTGAGCGATCGAGAACTGGGTTCGGCTCTGAAGCAGTACGTGGGGAAAGTTCAAGGAGGCAAAAGTCACCGAGAGATTGCAGATAGTTTTGTCTCCCATAGTAACCATGTCATCAACTATAAAACTTTCAAGCAAGATTTTTATCAATACCTGACGATGGCGATCGATCCCGCCTTTGGAAAACGTCGCTTCAATGAGAACTTATATAAATACCTGATGAGTATTTCTCCCCAAAACGACAATAAAAAACTTGATGAATTTATGGTCATGCGGACTTGCAGCCAAGTTCTTAACTATCTCATTGTCGAAAGTCCTCAAAAGCCCCAGCACTTTGTTTTTGTCGATCTAATCACTAATCTTGGGGCTACCTATACCATCAGCCTCATCCTAAAAATTATTTTAACCTGCCATAAAGTCAAGCCCTACCTCGAAAAAAGATTTGCCATTCTCTTTAATCATTACGAAACTTCCTCCCGTGATGGGGTGCCTTGGTTGGTCAAATCCCTAGAAAATCTCAATGTGGGGCTGAGTGTCCATTTCGGTGGGGCTGATGTTTCTTGCCTCTCCCATATCATGTAGGGTGGGCAAAGCCCACCTATCTAGAAACTTAAGCGGCGTGCTGGCGATACCATTCGATCGTATTCTTGAGTCCTTGCTTAAATTCCATCTGGGCTGTGAACCCAAAGGCTTGCTTGGCTCGCTCTGTATCTAGGCAGCGGCGGGGTTGACCATTGGGCTTATCCACCTGCCAGACTAGTTCCCCTTCATAACCCATGAGTTCGCAAATCAGGGTAATTAAATCTTTGATAGAAATCTCATAATTAGTCCCCAGATTCACTGGCTCTGCCCCATCATAAAGTTGGGTTGCCATGACAATTCCCTGGGCAGCATCGGTGGAGTATAAAAATTCTCTAGTCGGGCTACCATCTCCCCACACCGGAATTTCCTTATCTCCCCGTAGTTGAGCTTCATGAACTTTACGGATCAACGCTGGAATTACGTGGGAACTACTGGGATCAAAATTATCCTCTGGCCCGTAGAGATTCACTGGGAGTAAGTAAATACCGTTGAAGCCATACTGTTGGCGGTAGGACTGGAGTTGAACTAACAAGGCTTTCTTCGCTACACCGTAGGGGGCGTTGGTTTCTTCGGGATAGCCATTCCAGATATCATCTTCCTTAAAAGGCACGGGCGTAAATTTGGGGTAGGCACAGATCGTCCCCACACAGACAAATTTTTCAACCCCGGCTTGGTGGGCAGTGTGGATGAGTTGGACTCCCATCATTAAGTTGTCATAGAAAAGTTCGGCTGGTTTTGCTTGATTTAAGCCAATGCCCCCCACGTGGGCAGCTAGATGAATGATTATATTTTGTCCATCTACAGCCCTTTCACAGGCTTCTAGGGTCGTGAGATCGTAATCTTTCGATCGAACCACCTTGATCTTTTCTGGGGAGGCTCCTGCGGCTACTAATTGGGCAATCACCTGTTTTCCAAGAAATCCTGCCCCACCAGTCACCAAAATTTGCTTATTGCTCAAATCTAAACCAGCCATAACTTCTCCTCTAATCTACTGTTCCCATATCCTGCCGGATAAACGCATTGTCTTCCTGAGAATCTCCGGCGGGGGGCAGTCCCAAAGCCTTGAGGTCTGAGTCTACCATGAGATAGACTAGCTGTTCAAAGGTAACAGAAGGTTCCCAGCCCAATTTGGCTTTTGCCTTGGAGGGGTCGCCGATTAGTAAATCCACCTCTGCCGGACGCAGGTAACGGGGATCAAACTCTACATAGTCTTCCCATTTGAGATTGACATACTCAAAGGCAAGGTCTAGGAATTTTTTGATTGAATAGGTTTCTCCCGTGGCAATGACGTAATCATCGGGTTCGTCTTGCTGGAGCATTAGCCACATGGCTTTGACATAATCCTTGGCATAGCCCCAGTCTCTTTTGGAATCAAGGTTGCCGAGGAAGAGTTTCTTTTGTTTGCCAGCAATAATCCGGGCGATTGCTCTGGTGATTTTTCGGGTGACAAAGGTTTCCCCACGGCGAGGGCTTTCATGGTTGAAAAGAATCCCATTACAAGCAAAGAGACCGTAGGACTCCCGATAATTTATGGTTTGCCAGTGGGCATAAACCTTGGCACAGGAATAAGGACTACGGGGATAAAAAGGTGTAGTTTCCGACTGGGGAACTTCTATTACCTTGCCAAACATTTCTGAAGAGCCAGCTTGATAGAACTTGACCTGAATCCCAGTTCTTTGCTGATAATCTCGCACAGCTTCCAGGAGCCGGAGATTGCCCATTGCCACGGTATCTACAGTGTATTCTGGAGAGTCGAAACTGACCCGGACGTGGGACTGTGCTCCCAGATTGTAGATTTCTACAGGCTTGACTTCCTCAAGAATCCGGCGCAGAGTCGTACCGTCAGTTAGATCGCCGTAATGAAGGCGTAACTTAGGGGCTTCATTGTGGGGGTCTTCATAAATGTGGTCAATCCGGTCAGTGTTGAAAGTAGAAGTCCGGCGAATAATTCCGTGGACTTCGTAACCTTTTTCTAGCAAGAGTTCTGCCAGATAGGAACCATCTTGACCTGTGATACCAGTAATTAGCGATCGCTTAATTTCCGTCATTGCTTGTTTTACTTCCTAAGGAAAATTGGACAACCAGCCTAGATAAATTAACTAGATAATAACTGGATAAATTAAATATATCCTTGGTTATTCCAGAGATTGTTTTCGTACACCATGCACCCGTGGTCTTAACCGTAGTGGAAACTATAGCTTCAACCATAGATTCTAAATTTTCTATAGCTTCAATTTTAGTTTTGACCATGATCATAACCAAGGGGTACAGAGTCCAAATTACCCCCAAGTTAGCTCAATTTTTTTTGATCGTCACCTATCGATCGTCAACGATTTTTGAGTATTCCCTGATGTTTACCAAATTAAATTGCTTTGACATAGGCGATCGATACACCTACTTGACATAGCTAGTTACTAAAATTCCTTAACTTCACGAGCAAGGACAGAAACTAACCAATACCTCGTAGGCATATCTAGTAAGCACCGTTATTTTTGGTAAATAGAACCACCCCGATCGTTTTCACAATCAGATATACGTCCATCCAAAAATTGCAACTATTGACGTAATAGACATCAATCTGGACACGGCGAGGATAGGGAATATCATTGCGACCAGAAACCTGCCACAAACCCGTAATCCCCGGACGAATGGTCAGCACCTTGTCGATATATTTACCGTACTTGGGCAACTCTTCCGGGACTAGGGGGCGCGGGCCCACCACACTCATATCACCCATCAGCACATTCCAGAACTGGGGAAATTCATCGAGACTAGTGACTCGTAAAAATCTTCCAATCCAAGTAATGCGGGGGTCTTGACGGAGCTTAAAGTTATCTTCAAACTCCGATCGCATCTGGGGCGAAGTGGCAATTAAATCCTCCAACACCTCATCTGCATTTTGTACCATCGTTCTGAACTTAATACAGCCGAAATGCTTGTGATCTTTACCAACCCGTTCCTGAATATAAAAAATAGGACCAGGAGAACTTAGTGCTATCAGAGCCGCCAGTATGAGGTACACCGGCGAGAAAAACACAAGCACTGATAAAGAAAACAAAACATCAAACAGCCGTTTGACAGATTCTCCGTCTAGACGTTGGCGTGTCAATTCAGTTTTCTTGCCTCCGGTGAGGGGTTGAAATCCTAATTTGACAAATGCCCGAAGTATCCTGACGGAGGTAAGTTGGCTTTCGGCAGTCATCTTACTCCTTCACTTCACACCACACAGTCCCGATCATAAATCACTTGTGTCTCTTGCTCATGGGATTTATGACCAAAAAGCAAGATTTTTTTTCGAGTCCCCAGAAATAAACTTCTGATGACAGTCTTCTAAGAACGCTAGGTAGCGACTTTCAAAGATTTTTGGGGCAAATTTGGCAGCGTGCGATCGTGCAAGTTCCGGTTGGAACCTTTTTCCCTCTGCTTCAAAAATTTTTACTGCTTCTATTAAACCTGTTTCTGTGGGACTGTCAAATAATAATCCTGTAGCTGTCTCTGGAGACTGGCGAAAATCTTGGATAGTTTCCAAGGCTCCCCCCGCTCCATAGGCGATTACAGGCGTACCACAGGCTTGGGCTTCCACTAGGGCAATACCAAAGTCTTCCACAGCCGCATAGACAAATGCTTTTGCTTGACTCATGTATTTTTCGACCACATCGTCTGGTTGATACCCCATGAGCCTAACATTAGGTTGAGCAATTTGTTGCAATTGTTTTAATTCTGGTCCGCTGCCAATGACAATCAGATTACGCCCTAGTTGGTTAAAAGCCTTAACAATTAGGGATACCCGTTTATAACTTACTAATCGGGAAACTACCAAATAAAAATCTTCTTTTTCAGATCGGAAGGGAAAGCGATCGATGTCCACTGGGGGGTAGATCACCTCAGCAGGGCGACGATAACAGCGCCAAATCCGGCGAGCAGTGTGGCGGGAATTTGCCATGAAATAATCTACTCGGTTGGCACTAATCACATCCCACTGGCGTAATCTGTGGAGGAGGTAACGAGTCAGAATACCGGGAATACCCCTTCCTAAACGGCTGCTGTGGAGGTAATCAAAGGTCAAGTCCCAAATGTAGCGCATGGGGGTGTGGCAGTAGCAGAGGTGCATTTGCTGGGGGCTAGCGAGGATGCCTTTAGCGACGGCGTGGGAAGAGGAGAGAATAATGTCGTAATCTCGGAGGTCTAGTTGCTCGATCGCCAACGGCAGTAATGGCAAATATTTTTGGACTCCTTGGCGGGCTTGGGGGAAATGTTGCAGAAAAGTATGCCCGATCGATCGCCCATACAAATAGCTCTGGGGGTTGGTAGACTCAAAATCAATTAGGGCATAAACGTCTGCCGGAATATGCTTGAGAATTTCTTTGACTACTAATTCAGAGCCGCCAGTAGCCTTGGGTGTTAACCACTCGTGAACGAGGGCATATTTCATAGAAAAAACTCGGTAAGTTGAAAACGCAGTATTACTAACAAATTATTTTCAGGAAAGGGTTAGAATTATTTGGTCAGATTCTAAAGAGTTTTCGCCCATGAATGCCGATCAACCAACTAATCAATCAATTAATTTGCCAGTCAAGATAATTTTAGTTGATGATGACTCTGTGTGGAGATTGGGCTTAACTACGGCTTTAGTAACCCGTCAGAATTTGCCGAATACTAACCTGCAAGCGACTAACCCGCCCATAGCTAATTTCCAAGTAATCGCCGAGGCAGATCAGCTTTCTTCTCTACTAGCCAGATTGTTTGTCAGGGATGCTGCCGGAAACTTAGTGGGTAATTTGGCGAGGGATATAATTGCCTCTTCTCTCACGCCAAAGTTACTGCTGTTGGGTAGTTCTGGGGAAAATTTATCCCAGCTATTAGGGGAATTTAACCAGTGTCGGCAGCAACTAGGGCAGGAGTTTCCGACTTTGCCAGTTTTGTTAGTGACGAGGTTATTGACCCCGGCAGAGTTAGAAGAAGTACAGGTATTGGGGATTAAGGGCTATTGTGTGCGATCGGGATCGATCGAAACCATTCTGGAAGCCATAAATACCGTAACTCAGGGGCAAAGTTTTTGGAGCCAGACTAGAGAAATCACCACCGACTTAGATCAAAATATTGCCCAGAATTTTCCTCAAAATCTTACTCAAAATAATTCCCTCTACTCCCAAGCAGCCAACGGTGTAGCCAAGATTAACCAAGAACTCCAACAGATCGATCGCTACCTCCAACAACCCCAGCTATCTGATTTGAGTTGGCTATTTTTAACTGGTCGCCGCCGAGAACTCCGCACCGCCCGTTGGGTAATTAATCAGCTATTTCCCGTAAATGCGGTAGTCATGGCTAATAATTTAGACTCACAGGAATTAATATCAGATCAAATCCTCAATCAAAATCAACCAGAACAATTATCACCAACTACAGAAATAACCAATCAAGTAATTAATCAAGCAGTAATAGGTGGCTCTAATTCTGCGGGCAGTTTAGTTTTTACGAGTGGTCGTAATCAACAAGGTATTTCTCAAACTATTTCCCAACTTATCCCTAGGGGTGTCGCTAGTAAAATCTATGAAAATGTCCAACTTCATCTAGAGTTTCCTTTAATTAATCTCACAGGAAATATCTTAGAAATTGATATTCTAGCTCCACACAAGAAACGAGAATTACTATCTTTAATTCTGCAAAAATTCATCAGTCTCTGTCAAGATTTATCCGTATCTCAGGTTGATTTAGATTATATTGCTGAACGAAAGTTTCAACTATTACAAGACCTTTGGATAGCAGTGATTACTGATTTCTTTGGCAAATATTCTAGCCTGAAAAATGGGTCGATCGAGCAGGAACTTGTCCCGGCTTTGTTGGTAGATCAAGCTATAGTCCAGTCGGAAATTTTAGAGAAGATTCCTTTTGTAGAGGAGTTACTATCACAAATTCTCTTTAATAATAATTTGACTATTGACGATCGAGCCTATCCAGCCGCCAGTGGAGAAGCGATCGCTAGAGCGGAATTAATCTTAGAAAATTTAATTATCCAAGTAGCTAATGCGGTGATTCAGCCGTTACTAAATCAGTTTTCTGAAGTAGAAACTATTAAACTTATTTTCTATGATCAGCAATTAATTTCGGCGAGAGATATTACTAGATTTCGCAATGAATTGTCGTGGAAATATCGCCTGTTTAACTATTTCTATGAACCCAAATTAATTTTTGAAAGTACCCATCAACTCCACATTTTTCGGGAAACAGGGATTCGATCGACCTCTGTTTATGCCCCCCGGACAAGGGAACTCCAAGCCCTCACCGGAATCCGTTATTTTACAACCCTAGGGCTAGAGCTACAGGATACGATTTCGCCCCGCTTACAAACCATCACTCGGTTCCTAGGTAAAGGCTTGATTTATGTCCTGACGCAAATTATCGGGCGGGGCATTGGTTTAGTTGGCAAAGGCATTTTGCAGGGCATTGGTAATTCTTTTCAGGAGGCAAGGGTAGGGCGCGATCGAGCCAAGTAAAATGCATCAAGGTTATTTTTATATCTCAATCGGACACTAAAACTTGGGTTCAACAATCCGGCGTAATACTCCGTTGATAAATCGATGCCCGTCTTCATCACTGTAACGTTTTGCTAGTTCTACTGCCTCATTGATAGCGACTTTCTCTGGTAAACCGAGGTAGTTGATCTCAGCAACGGCAATACGGAGAATATCTCGATCGATCCGGGCGAGGCGATCGATTGTCCAGCCTTCCAGCGCTTGGGTAATTACCTGTTCAATATCCTCCGAACGGCGGCTAACTGCCTTGAGAATTTCTAGGGTATATTCCCGGACTTCCTGCTGGTTGGCAAGTTGGATCATTTCCGGTAGTTCTTGACATCGACCAATCCGGTTAATAGCTTTTTCGGCAAGATCGATCGCTTCCCTGACCATCACCTTCGCTGTCTTCAATTCTGGTGCTCTCGTATCACTACTCAAAAGGCGCTCATCTCCCCGTTGTAGTTCCGCCGCCGCCGTTTCCAATATTTCCTGCATCTCGCTACTCAAAGTCCGAACAGCCGCCAGCAAGAGATTATTTAAATCAATACCAGCAAGGCTATCGGGATTTTTGGTGATTTGCGATCGACTTAACAGAGCTAGTTCACGGGCAATTCGGCGGGGTTGCATAGATTTTCTTTTAATCTTGTGATCTTGAAGATATTTATCATCTTGTTGATCTTTAACTTTTAACTTTTAACTTTTAACTTTTAGCTTTTAACTTTCTAATCTTCTAGAGGGACTGTTTGCAGAGGCGGCTCGATCGCTAGAGGTTTGGGGCTATAACTAGAGCCATTCTCGACAGGAACATCCACATTTTTAGAATCTGCATTATTAGGAATATTACTAGAGATATTATTACCAGAATTACCACTAGCATTATTACCAGCTCCCAGAGAAAGCTGAGGGATGGTAGGGCTGACAATTCCTCCAGAAATAACGATCTTAAAAGCATCTTCAATGGGCATATCTAGATTAATCACATCAGATTCGGGGACGATTGCATACCAGCCAGTGGTCGGGTTTGGAGTGGTCGGCACAAAAATGCTTAACATTGGTTGCGTCATATGGGAGGCTACCTCACTGCTCAAAACTCCGGTGACAAAGGCGATCGCCCAGATGCCCGGTCGGGGATATTCCACCAACACCACCTTCCGAAACTTACCGCTAGAATCCTTGAGGATCGTCTCTAGGAGTTGCTTCAGAGTTTTATAAACCGGGCCCGCCAGGGGAATTGCTTGGAGAATTTGCTCCCCCACATCCAACAACCACCGCCCCGCAAAGTTCCTCGCCATTAAGCCCGTCAGGAGAATAAACGAAAGAGGCACAGTCAGCCCCAAGAGTAAATTCACCAAATTCATCAACAAAGGATTGAGGTTATCAAAGGGGTTAATCTGTTTGGGAATCCGGGTCAAAAAATTGATCACCCAGTTGGCGATCGTCACAGTCAGCCAAATAGTCGTAGCTAGGGGTATCACTACCAACAGACCTGCGATTAGGTCATTCTTGAGACCCTGTTTAAAGCGTTGCATCACAGTTCACGAACTCTCCTTGTATAGACGGTGAAGTTGATAGATGGTGAATACTTGCGTACTTAATTTAATTCGTACTACTTATATTTTTAACCCTGTGAAGAATTGTTGCAAGCAAAACTCTATTTTTTAATAATAGTCGCCCTAGCTCAGACCAAAACCTAATTATAAAACAGGTATATTAAGTTACAGTTTACCATCTTTTCTTAGCTATTCTGCCCGTCTCTAATGGTTTTTAAGCCCGTCCAACTTACCAAGGCATAGGCGATCGCCAATAATAAACTTGTCACCCCAGTCCTCACCCCCAGCTTCACCGCTTCACTTCTGGCTTGATCTTCGGCATTTTTGCGATCGGTAGCTAGTCTGGTTTTGGTTTGCTCTAGTTGTTGATTCAAGGCTTGGGGATTTTGCTTAAGAACATCAATTTGTTGCTTCAATCCTTGGAGGCGAGTTAACTGCTCCCCTTGAACTTGACCGCTTGCCAGAGCCTGCTCTAGTTCTTTGTATTGATCGTCATTTGCAAGGATAGACTCAATCTGTTGTACTTGCTGTTGGACTTGGAGGTCGGCTTGGGAAGCCCGTTCAGCAATTTGTTGGAGAGCCTGATCTGTTGCTACTCGCACATTGTTGAGATGTACTGGCACAAATAGTAGATAAATTAAGCCCAAGATACTAGCCAAAATTATGCCCCAAAAGCGGATATCTCGAAACTGAAACCGGGCTTCCTTGGGGTCATTATGACGATTGGCAATCCAGTAACCCACAGACAATAGAGATAGCCCCACCAAAGGACGAACTCCCTGATCCACCATCTGCCCAATAAAAGTTAACTGCCACTCCGTCTGCCCAATATTAAAAGGAATGGCTAGCATAATGTAGTCAAAGACTGCCGAAACTAGCATCATCAGGCCGACAACTTTGAGAGAAAGAGCCGTAAAGTTAGAATAGGCAGGGCTGTTAGTCTTCATAAAAAATCTTATTCGTTGTACTTTTTTAGTTATTTAGTTTGAGTTCTTTTTCTAATTTTAATTAATTATTTTGCTTGAACTACCCAAAGCTGATGCTATCACATCCAGTAGGGGGGTGGATTAAGGATGAGTTGTAGTTACGACTTTAGTCGCTCTTTCGTCCGTTAATCTGGGAAAGGCTCTGGAGGGTTTCTGGATTTTCTAAAATTTCTAACTGCTCTAACTTTTCTAGATTCTCTGGTTCAAGATTTGGCATAGTGGCGATGGGTTCAATAGTTTCCAGAGGAGAGGCTCCCAAGACAATTGGGGGTTGAGGAAACAGGCTAGAGAACTTAGCAGCGATGGTTTCCCGTTGGTTGATCAGGTAGATACTGACGATCGTCAAACTTACTCCTGTCCATTGGAGGGGAGCCAAAACTTCCCCCAGCAATAAGCTACTAAACAATAGGGCAAATACGGGGGTGAGAAAGGTTAAAGAGCTAAGACTGGTGAGATTGCCGTGGGAAGCAAAGTAGAAAAATAAACCGTAGGCGATCGCACTCCCAAAGATCGTGGAATAACCCAAGGCAAAAGCATCACTTCCCCGCAGATTAACCCATTGGTTCGTTTCATAGATGCTAGATAGGGCAAACAAGGGCAGACCACCGAGGATCATGTGCCAACCTGTGGCAATTACAGGATCACTATAACGGCTGACGTAGGGCATGAGAATTGTTCCCACCGCCATAGAGAGAGAAGCCAGGAGCATCAGCCATTCGCCATTATTAAATAGTCCCTGCCAACTAAAATTAATTGTTATTGCTGAACCTTGAAAAATTCCTAACCATAGTTCTTGGGGTAAACCAATTAAACTAATGCCAATTACCCCCAAAGATAAGCCGAGCCAACCCCACACGCCGATGATTTCCTTAAATAACCAAGCCGACATCAGGGCGATCGCAATGGGCTGAGAATCGATCATCACACTCCCCAATCCGGCTCCCGTGCGTTGCAAACCTTCTGCCAAAAATCCTTGAAATAAAGTGCCATCTACTAGGGCAAATAAGCAAATCCACAGCCACGCCTGCCAGCCCTTGGGTTGCATAGCCCAGAGAGAGTTAATCAGCGATTTATTCACTTTTGGATTAACTTGCTCAACTAGGTCAACTTGAGCAACAATCTCGCGACTTTTCTCCCCCAAACGCCCCATGACCATGCCAAACAGCAACACCAAAATTCCCGCCGGGACTAGACGCGTTCCTGCCAAAAATAGAGGAGTTGTGTGGTCGATCGTCCCCTTCATCGCCACCATGGCTGTTCCCCAGAGAAAGAAGGGCGCAATCAGCAAAATTGGTAGAAAAGATGGTACTGTCCCAGAAGATTTTTGTTGCATGGCGGAGCTTAATATATATTTACAATTTATTTACCTTAGTTTAACTCTGAATCCATGATTCGGGAATTTGCGTTACTTTTTCTCTGCCTGTGGGTTGATAAATAGGTTTGCCCATCGGTCGGAGCTTAAGTTTGCCCTCAGAATAATCAATCAGGCGTTGTTTGGCAATTTCTAAATATTCGGGTTCTTTCTCGCAGCCGATCGCCCGTCGCCCATGCTTCACCGCCGCCACCAAAGCCGAACCCACCCCCGCAAAAGGATCAAATACCCACTCGTCTTCAAGGGTCAGAGCCAAGACACACCGCTCCACTAGCTCTACAGGATATTGACAGGGATGGATAGTTTTTTCGGGATGGTTGGATTTGACATTGGGGATTGACCAAATTTCTTTCTCCCATTCTTTAGCAAGGATTTCCCATAGATCCGAAGGATTTTTGCCTTGGGGATTACCGGATGGTTTGCCCTTATTTTTGCCCTTGTAATGCAGTTTACCCGGATACTTGGAAGGGATGCGTACTGGGTCGAGATTAAAAGTGTAGTGGTCGCCTTTGGTAAACCAGAGGATAGTTTCATAGCGCCCAGAGAATCTTTTGGAAGCGTGCAGCCCGTGGGCAAAATGCCAAATAATCCGGTTTCTCAGGGATAAGCCTAGTTGTTTGAATAGGTCGTAATAGAGAATATCAAGGGGAAATACTTCGCCTTTGTGGACATAATTCCCTACCTGCCAACAGATACTCCCACCATCTTTGAGAACTCGGTACAGTTCCCGGAGAATAGGTAACTGAGATTGCAAATAGTCTTGGATGCTAACTTTTGCTTCGTAGGCTTTCCCCAAGTTATAGGGAGGAGAGGTGACAATTAGGCTAATGGTTCGATCGGGAATTGTAGTTAATATCTCCTGCACATCCCCAAGAGCAAGGACTAATTTGGTTTCTGGTTGGAAGGACTCGCTAATCTCCAGATCAGTTAATGAATCAGTATTGGAATTAGTCTGAGAATCAATCTTGGTATCAATCTTGGAGTCAGGCATGGTAAGGCGATCGCTTATTTGGGGGCGGATATTTTGAGAGCAGGAAAATAATTTTCCATTGTTTCTGGTAGGATAAAAAAGTTCTTATGGTTTCTTAATATATTCTAAATATGTGTTGGATAGGTTCTGGAAATAGCTTTAAGCAATAGCTTCCAGACATTCTTTAAGGAAACTTGCTGAAGAAAATTATATTTTTACTCCCTTGAGATAATAATAAAAACTTTGGTAGACTTCCTTAAACAGCGATGGCAATCCTCAGCAATCCTCTGTGATTTTACCCCTCTGGCGGGGAGTTCACTTCCTAGAAAGTTCAGAAAGTCTAGATAATTTAATAAAGTCCAGATAGTCCAGATAGTCCAGATAATTTAGATGATTTCGTAAATAGTTCTGCCCCTAGCCAATGGAAATTAAAGCCTTTAGTCATCGTAAATCCAATTTTTTCTATCCCCTCAAGGTGACGCTACTGCCCGTAGCTGTTTTGACGATCGCTACCTTTTTTGGCTATCGGCAAGTGGCTAGCTGGTTTGTAGAGCCAGAGGTGATTTTGGTTTTAGGCGGCGAACCTGCACGGGAAAAATTTGCGATCGATCTTGCCAAGTCTCACCCTGAAACTCAGATTTGGGTATCCTCCGGCAGCCCTCAAGAATATACAGAAATGCTTTTTGATAATGCAGGGATCGATCGTCAGCGTCTGCACATCGATCGTCGAGCCTTAGATACAGTGACCAATTTCACCACCCTAGCCAATGATTTCCAGCGTCAAGGGATCGATAGCGTCTATCTAGTTACTTCCGATGATCATATGCAGCGAGCGCAGGTAGTCGGCGAAATTGTATTCGGCAGTCGGGGCATCATCATTAAACCCTTTCCCCTCAGTTCTGGCAGGGAACCGGAGCCAATAGTGAAATCTCTCCGGGATGGAGTCCGGGCTATCTTTTGGGTAGTCACAGGTATCACCGGGGCAAATCTCCTCCACCATGACTAAATTAATCAAGATTATCCTGTTCACCTTCTAGATCAAAAATCACCTTCTGCCAATACCATTCTTCGGGCATGTTGGGATAATTTTCCTTGGCAATATCAATCAGGCGTTGAGCGATAAGACTATTCCCGCCCACCATGCCGAGGAGTCGTTGTTGGAGATCAATGTTGGGTAGGGTCGAACTGGGGAATATTGGAGGTGGGAGTTGTTGTTTGGCGAGTTCTAGCTTTTGGGCTGCTAATTCCTGTTGCAGGATTTTAATGCGATCGAGTCCCCGTTGATAATTTTCATGGTCGCCCCGGTTAAACCAAATATTCGCCGCCTCTTGGTAATCATTAATGGCTCCGGCTATATCTCCAAACTGATAGCGGGCTTCCCCTCGATCGCCATAGTATTGGGGTTGATCTGGCTTGAGGGAGATCGATCGAGAAAAATCTTCAATCCCTTGACGATAATCCTGCAACTGACAACGAGCAAAGCCACGATTTGCATAGGCTTCAACACTCTGGGGATTCTCTTGCAAAAGTTGATTAAAATCAGCGATCGCTCCCAAGGCATCTCCCATTAAACGGCGAATTACCCCCCGATGCATCCGAACTTCCCAATCTTGGGGTGCTAAACTCAGGGCTTGATTGAGATCCGCCAACGCCTTAGTAGGATCTCCGCCTTGACTATGGATCACGCCCCGCAGACCCAGAGCCTGAGCATTGTGTGGATCCGCCTGCAATAGCCAGTTCAAATCTGCCATCGCCTCCCCAGAGTTCCCCTGTTGAATTTTCTGTTTTACCCCGGTTAAGAAATCTTCAGGAGTTGGGGGTAACAAAGTTTGTAACTGTCGATAGGCTTCGATACAACGCCGACAATTTGCCTCATCTTCCTGAGCTAGAAATAAACTCGCTGCCTGTTGGTAAGCATTCACCGCCAGTTGAGTTTTATGTTGGTTTTTGTAAATCAGCCCTAATAACCTCTGGGCAGGAGCCGATCGAGCATCCAAATTTACCGCAGTTTCCGCATCTGTGAGAGCCGCCGTAAAGTTTTTCTGGGCAATGTAAGCCATCGATCGAGCTGTGTAGGCAGCAAAATATCCGGGATTCAATTTCAGGGCTTGGGTATAGTCAGCGATCGCCCCCTGTTGGTCTTGCATCTGCCACAGAACTAGTCCCCGTTGGTAATAGATTTGAGCATAATTCTCTTCCTTCTCTGGGTGATCCAGCAATTCCCCCAATTCTCGCAGCGCACAACTAAAGGAGTCGATCGCCCCAACCAAGTTTCCCACTTTTGCCTGCTCTAAGCCCTGCTGATAATAACTCTCTACCATATTAAAACCATATGAAAAAGCCGTCCTATAATCCGGAGATCAAGTCCCAAGTTCTAACAAGTTTGATTTTGATTTCTTGATCACTACGTCATCTCTTTAAGTTTATCGAAAAGTTTATCGAAATTTATCTACATATCTCAGTTCTACCAGTCGTTTTTCTACCCTTGGGAATCGGTCAGTTCAAAGAAACTATTCCCTCTAGTCCATCTGTATGAGCAGGAATAGGCACAAGAATAATCTATCTGTTTTGTTAACTAATTCCAGACTTGCCAGATGCAGAATAATCCTGTACTATTGCTATCAACCTAATCTACGGTAAGTTTGTAGAACTTGTGTAGATTCTCCAGTAACCTATAGTCGCAAGTAGTAATCGCCAAAATCTACTTTGCAGCTTAAACAGCAATTAAAATTATGAGAAAGAGAACCTTTGGGCTGAAGCTCAAACAACCAAAATTTTTGCTAGTAGCACTTTCTTTACTAGCCCTCCTGCTCTTTGGGCAGGTATTTCCTTCACCCTCCAATGCTGCTAACCTGAGTGTGAAATTTGTATCCCCCGCTTGGGTAGCAGAGAATGCGAGCGATCCTAATCTCCGGATCCTCGACCTCCGCCAAAACCCCATTGACTATTTTGTGAATCACCTCCCTAATGCAGTCAATATTGCCGATAATGTCCTGAGAGCGCCTAAAAATGGGTTGCCTGTCCAATACCTAGAACTAGATCAACTTGCAGAAAAGCTGTCGATCGCTGGTGTCACTGATAAAAGCCGAGTGCTGGTCTATGCTGATGGAGATTCTATCTTAGGCTCCTCTATGTTTGCCTATGTCCTCGAACGGATAGGCTTTCAGAACGAAGTTGCCATTCTCGATGGTGGTTATACTGGTTATAGTGCTACTCAGCCTGTCACCAAGGAATTTCCCAAGTATATTCCTGAAAAACTTTCCTTCCGAGATAACAACGCCATTAGAGTTACGATCGACCAAGTAAAAGACTTGATTGGTAAACCCGGTGTTAGATTTATCGACCCCAGACCCCCCAGAGCCTTCCAAGGAGAAGTAGATATCTTCACCCGCAATGGTCACATTCCCGGCGCTCGGAATATCCCCTGGCCAACCTTCACCGAGGCAGATAATCTCCATAAACTCAAACCCCTTGCTGATATTGAAAAACTATTAGCAGAAAGAGGTATTGACAAGTCCCAAGATATTATTGTTACCTGCACCACTGGACGGGAAGCAACCCTGCAATACGTTGTCCTCAAGCACCTCCTCGGCTATCCCAAAGTCCGTATCTACGAGGGTTCTTGGACTGAGTATAGTCAAAGCGATCTCCCCGTGGAAACAGGGCCAGAAAGACCTCTCTAATTATCTGGGGAGACCCGATAAAGCTATGATTTGGATAAAAGGGTATCATCTCCCTGTAGATTTTATATAGATGCTATCCTTTATTTTTCTCTCTGTACTACTTTCAACACTACTTTCAACAAATTTATTAGCTATGAAACTTACTCAACTACTTATAAAACCTGCTACTCTGGCGATCACTACCCTCGTGGTTAGTATGGGTTCAGGATTGTTACTTGCAGCCCCCTTTCCTTTTTCCAGTAATACTACTAATTCTAATTTCCAGTTAACTGCTTCCTCATCCTGTAGTCTGCCCGATGAGACTCCCCCCAAGCCAAGGCAGCCTGATGAAAACGCTTAGGTTTGTTTAAGCATCTTTGTGTAGGCACTTTTGTTTAGGAACCTTGTAAAACTTGGGTGGCGGTGATGCCTAAATTTCCTAAGGCAGGGGAAGCAACGGCTTGATCGTCTGTGTATACCTGCTCTTCATAGAACCCCTCTACCCATTCCAGCACTGTTACTTTTTGGTCGATCGCATCCACAATCCAATACTCAGCAATCCCCCGTGCGGCATACTCAGAGCGTTTGTAGCGATAATCTCGGTTAGCTTGATTGGGGCTGACCACCTCAACTACTAATAAGGGCGGGGGCATATCCATGTAGACCAGCGATCGCTTTGCCCCTTCCATCATCTCTGCCAGTTCCTCAGAATACACCACCAAATCTGGAACCCGTACCCCCACTAGCCTGCTATTGACGGCGATCTCTGCCTTCATCCGTAAACGATAAGATGCGATGCCCAATTGAGAAAAATAAACTAGTAGAAATACTGCAATTCGTTGATTAATATCACTTTCTGAAGACATGGGAATTAATTCTCCATTTTCCAACTCATATAAAGTATCTGTCCCATCGTCATAGTCAAGGAACTCTTCAAAGGACATTTTCTGTGTAGTTGTCACCATTATTTTTAGCCTCAACTCTTAGCTTAATTTTTAGCTTCAAAATTCAATATCTGCATACAAATCAGCCAAACTAATTTCAATTCCTAAAGAAGGCAACAAGAAATGATCTTCTAGGCGATCGTACTCCACCATTAACCACTGATTTGCCCCCTGCTTAATATATTGTTCTACATGGGGTTTGTATTGATCAATTAATAAGTATTCCTGAAAACTAGGAATTGTCCGATAATCTATAAACTTTTCACTGCGGTCATAGTTTTTGGTGGAATTAGATAATACTTCAGCAATTAAAATGGGGTTAATTACCGTATCTTTACGTCCAGTTTGTAATTCTACTGGCTTGGGAATCACCATGACATCAGGATAGTTATAAGTCTGTTGTTCTGGCATCCAGAGGCGGAGGTCAGCACCAAATACTTTGTAAGATTTACCTTTGAGTTTAGTCATTAACAAGGCAATAAACAGTAGCGTGAGGTTATTGTGATTTGGTGTACCTCCGGGCATAGGAATAACTTCTCCATTACAATATCGATGTCTGAGTTGGGTAGATTCTTCTAGGGCAAAATACTCGATCGGGGTGTAGGTTTTGGTAACTGTTTGATCAATTGCTTGATCTATTTTTTGATCAACTGTAGAGGTAGTCATAATTTTTGCTTTCCTAAAAAGTTTAACCTGTAAAATCTCGTTGAATTATTAACCTAGAACTGCAAAACCCATTTCTACTCTAGAATATTAGCTTTAACTACATAAAAAAATGGGTCAACAACTATTGCCAACCCATCATTTCTTACAAGGAAAATTACCAACTATCAATTCCTAGGATTAGCTAGAATCAACTAGGACTAACTAGAATTAACCATGAAGATTAACCATTAATTATTAATAGAAGTAGTAGGAATCCTGAATTGTTGATTGGCAAGTCTGGCACTGGGATTGATGGAGGCAGTGAGGGCAGAAACTGCTTGTTGGTACTGGGGATCTTCGATCGTACCGATTAAGCCCGGAGTTAAGGAAAGACGGCGGATATCTTCGCTGGTGAGGTCAACTTTGATATCTGGAGTAATTCCTTTTTTGTTGATGTCTGTGCCGTTGGGAGTGTAGTAGTGGGCGATCGTGACTGCCAAACCTGAACCATCAGAAAGAGGATTTACCGCTTGGACTAGAGCCTTGCCAAAGGTCTGAGAGCCGATTACCGTGGCTCTGCCATTGTCTTGTAAAGCCCC
>JAIMKT010000062.1:0-4183 GCA_020692245.1 Microcoleus sp. GA_180221_E-2-1-MAG-45_12
GTGATCTTTGGAGCCGGGGGCAACACTGGTAATGGGGGTTTATTGGCAGCGAAGGAAGCCAACAAGAAGGCGATCGGCGTAGACGTGGATCAATACCTCACCTATCCTGAAGTCAAATCTGCCCTGATCACTAGCGCCGCTAAAAATATGGATGTGGCTGTAGGCGTAGCAGTTAAGGATTTTGTGGCTGGCAACTTTAAACCGGGAATTCAACTTTCCACCCTAGAAAATGGCGGTTTAGGTTTATCTCCCTTCCATGAGTGGGACACCAAAATTGACCCCAAATGCAAGGAACAGGTAAAAACTGCTGAAGCTGCCGTCAAGGCTGACCCCAAAATCACAGGCAGCACTAAGTAATTTCTAAATAAACAGCAGTAACTAGATTAATAGTGACGAGGCTCGATCGACTTTCTTTGAGGAGTTTCTTTGAGGAGTTGCTTCAAGAAGTTTTTTTGAGGGGGTCGATCGCCTATTCCCAAAAATCAGTATTTAATATTGCTTTAAGATCACGGCTAAACTGCCATGTATCAGGGAACTGGACAGATTTATAGCCTTTTTCTTTCCGAACTTCATCAAGGGCATCCCCAAATGCTTCATCAAAAAACTGATCAAAAAGTGGAGCAAGACTAGGGGAAAACTTGATTGCTCGTTTAATTTGGCGGCGCTGTTCTCTAATTGTCCGTTCCCAGCCATTAAATTCTTGGGGCATATTCACATAAATCCGCTTGAGTAGATGTTCCAGCAAGGTAGCCAAGCGATTTAATAGCTCTTTTTTTTCGGATTTACCCAAGTCCTCAATCTCCTCTAACAAATTTTCAACATCCAAATGCTCAAAGTCTCTAGCCCGCAGCTTGTTTACAACGTCTTCAACCCATTGCAAATAGTCTCGATCGTAGAGTTTTGTTTTTGCTGTAGTCACCTGTCTCATTATGTTTTAGCTCCTTTGCTTGGGGCGTATTTGGTTTATCCTAAGACGGTTTGTAACTAGGGTAGAGCGGCGTTCTTTGAGGAGGTCGATCGCATAATATCGCATAATTAAAGTCTAGTTCAGTTGCTCAATGTATGAAGCCACCTTACGGAGACAAGATAAATTTACAACAAATCATTAATAAATTAGATACCTATTCCTTAGATTTCAATCATAGCAGTGGCAAACACAAAGCTAGACTATTTGAGTCTAAACTGGGGATTACGAAGCAAAATATAGAAGTATTAATCACTGCAATTCGTAAGGCGGCAGCTACTTCTGATCAAGCACAGTTTACACGTTCTGATGAATATGGCGATCGCTACGTGATAGTTTTTGATTTAGAAACAGATTTTGGCAGATCTTCAATACTGAGTGCTTGGATTGTTCATCATGGAGAAAGTTATCCACGACTAACTAGCGTTTATCCTATTCGATAGAGAGGCTATTTATGAGAGAAATTAAACTGCATGAAATGGTTGTCCTGAAAGAAGATATTCGATCGAATCGGTTTCTCACAGAGTCACCTATTTTGCTTTGTCAAGGACAAGTTGGGACGGTGGTTGATGTCTTAGGGGAAGGAGCAGCTTTTGAGGTTGAGTTTTCAGATCTGGATGGTCAGGCTTATGCGATGTTGACAGTCAAAGCAGAAAATTTAATCCCTTTGAGGTACGAACCAATTGATTTGTTAGCTCTTTCGAGTTGAGTTCCATGATAGTAATGGTGATAAGGATATTTTTAATTTCTATCAAAAATTTGGGTTTAAAACCCTGCTCTTCTAGGGCTGCTTTCATATATACTCAAGGATAGTGGAAAGGTAATTAACCACTTAAAAAACCTCGCTGTCGAAAGACAAAGCCCTGAACCTTGAAAATTGAATCTATGCGGTTCTACTGCATTTTTCTAGACTCTTCCTCGCAGTGGGTAAAAGATTCAAAGGAGCTAGACATACAGTATTTGAGACATAATGTGTTTCAATATCCAAAAGGATGCGCAGCAATGCGAATAGGGTAGGGCATACCCAAATTAACGCTTGGGGAGAATCCCACCTCTGGGCTAGGCACTGCAAGGTAGCTAGTTTAAGTGGTTTCGTTGAACCAAGAATCCTTGCACCTTTAGGTCGAGGAGTGTCAAGCTATAATCCCGTAGCAAAATAGGCAAAGTTATAGTTTACAGAGGGCATTATGGCAGACTGGCAAGAAGTGGCGGGGGGTGTGACGGCGGCGCAGGGATACAAGGCAGCGGGGATTGCTGCTGGATTAAAACCTTCAGGAGCTAAGGATTTGACCTTGATTCTCTCGGATGTGGATGCGATCGCTGCCGGGGTCTTTACGACTTCCGTAGTCCGGGCTGCCTGTGTGGATTATTGCAAACAACGCCTGCAAGCCAAACCCAGTGCTAGAGCCATTCTCTGTAATGCGGGACAGGCGAACGCTGCTACTGGGGAACAGGGCTGGCAAGATGCGATCGAAAGCGCCAAAGCTCTGGGAGAAGTTTTACACATTGACCCAGATTTGATTCTCCTTGCTTCCACGGGGGTAATTGGGCAACGGATTAAACTGGATGCGTTGAAAGCTGGGCTACCCACTCTTGTGGCTGCGGCTTCAGAAAATGGCGGGGAAGATGCCGCTCGATCGATCATCACCACGGATCTTGTGCCTAAATCCATTGCCCTCGAAACAATTATTGATGGTCGTCCGGTACGCATTGGGGGCATTGCCAAGGGTTCAGGGATGATTCATCCCAATATGGCAACCATGCTTTCCTTTGTCACCTGTGATGCTGCCGTCGCTCCCCAGTTGTGGCAACAGATGGTTAGTCGGGCTGCTAATAAAAGTTTTAACCAGATCACCGTGGATGGAGATACCAGCACCAATGATAGTTTGATGGCTTTAGCTAATGGTCGATCGCGTACTGCTGCCATTACCGATCCCACCAGTGAAACTGCAATCAAATTAGAAGCTATGCTCACTGCCGTCTGCCAACACCTTGCCAAGGCGATCGCTAGAGATGGAGAAGGAGCTACCTGTTTAATTGAAGTCCAAGTTACCGGGGCAAGGGATGAAGCAGAAGCCTGTCAAGTTGCTAAAACTATTGTCGGTTCTTCTTTGGTAAAAGCTGCGATCTTTGGGCGAGATCCCAACTGGGGAAGGATCGCTGCCGCCGCCGGGAGAGCCGGAGTTGCCTTTGAGCAGGAAGATTTACGGATTCAGCTAGGAGAATTTTTATTGATGGAGCAGGGACAGCCTCTCTTGGGATTCGATCGACCCGGAGCTAGTGCCTACCTAAAACAAGCTGCCGCCGGGGAATACCTAAAATCTGATACGGTGTTGATCCAAGTAAAAATTGGCAATGGACAAGGCACAGGAATTGCATGGGGTTGTGACCTTAGCTATGATTATGTCAAGATCAATGCAGAGTACACTACTTAGGTATTGCTGAATGGAAACATGATTTGCCGATCGCAAGACCTACCAAGACGGCGTAAAGCCTTACGCCCCTACAAATTTTCACAGATGTGATCAGCAACTAAACCTAATCATCTACGCTAACTCCTTTACCTCCCTCTACCTCCTTCCCCCCTATGCCCCCCCTTTCCTATCCCCAAACTCGTCAGGTAGACCAAATTGATGATTATCATGGCACTCCAGTTGCCGATCCCTACCGTTGGCTAGAAGACCTCGATGCTCCAGAAACTGAAGCCTGGATTCAAGCGCAAAACCAAGTCACCTTTGCTTACCTAGACCAGATTCCCTCAAGAGAGCAGATCAAAGAGCGTTTGACCAAATTATGGAACTACGAACGCTACAGCGCCCCTTTCAAGGAAGGCGATCGCTACTTTTATTTCAAAAATGATGGTCTGCAAAACCAGAGCGTCTTGTATACTCTCAAATCCCTTGATGGCACTCCCAAAGTCTTGATTGACCCCAACAAACTTTCTGAAGATGGCACGATCGCCCTCGGCGGGATTTCCATTAGTGAAGATGGTAGGCTGATGGCTTATGGGTTATCTCAAGCGGGTTCCGACTGGGTAGAATGGCGCATTCGGGATATTGAATCGGGGGTGGATTTACCCGATCATCTCCAGTGGGTCAAATTCTCTGGAGCAGCCTGGACTAAAGATAATTTAGGGTTTTACTACAGTCGCTACGATGCGCCCCAAGGTGATGCTCTTGCCGAGGTCAATTATTATCAAAAACTCTACTACCACCGGGT
>JAIMKT010000062.1:4472-7678 GCA_020692245.1 Microcoleus sp. GA_180221_E-2-1-MAG-45_12
ATCCAGCAACCTGCTCCAGAAAATTGGCAAGAAATTATTCCCCAAGCCCCGGAAACCCTAGAAGGTCTGGGTCTGATTAATAATCAATTGGTGGCGAACTATCTCCAAGATGCCCACACCGTGATTAAGGTTTTTGATCTAGAGGGAACTTTGGTGCGGGAGGTAGACTTACCCGGACTTGGTTCCGCAGGGGGTTTTGGGGGCAAGCGGGACGATCGAGAAACCTTCTACACCTTCACTAGTTTTACTTGTCCCAACACCATCTATCACTACGACATGGTAACGGGAGCCAGCACTCTCTACCGTCGTCCTCAAGTAGATTTTCAGCCCGATGCCTATGAAATCAAGCAGGTATTTTATCAAAGCAAAGACGGCACGGCGATCCCCATGTTCATTGCCCATAAAAAGGGCTTAGTTTTTGATGGCAATAATCCCACTCTCCTTTACGCCTATGGGGGATTTAATGTTTCCCTCAGCCCTTACTTTTCCGTGAGTAATCTGGTGTGGATGGAAATGGGGGGAGTTTATGCTGTGCCCAATCTCCGGGGCGGCGGCGAGTATGGGGAAGAGTGGCACGAGGCGGGGATGAAATTGCAAAAGCAAAACGTCTTTGATGATTTCATTGCGGCGGCGGAATGGCTCATTGCTCACCAATACACCTCTAGTTCCAAGTTAGCTATCAGTGGGGCAAGTAACGGCGGTCTATTAGTAGGAGCGTGCATAACCCAACGACCAGAACTATTTGGGGCAGCGTTGCCGGCGGTGGGCGTGATGGATATGCTCAGGTTTCATAAGTTTACGATCGGCTGGGCTTGGTGTTCTGAGTATGGTTCTCCAGACAATCCAGAGGACTTTGCCGCTATCTATGCCTATTCTCCTCTGCACAATCTCCGAGCTGGGACGAAATATCCAGCAACCCTGATCACTACGGCGGATCACGACGATCGAGTAGTTCCCAGCCACAGTTTCAAATTTGCCGCCGCCCTCCAAGCAGCCCATCAAGGTGATAATCCCGTCTTAATTAGGGTAGAAACCAAAGCGGGTCACGGAGCCGGAAAACCAGTAAGTAAAGTGATTGCTGAAGTTGCCGATGAATGGGGCTTTGTCTTCCATGCTTTAGAAGTGTAGCAGTCTAATTACTAGCGATGGTGGGCGCTATACCAACGCATCAGTGTCCGGGCTAGTTGGAGATGGTTATGGCGGACTAAGCCTGTCTCCATGTCTTCATCCATGACATTTGCTAATACAACTCTTCTGCCGAGGGAAGCAATATCTTCTCGATCGAGAAACACCGGATGAGATTGTTCTTGGGCATAGTGAATCAGGGTCTGGGCTGAGGGGACTCGCTTGTGCACCAGCACCGCATCAAAGAGCTTTTGTCCACAGGCTCGATCGATCGCCCGGATATGATCAGAAACACTGTAGCCATCGGTTTCCCCCGGCTGGGTCATGATGTTGCATACATAAATACTCGGCACGTTGCGAGCGGCGTTGGCGGAGCCTCTCCGTTGGAGAATCGCTTCCCGAATTTCCGGCACTAGTAAATTGGGGATCACACTGGTGTAGAGACTACCGGGCCCAATGATAATGTAATCCGCTTCTCGAATGGCTTGGACTACAGCGGGGAGAGCGGGGGGATTTTCGGGATGACAGCCAATTTTTATAATTTTGCCATTGGCAGCACTGATATTCGATTCCCCTTCAATGCGCCGACCGTCGGCTAATTCTGCCCAGAGGCTCACGTCCATCAGGGTAGCGGGTAGAACCTTGCCCCGCACTGCCAGCACTTCCGAACTAGCGGCGATCGCCTGCTCCAGATCTCCCGTAATATCCGTCATCGCTGTCAGGAACAAATTCCCAAAGCTATGCCCTGTCAAGCCATTGCCATTCACAAAGCGGTACTGAAATAACTCCGTCAGCAGCTTTTCTTGGTCAGCTAGAGCAGCAAGGCAGTTGCGAATATCCCCCGGTGGTAATACCCCAAAATCCTTGCGGAGTCGCCCAGAGGAACCCCCATCATCAGCCACGGTGACAATCGCTGTAATGTTGGAACTATAATTCTTTAACCCCCGGAGGAGCGTCGATAAACCCGTACCGCCCCCGATCGCCACCACCTTTGGTCCCCGTTTCAAACGACGATGGGTAATTAATAAATCCACCAACTCGTCATCATTATCTGGCTTCAACACCTCTGTGATGGCTTCCAGTGATCGAGTCTGTCCCAAAAACACAAAGAACACCCCCAATAAAATCACCAAGGGCCCCGATATATTTCTCGGCATAATTGTTGCCAACCACTCGATCGCATTCCCTGCCAACTGCATCAGGTGAAAAATCGGTGTTAACTGTACCCAGATCGCTAGTCCCAAACTCGTCAATACCACCCCCGCCGCACTTAGCAATAACCAACGCTTCACCAACAAACCGGGAGCCAACCATTTCACCAAACGCATCGATTTAATTTTGGGTAAAGGTGGTGATTTCCAGTTTCTTTCTGGGGGAAAACCACGAAGCTCTCGGTCTTTGTTTTGTCTGGGGAGGGTTTTCATAAGGGAAGGAGGTAAAGATAGGAGGTACAGGGAGGTAAGGGGAGGTAGAGGGAGTTAGGAGTTTTAGGGAGTTTTGGGGAATTTTTGGGGATGGGGGAGTAGAGGAAGGAAGAGTTTTGATACAGATTGAAAATCAAGGGTCGGGGAATTTTATTGGGGTAAGGGGATGGCGGAACCATCTAAACATTATCAACAAACTCAAAATTAAGCGAACTACCGAGGCTACAAATTAAGTAAAAATTACTAAGGCTATGAAATTTATCAGAAAAACAAATTGATAAAAGTTTGTAGATAACTAGCAACTGGGTAAAGTCTAGTTAATTCAGAGAGACTTGACAGCTACATTCTAATCAAAATCTAAATTCATAATCTAAACCATCATCAAACTCTAATCCCTCCTGTACCTTCTATTCTTTACCTCTCCTTACCTCCCTGTACCTCCTTCTCCTTACCTCTTCCCAATCAAGGTAAACCCCTCCGCTGTTCCCAAGACTTGACTATTTGCTAAATTGAGTTTTTCGAGGACTGGTTGATCTAGGAGGAGGTAGGGTTGGGATTCTGTCCAAAGTTGGTTGAGGGTGTTGATATCTTGGGGCTGGATGCGTCGATCGCTATAGAAGTTGAGACTGGGACGGTGGTAAGGGTAGGAAGTGTAGA
>JAIMKT010000062.1:7686-23873 GCA_020692245.1 Microcoleus sp. GA_180221_E-2-1-MAG-45_12
TCTGGGGGAGTTTGGGTTTTCACTAGGGCAGCTACAGGATAAACGGGAAAGGCTTCATTTAGTTCCCAGAGCCACGATCGAGAACACATTAATAACACTAGAGAAAGATACAGACCGCCAGCCAAGCTGATCAGGTAATTATGGTTCTGTCGCCAGCACAAAACTGTTACTAGCCCCATAGTCAGGATTACGTTAATCGCCATCAAGATCAGTACAACTTGTCGATCGACCAGCACAAAATAGACCAAACCCGCCACCCCGCCGAGGGTAAGAATGCCAAAAATTCCTGTAAAGATTTGTCTGCCCAAAAGAGAATACTGGCGGGAATAGTAGCGAGAGTACTGGCGAGTTTGTTGCCAAAGTTCTGCCAATTGCGCTCCCACAGCCCAAGCGACAAAGGGATAGAGGGGAATAATATACCAAGGCAGCTTTGTCCCCATCAGGGAAATAGGCAGGAAATAAATCCCCAAGCCCAGCAAAACTAAGCAACTCCAACTTTGTCCCCATTGTTGATAGGCGAGATAAATTCCTCCCGGCAGGAAGAGGAGCCAAGGCATGGAGTATTTAATCAATTCCAGCAGATAGTACCAAGGGGGGCCGGTATTGCTGTGGACAACTTGAGAGATGCGATCGAAGGATTGGTTAAAAAAGTTGACTTGAATGAAGACATTCCCGTAGGCTCGAATCTGTAAGCCATACCAAGCCACTACGGGGATCAAAGATAAGCCAATCCCCAGCCAAAAATACCAAGATTTGAATACATACCAACGATTCCCGCCAGAGAGTCCGGGGGGAGAATCAATCAGGAGAAATGCGAGAGCGATCGCCCCCAAGAGTAGTACCAAAATTCCTTTACTCAAGGTCAGCAAAGCCATGCCCACCCCAAAGCCAAGGAGATAGACTCGGCGTTTTTCTCCCTTCAGCAAACACCAGAGGGCAAATAAAAAACAGGTGACGGCAAGACCATCATGCATTGCTAACCGTCCATGGCGCACCACCGGGAGGAGAGTCAGATAAACCACCGCACTAAAAATAGCTGGTAATTGTCGATCAAAAATATTTCTGCCAATCCCATAAACCAGAGGCACTGCCAGAGCAGAGGCGATCGCCAAAGGCAGCCTTGTTGTCCACTCACTCACACCCCCAAGGGTATAACTACTCGCAATCAACAAATAAACTAAAGGTGGTTTCTCCCAAAAGGGCGCACCGTGGAGAGTAGGATAGAGCCAATTCTGGGAGCGATACATTTCCCTCGAAATAATGGCATAGGTTCCCTCATCCCAATCCCGCAGAGGGAGATTCCCTAGGGCAACTAAGTAAACCAATAGGGCAGCAACGGTCAGAATCCAGAACCAAGGATAATCAGCGTCTCTAGCGAAAATTTTCTGCATAAAAAAATATTCTAAATCTGTTCTGGCTCAATTCCCAAGGCTCCTTAGAGGGTCAGCCGGGGAAGATCAACCAACGGCAAATTAACTTAAATGTTGCAATTTAGGGGGAGCAAAACTCAAGATAATTTATGTATAGGAACTCTAGATTGCTGGAATCTCATGCACCATCAAATTTTATGATCCCAAACCGATGTACAGTTTTAAAGTCCTAGCTTAAGGAATTATCGGGATTGTAGATAGCTTGCTATATTAATTAATTTATGAGAACCGATACCATCTTTTATACTTTATTCCAAGTATTTCCTACCCTACTGTTTGAGTTAATTGGAGTACCATCAAACATAGCATTAGACATAGCAGAAAACTATGAATTTTCTTCAAGGGAGATTAAGGAGTTAGCTCGGAGATTTGATGGACTATTTATTCCTCAAGGGGAAAGTGCTACAGATATCATTTATTTTGTCGAAGTCCAGTTTCAAGCAAAACCAGATTTTTATCGACGTTTATTTGCCGAAATCTTCTCCTATCTGGGACAATACCAAACAGAGAATAACTGGTGTGCCGTTGCTATTTTTTCCACCCGTAGTCTTGATCCCGGACTGTCTATTCACTATGTAGAGCTACAGCCTAAGCTCAGGGTAGTTTATCTAGATGAGCTGATTATTAACCAAGATTTACCAATTAGTTTGGGAGTAGTACAATTAGTAGTAGATAGCCAAGAAGAGGTTATAGAGAAAACTCCAAGGCTATTGCAACGAGTTCGAGAAGAAATTACTGATCCTAATCAAGGGAGAAAAATCCTCGACTTGATAGAAACTGTATTGGTATACAAATTTACCCATCTTAGTCGGGAGGAACTGGAAACCATGTTTAGCTTAAGTGATTTGAAACAAACCAAAGTCTATCAAGAAGCAAAAACAGAAGGAAAGCTAGAAGGAAAGTTGGAAGGAAAGTTAGAAGGGAAGTTAGAACTATTACCAAAGTTATTGGCGGCGGGGTTATCTCCAGGGCAGGTTGCTCAAATTTTGGAAGTGGAGTTAGATGTGGTGACAAGTCAAGTGGGTCAGGAGGGGGCTAGAGAATGAGTACTCCACCGATTCAGTGGTATCCCGGTCACATTGCCAAAGCCGAAAAAGCCCTCAAGGAACAGTTGAAACGGGTGGATGTGGTGCTGGAGGTGCGAGATTCCCGTATTCCCCTTTCTGCCTACCATCCCCAGATTCCTGAATGGGTGGGAACCAAGGCAAAATTATTAGTATTGAATCGATTGGACATGGTAGATGCAGGAGTCCGGGAGCTTTGGCGCAATTGGTTTCGCTACAAGGGAGAAATTCCCTACTTTACTGATGCCCAACATGGGAAGGGGATCCGGGAACTCTTGCAGGCGACCCAAAATGCGGGGATGGAGATGAATCAACGGCGGCTCGATCGAGATATGTTGCCCCGTCCAGTGCGGGCGGTAGTGATTGGGTTTCCCAATGTGGGCAAGTCGGCTTTGATTAATCGGCTGTTGGGAAAACGAGTTGTGGATAGTGCCAGAAGACCGGGGGTGACTCGACAGTTGCGCTGGATTCGGATCTCTGAGGCGATCGAGCTGCTGGATGCTCCGGGGGTGATTCCCGCTAAACTCAATGATCAAGGGGCGGCGATTAAACTCGCCATCTGTGATGATATTGGGGAAGCTGCCTACGATTGGCAACGGATTGCGATCGCCCTGATTGAGATCATCCAAGACTTAGGCTACGGGGCTGCGTTACAATCACGATATCATCTAGATCCCCTCGTCGGGACTGGCGATGATTACCTCCTTGCTGTGGCTGAGGCTCGATATAAAAGTGACTCCGAGCGTGCTGCCAGACAAATCCTCAACGATTTCCGTAAAGGGATATTGGGAGCAATTCCACTAGAACTACCACCCTTTGAATAATGTCTAAACTCAACCTTTCCGCCATTTTCCCCTTTGAACTCGATGAATTTCAACTCCAAGCGATCGCCGCCCTCGATGCGGGTAAATCTGTGGTGGTGTGTGCGCCTACGGGGTCGGGGAAGACCTTAATTGGAGAATATACAATTCATCGGGCGCTGGCACGGGGGGGCAGGGTTTTTTATACCACTCCTCTCAAGGCTCTGTCTAACCAGAAACTGAGGGATTTTCGGCAACAGTTTGGGGTGGAGAATGTGGGGTTGCTCACCGGGGATACTTCGGTGAATCGGGATGCGCCGATTTTGGTGATGACCACAGAGATTTTTCGGAATATGCTCTATGGTACGCCCATTGGTCAGGTGGGGACTTCCCTCGTGGGGGTAGAGGCAGTGGTGTTGGATGAATGCCATTACATGAACGACCAGCAACGGGGGACGGTGTGGGAAGAATCAGTAATTTACTGCCCCCCGAAAATTCAATTGGTGGCACTCTCGGCAACGGTGGCAAATAGCGACCAACTCACGGATTGGATTACCACAGTTCATGGCGAAACTCAGCTAATTTATTCTAATTTCCGACCTGTCCCCCTAGAGTTTTATTTTGGGAATCTGAATGGCTTGTTTCCCCTGCTAGACTCTAAAAAACGAGATGTGAATCCCAGCCTAAAGCAAAAGCGCGTCAGAAAACCCACCCATCGGGGCGATCGACCAGAGGCTCCCAGCATTCCCTTTATTTTGAGCCAACTCCAACAGAAAAATTTACTCCCCGCCATTTACTTTATCTTCAGTCGTCGGGGGTGCGATCGAGCGGTGCAGGATGTGGTGAATATGAGCTTGGTGAATCCCCAAGAAGTCGCCATTCTCAAGGAACGCATTGATGACTTTTTAGCCAAAAATCCCGAAGCAGGCAGAGCCGGACAGGTGGAGCAGTTGTATCGGGGAGTGGCAGCGCACCACGCGGGAATTTTACCAGCTTGGAAAGGTTTGGTAGAAGAGTTATTTGGCTTGGGCTTGGTGAAGGTAGTATTTGCGACGGAGACATTGGCAGCGGGGATCAATATGCCAGCGAGGACGACGGTGATCTCCACTCTCTCAAAGCGCACCGATCGAGGGCATCGGCTTTTAACTGCGAGCGAATTTCTGCAAATGGCGGGACGGGCAGGGCGCCGGGGTATGGATACGACCGGGAATGTGGTGACATTGCAGACTCCCTTTGAAGGGATCAAAGAAGCATTTTATCTAGCGACGGCAGGGGCTGATCCCCTCGTGAGTCAATTTACGCCCAGCTACGGTATGGTGTTGAATCTATTGCAGACCCATACCCTGCCCCAAGCTAAGGAATTAGTGGAGCAAAGTTTTGCCCAATACCTCGCCACCCTCCATCTCAAACCCCAGAAGCAATACATATCGGAGTTGACGGCGGAATTAGCTAAACTAGATATTCAATTAGCGGCGGTGAATCCGGGGCAGTTGGCAAGCTATGAAAAAACGGCAGCCCATCTCAAGGAAGAACGCAGATTATTAAAAGTGTTGCAGCAACAGGATTTGGAAGTCCGGCAACAGGCGATCGCTACCCATCTGGAAGTTACCCCCCTAGGTACGGTGATTTTCCTCAAGGGTAAACATATTCCTGTTCCTACCCCCTTGGCTGGAGTCTTGATTCATAAAACCCTCCTCCGGGGACAGCCAGCCATTCTCTTGTGCTTGGGAGTGAATAATCGTTGGTATGTGGCAACGGCGGCGGATGTGGTGCAAATTAATAGCCAGCAATGTCTGCGGGTAGATGGTCTCTTGCCCCCAGAGGATTTGATTCTGAAGCCGGGGCAGGGGAAGAAAGGGGATGAAGTCACGAAAGGAGTGGCGAGTTTGCTATCTACTTTGCTGCCGATCGAGGAAGTAACTCTGGATGTAACTCCCCATGTCCAAGAGCAGATCGAAAAAGTGGCAGCCCTAGAAGCCAAGCTCCACGAGCATCCCTTGAAACAACAGGGGGATCCGGTGAATTTAATTAAGCGGCAAAAGCGTCGAGGGGAACTCCAGCTAGATATCAGCGATCGCCAAGCCAAGTTCCGCAAATATCAAGGGCAGCATTGGCAAGATTTTCTCAACCTGATTGAAATTCTCCGGGAATCTGATTGCCTCACGGATTTAACACCCACACCCAAAGGATTAGCCGCCTCTGCTATTCGGGGAGATAATGAGCTGTGGGTCGGGCTGGTGCTGATGTCTGGGGAACTGGATCATCTGGAACCCCAAGATTTAGCCGCCGCCATGGCAGCCCTAGTCACGGAAACCCCTAGACCCGATACTTGGGTAAATTATGCCCCATCGGATACTGTGGTCGAGGCTTTGTACAGTCTCCGGCATATCCGCAGGCAACTTTTCCAACTCCAAAACCGCTACAAGGTGACTCTGCCCATCTGGTTAGAATATGATTTAGTGGGGATTATCCAACAGTGGGCGCTGGGGGTGTCTTGGCTGGAGTTGTGCAGCCATACAAATCTGGATGAAGGGGATATTGTCCGGTTGTTGCGGCGGACGGTGGATATTCTCTCGCAAATTCCCCATGTTCCCCATGTTTCGATCGAACTCCAAAGAAATGCGATCGAGGCGATTAAAATGCTCGATCGATTCCCAGTTAATGAGGCTCTTGCCTAGAAGAAACCTTGACGAGATACTAATTTTTCAAAGTGGGCTTGGGTTTGGTGAAGCATCTGCTCCCGGCTGTCGGGGGTTTGGGAGAGGTTGGGGACGAGGTTTCTTGCTTGGAGGGTCATGTGTAGCTGGAGATGTGCTACGTATTCGCTGATGTTTTCTTGTAGGGAACAGGCGGGATATTGCTTGGTTTGTAGGCTCACTGGTTCTTCTCCGTAACTTCGTGATAATTTAGCGTTAATTTAGCGATATCAGATTTGGTGCAGACAAGGTAATGACAACTTAATATTTATAGAGTTATCTATGGTTTGTCACGCCTTAATAACTATGCCCTAAGGGTGCTATTTGTTGTAAATAGTTTTCTAAAAAAAAGTTGCGAAATGTAACAATCAATAACCCTAATTCTTTTATGGCAATCTGGCAATGTTTAAGTATCTATCAAAAAAACGATCGCTGCCGTGGATAGTAGGATTAAGCCTTCTAGTGATAGTGGTTTGTCTCTGGTATAGGTTATGGACGGGAGCGCAGGTATTGACGAGGCAATTTATTGCTCAAGAGGTGCTAGAAATCACAGAGACTTTTAATCGGCAATTAAGTACAAGGGTTTCAATTCTAGAGAGAATGAGTCGGCACTGGCAAGTACATCAACGGATTTATGGAGTACTGAGTCAGCAGGATTGGCAGCACGATGCTCAGAGTTACTACGAAAATTATCCGGGGTATGGGGCGATCGCGCATATTAATACCCAAGGCAAGGCAGATTGGACTATTCCCAAAAATATTCAGCTATCACGAGATTTTTTCCGAGAGTCGTTAAATAATTTATTCATTGGTAAAGATGCGGCAGCAATTATCAAATTAGTAACAGCAGATATTAAAGGCGTAAACCCCAGTCAAAATAGCAATAAATTACCTGAGCAAAAATCTGGAGAAATATCTAGAGAAATATCTAAAAATTCGTCTGAGAAATTATTAAAGAAACAGATACTCCATCAAGACCTAGCAATATTTGTTCCCCTAGGAGAACTGGGCGATCGACAGGAAGAAATATTAGTGGGAGTTTTAAAAATTCCTGATTTTTTCGATCATATTTTTAAGTCCCCAATCGTTAAGGGAGTGGGCATCCAAGTTTTTTTTAATAATCAGGAAATATATCATCATCCTAATCCGTCTATTAGTTCATTTATTAATGAATCTGGTAATGAATCTAGCAATCAATCCCGTAATCAATCCCGTAATCAATTTGTTAATCAATCCAGCAATCAAGCCAATAATCAAGCCAATAATCAAGTTAATAATCAAGGGTTGAGGAACCAGACATCTATTTCTTTCAAATCCAATCTTTACGATACAGAATGGCAAGTATATTTATCTTTTCCTAAACGATTTGGGCAACAAGGGGGCGTTTTTCTGCCTTGGATTATTCTTTTTGGGGGAATTATCTTGGCGATCGGGCTGGGGGGATTGATTTACTTAGCCCAGACTGCTTATCAGAAAACTCAGAAAATTAGCCAGATTAATCATGATCTCCAGATAGAAATCCAGCAACGGCAATTGGCTGAACTGGATTTGCGAAAACAGCAGGAAGTTCTGCAAGCAGTCTTTGAGCATATCCCGATTATGTTGGCTCTCTACGATAATCAAGGGGTAGTGCAGCAGGTTAATCCAGAATTGGTGCAAGTAATGGGCTGGTCTTTGGAAGACTATCGAGAGCTTGACGTTTTGGCGATCGCCTATCCCGATCCAATCCTTTACCAACAAATTATGGCTCACATGATTGGGGCGACAGGACAATGGTTAGATGTTGTTGCCATCACAAAACATGGACAGACTATTGATACTTCTTGGGTAAATATTCTCCTCTCCAATGGCAATCGGCTGGGTATCGGTCAAGATATTACCGAACGGAAGCGGTTAGAAAAACTGTTACTCCAGAAAATTCAGCAAGAAAAAGCTCTCAGGAAAGTAGTGGGGAGCATTCGCAATTCTCTAGACTTGAATCAAACTTTCACTACAGCCGCCACAGCGATCGCCCATTTGTTAACGACAGACCGAGCGGATATTGTGGAATATCGTCCCCAAGAAGGCTTTTGGTTAACTGTTGCTTCCTATCGTCACGAGCTGACTATGGCTGACACTCTAGGTTCAAAAATTCCCGATCAAGATAATACCGTTGCGGCAAGGCTAAAAAAATTGGAGGTTGTGCGCCTAGGAGATGCGGTACAGGCAGAGGATGAAATTAATCGAGAACTAGCTCGATCGTTCCCTGGGGCTTGGCTATTGATCCCGCTCCATGTCCGAGGAGTAGTATGGGGCAGTTTGAGCTTGGCACGGCATACCCGCTTAAATTCTTGGTCAGATCTGGATGAAGAATTGGCAATTAGTGTGGCGGAGCAGTTGGCGATCGCGATCCAACAGTCGCAACTCCATCAACAATTACAAGCCTTTAATACCAGCCTAGAGCGTCAAGTTCACCTCCATACCCTAGAACTTCAGAGGGCTTTAAGTTTTGAGGCAACTCTCAAACGTATTACGGATAAAGTCCGGGATTCCCTAGATCAAAATCAAATTCTCCAAACCGTAGTCAAAGAACTATTAGAAACCCTAGAAGTAGATTGTTGTAATGCTGTCCTCTACAATAATCCAGCGAAGGGTTCAGTTAATAGTAATTTAGAAAACAGTAATCCAGTGAATGCTCTAGCAAATCCTTTAACTAATGGTTTAACTAATTCTCTAACTAATTCTTCTTATGGTTTAACACCTAACCTCGATCGATCCCATACTCCACTGCAATTCCAAGCAACCATTGCCTACGAAGCAACTCAGGTGGGGGTTTCTTCCCACTTTGGAAATAATCTTTTCATGGCTGATTTGCCTGATATTTACCATCAACTCCAACAGGGACAGTATACTGCCTTTTGCCTCCTCAACTCTAGCTTTATTCGCCATGATTTTGCCATGCTTACCTGCCCGATCATTGATGATCATGGTTTATTGGGAGACCTGTGGCTATTTAAGCCGCCTCTTTCTAGCTTTGGGGAGATGGAAATTCGCCTATTAGAGCAGGTAGCCAACCAATGTGCGATCGCCATTCGCCAAGCCCAACTCTACCAAGCTGCCCAAAAACAGGTGACAGAATTAGAGCGATTAAATTTCCTCAAAGATGACTTTCTGAGTACCATTTCCCATGAACTCCGCACCCCGATCTCCAGTATCAAAATTGCCACGGATATGATCGAAATCTTGATTGATAACTTGGGAGGATTTCAGGGAGATCTCAAAGTTTTAGAAACCTATATCCAGATTTTGCATGGTGAATCCCAACGGGAAGAAAAATTAATTAATGACCTCCTTGATCTAACTCGTTTAGAATCAGGAACTGAACCCCTAAGCCTGACCCCCATCAAACTCCAATACTGGATTCCCTACATTACAGATACTTTTGTGGAGAGAGCCAAAAGTCAGCAACAACAGCTTTTTATTGAAATTCCCCCAGATTTTCCAGAAATTACTACAGATGTTTCGATCCTTGAACGGATTATTGTTGAACTTTTGAATAATGCTTGTAAGTACACCCCCGCCGGAGAGTTTATTCTCTTTACTGCCACAATCGAGCAATTTTCTTCGCAAGAGCAGCCCCATGTCCAGATTAGTGTAGTTAATTCTGGTGTGGAAATTCCCTCAGAAGAATTAGAGCGAATTTTTGATAAGTTCTACCGGATTCCTAATCGAGATCCTTGGCGCTACGGTGGCACAGGCTTGGGTCTAGCCCTAGTCAGGAGGTTGGCTCAATACCTAGGGGCGACGATCGAGGTGGAGAGTGATTTTGGGCGGACTTGTTTCACTGTGGATTTAGGGAAGTTGTACCCAGAGGAGCCGGAATAAAGTTGGCAGCCGTGGATGGAGTGATCCCCACAAGGGCGGCGATCGCCTGAAAATTTGGTCTAAAAGCATTGGGAATCAAACTCAATACTGCTGCCCCTGTGCCTTGGGTAATCACTAGTTCGGTAAAGCTCAAACCTGCGACTAACTCAAGCTTATCTTCCCCGATCACAAAATCTGTAATCAAATCCTGTCCTTTGCCAAGCTGGAATCGATCGCGCCCTGTCCTCCCGGTTAAAATATTTTTCCCCTTGCCCCCATGAAGAATATCGTCCCCTGCCCCTCCCTGCAAAAAATCATAACCCCGACCACCCCGCAAGGAATCATTACCCTTTCCCCCAAAGATCGCATCTGCTCCCCGCCCCCCAAAAAAGCGGTCGACCCCACCCCCGCCCCGCAATAGGTCTTTCTTCCCAAACCCGAAAAAGGCTTCTCGCTTGGCTGTACCGACAATGACATCATCCTCCGGTGTACCGTAATAGACAATTTCTTCCTCAAGGTTGCCCGTCCCGCCCTTGGGATCAATAGGAAAACCCAAAGGATTAACAGGATTAAAAGAATTAATCGGGGTTGGTTGAGTCTCTGGTGAGGGCAAATTTCCCACAATTACCGGAGCTGGGGTCGGCGGTGGGGGTGGATTTTGTAATAATTTTAGGAGTTCTGGATTTACAGGAGTAGGGCTGGGAGGAGGCGCGATCGAGATAGTTGTTGTCACCACATCCCTTGAATCAATTGTCCCATCATTAACTCGGTATTGGAAACTATCAACCCCATTCACCCCAGCATTCGGCATATAGGTAAAGCTCCCGTTCGGATTCAGAGCCAAACTGCCCAAGCTAGGAGGCGTAACTAGCACTGTCGTTAAAGTATCTCCATCGGCATCAGAATCATTTGCCAAAACTCCATTAGGAGCAGCTACGGTCAAGATGGTATCCACCGGGGTTTGATAGCTTTCGGGATTGGCTACGGGCAGAGCATTGACAATGATGTTGCTAATAGTAAAGTTGGCATTCCCTTGATCGGTGTTGTCCCCAAAGAATAGAAAATTGGGGGAAGTGTAGGGATTGAAAGGTAAGGGGGGTGTACTTGCAAGAGGGTTGAAGTTGTAGTTAATCAGAGGTTGATTGTTGAGACTGCCCACGATCGCTCCCCCGTTCCGCAGAGTATAAGCACCATTCACGACTTGCAGCGTGTAGTTCCGGCTCACCGTGGTGTTGAGGAGGGAATTGTTAGTTTCAATAAAATTACTAGATTGGGCAAAAATCTGATTAGTCCGAAATCCCAACTCAATCCCGGTCTGGTTCGAGCCAATTACCGTGAGACTAAACCCTGCTCGATTAGGATTACTAGTCTCGGCTGCAATTTGCAGGGTAAAAGCTACAGTAAAACCAGTATTGGCATCTAAATTTGTAGTAAAAGAAGGCAGCAGATTTAAGGTAGCGGGATCATAGTTGGTGTAGCCCCCATAGCCCGTGTTAGCTCCAGAGGGATTATTTGTGTTTAAGGTTCCAGTTCCTGCCCCAGTTGCCAAAAGTTGGAAAGGAGCCGCAGAAAAGGGGGTGGGAATTTGTCCGTAGGCAAGTCGTCGCGTTCCCGGAGTGCCTAAGCCTAGGTTGGGGGGAATTGTAAAGTTAGTTCCGTTGTAGAGAATTGTCGGCATGGTTTTGCCTCAAGGGAATCCCCAGTTACTTTCATGATTAATATTCTGCCCTATTCTCGATATATTTTCTCTCTATCCGAAGTGACTTCCTAGACAATTTTTCTAATTGCAACTTTAATTTCTACTTTTTCCTTTCTACGTAATATCCCTAATCGCCACCCCAGCAAAAATCAAAAATAATATTCCTCCCAAAATCGTGATGGTTTTCTCGGAGATTTTCCCAGCAATGAACCGTCCGCCAAAGACAGCAATTAGAGTACAAATAGCATGACCACACACCGCCCCTAGGGTGACACCCCAAGGATTTTTCGCAGCAGCAAGGGCAATGGTGGCAATCTGGGTTCGATCGCCCCACTCGGCAAGAAAGGTCAAACTAAAGCCTTGGATAAATATTTTCAACAAAGGAGTTTGCCAAAATTCTCCTAGTTTTTTCTGGGTAGTCTGGAATTTATCTAGAGGTTTGTCTAAAGATTTATCTAAAGGTTCATCCATGGCTGAGTTAACCATTTCTGCGGCTTCGGCAACCTCAGAGTCGATTGAGCCATTTTGCATTTGTAGTCCGTTATAGATTAGCTTGATCCCAAATCCTAGAAACAAGGCAATCTCGGCATACTTGATATACATGGCGGGAAGCAAAGACACCACTTGTCCAAACAGCACAGAAATCACCGTCATCAACGCCAAAGCCGCCAACACTGCCCAAAATACTAGCAACCGAGAATAACGCATTGCCAAAATTACGGCAATAAAAAAAGTCTTATCCCCTAATTCTGAGATGGTAATCAACGTCAAACCAGCAGTAAATGCTTCTAACATATTTCCTTATTTCTATTAATTAAAGCCATTAATTTACAGTTATTTATACAGCGACTAACTGCAAGCAAACTAACCTTAATTATTCCATTATTAGGAGAGAAAAATAAGCATTTTGTCTCATAGTTGGCTCATAGTTAGCTCATAGTTTCTTCATAGTTAAAATGAGGAGGTAGAGGGAGGTAAGGGGAGGTACATGGAGGTAGAGAATAAAGTTTTTTGATTAGATTCAGCTTAGTTAGCTTATAGAGTATTTTTTGTAGTAACGACTTTAGTCGCTAGAAACTTTTTAGGCATCCTCATAGGTGGAGTTGGATTAGTTGAGGCTAATTGGGTTTAGTTAGGTTTAGTTGGATTGGCAAGTTAAAATATAGGGAATAAAGTCTAGGAACAGAGAAACCACCGCCCCATGAACCCAGTAGATTATTTGAGAATTAGCTTGATCGATCGCTGCAATTTTCGCTGTCAATACTGTATGCCAGAGGATGCGGAACTCGAATATATTCTGCAACAGCAACTCCTTAGTTCCTCAGAATTGCTTACCCTATTAGAAGAAGTATTTATTCCCCTTGGGTTTCATCGGTTTCGGTTGACTGGTGGAGAGCCGTTGCTACGTCCGGGGGTGGTGGATTTGGTGCGCTCGATCGCCCATCTCCCCGGCACAGAAGATTTATCCATGACGACTAATGGTTTTCTCTTGGCAGGAATGGCAGGGGATTTGTATCAAGCAGGGTTACGGCGGATTAATATTAGTCTTGATTCGCTGGATTCAGTCACCTTTGAGCAAATTATTGGCAATCGGGGCAAGGCTCGGTGGCAGCAGGTCTGGGAAGGAATTTTGGCAGCCTATCAGGTGGGTTTTAATCCCTTGAAATTAAACGTGGTGGTGATTCCGGGGATTAATGACCATGAGATTCTCAAGCTGGCGGCTCTAACCCTCGATCGACGCTGGCATGTGCGCTTTATTGAGTTTATGCCCATTGGTAACGGTGAGCTATTTCAAGAACGGGCGTGGATTCCTTCGGCAGAACTGCGGCAACAGATTAAAAATCATTGGGGTTTGACTGACCAGCTAACTGGGGGCGAAGTCCGGGGAGCGGGGCCAGCCGATGTGTTCCAGATTCCCGGAGCCTTGGGAACCTTGGGATTTATTAGCCAAATGTCTGAATGTTTCTGCGATCGATGCAACCGAATGCGTCTCTCTGCTGATGGTTGGCTCCGTCCCTGTCTATTGAACGAAACTGGCGAAATCGACCTCAAAACTTCCCTCCGTCAAGGGATCAGCACCACCAAGCTCCGGCAACAAGTAGCTCAACTTCTAAGGCTCAAACCAGAAATTAACTATAAAGAAAGAACCTCTGGAATTGCTAACCCTTCTGGCTCCTACCATCGCACCATGTCTCAGATTGGAGGATAAATTTATTGGTTAAATTTTGTTGGTTAAATTAGGTAGTTTTGGTAAACTTTTTCACAGTGCTGATCAGATCAGCCTCATTGATGGGTTTCTGTAAAAAAGCATCGGCTCCCAACATTGTTCCCCACGTAATATCCACAGGGGTAGACTTGGTAGAGCAGATCACCACCGGAATATCCTTTGTGTCTGGACTTTTCTTTAGATCTCGGCAAAACTCAAACCCACTCTGCCCCGGCAAAATCACATCCAATAAAATCAAATCTGGACGCTGTTGGAGTACTTTGGGCTGGGCTTGTTCTACGCTACCAGTATTAATTACTGCAAATCCAGCACCCTGTAAACAAGCAGTAATAGTTTTGCTTTCAGTAATCCCGTCTTCAACAAGGAGAATAGTTTTCATAGAAATTGGCGATGGTTAGTAGTCGTTAGCTAATTAGAAAAATGCTAATCTTCGGGATAGATATAATACTTCGGTAAAACTCCCTGCGGCAAGCTCAGAGCATAGCAGTGGGTGGTGGTAGAATTAGCTTTGAAATTGACAAGTAAATCCTTTTGTAAATATTAACATTCTTTCAAGATGGTGCAGCTTTTATATACTTTTGGATAGTAGATAGGAGCTTTTCTAGTTTAGCTGGTTTTGTCAGGAAGTCTGTCGCCCCGACCATTTTTGCCCGGACTCGATCGACCAACCCATCATTTCCCGTCAAAATCACCACCGGAGTATCATGAAACAAAGAAATTCTCCTGATCTGAGCGCAAATTTCATAACCATTGGCTACGGGCATAATTAGATCCAAAAAAATCAAATCTGGCTTGACTTCCAAGAGAGTTGCCAACGCCATCACCGAATCCTGTAAACCAATAAATCGATAACCTGCTTGGGTAAGATTGTATTCCATCTCCTCACATATTTGCTTGCTATCATCTATACAAACAATCAAAGGAGCATGGGCATTATTGATATTTGTTCTGGGGACTAGTTTTTGTCTTTCTGGAGTGGAGCGCTGGTCTGGAGTTGTTCGAGGTTCTGGATTTTGAAGGTTTTCTGGCAAGGCAACCACATCGGTTACTGTAATTAAATCAATCATGCCCCGACGCAGGTAGGGAAGCAGCACCTTTACCAACTTCATCAGATCGAGTTTCATCACCAGCGCCACATCCCGCAAGCTCCGCTGCCCATCAATTACTCGTTGCAAATTTTTATAAACAGGAACAGGAATAAGCTGTTTCAACTCTGCCGGATTTCTAATTACGGGGGCAAGGTCTGGAAATATTCCCCCAATTCCTCCTTCTTGCCAACCTTTCCAGATTTCTCGTGCTCGATCGATGCTTAATTCTGGAGATACGATCGTATGGGGTGGTAAAACTTGTTGCTGGGAAGGACGGATCCCCAAATCCCAACGAATGGCAAAAATGCTTTCCTGTTGGACTGAGCGTTGGTAGAGATCAAATAAAATCTCTTCAAAGAGATCAGTAATAATTAGTTTGACTCGTTCTAGGGGAACTTGATTGCGCTTGACAAGAATACTCAACACATGATAGTCCCAAGCCTCAAATTCATCCTGTCCCCGGATAGTTGGTTGGGACTGCGGCTGAGAACAATACTTTACTAATAAACGTTGCCAACGTCGATGGGGATGACTCCCGCCCGTAGCCCAGACCACCCTTCCTAAACCAAGGTAGATATCCCACTTTACACCTTTTGAAGTTACTATCTCCATCCTCCCAGTAAATTTTGATTCACTCTGGGTAATAAGTTGGAGTACAAGCCCTTCTATATCTAGATTGTCAAAGGTGACCACTATTTTTTTTGCCTCTCTCATTTGTTAGCAATCTTGCCTAGGAAAGCTGAAAATTGTTAGGACAACTTCCATTCCCGTATTGTTAAATCTACAGATCAAATTGATAAATTAAATTTATAAAATTAGTTATAATCACGTAATTTTAGGGATAGAAGTTTGCTACTAAGTCAATGGCTTAATTAGTCAAACTAGTCAGTCTCTGTGTCTATTATGCCCTATGTTTATTTCTAATTACACGCTTCCCTAAAGATATAAGAAAGTTTTGATTGTAATTTGGTTAAATGTTTGGTTGAATAATTAGCTAGATGCTTTTCCCTAATCCTTAATAATATCTGCACATTTGCTAGGAAGTTTTAAGAATTAAATAAAATTTATAGCATTACTGAAATATAACTCTATATAACTCTTAAGTTAATCTACCCCTAAGTACAGCAAATCAAAGCTGCCCAAGCAATAATTCAAGGATTTCTGTTTATTTAGGAGTTAGTCTCAGGAAAGTAGTCGATCGATTGCCTTGATTCTATTTTTTCTGATGAATGCTCTGGCAAATTTTCGGGATGGCTGGCAGGAGGACTAGCCACTACTCCGGCGATCGAGGAGTTTTCTTCATGATTGAGTGTGGGGAAATTATAGTTATAAACTTCTTT
>JAIMKT010000063.1 GCA_020692245.1 Microcoleus sp. GA_180221_E-2-1-MAG-45_12
CTAGGGCAATAATTAATTCGGTAGCGTTGCCAAAGGTGGCATTGAGCAAACCCCCAAGGGAGGGCCCAGCGACTACGGCAATTTCTTCGGTAGCAGTTCCCATCCAAGCGGCTAGGGGGACGATCGCCAAGCAAGAGGTGATAAAGACCACAGCCTCTGCCCAATGGAGAAAATGTCCGGCGATCGAAATTGGCACAAAAATCAACAAAGAAGACAAAATATTTTTCGTACTAAACATAATTTCTGCGGCTGTAAATCTCCAAGTTATTAACCAATCTCTAGAGTACCTATTCTAGATCTAGTTTGAATCTAGTATGCATCAAGTTCGTCTTCCAATAGCCTTAGGGGATATCTGAAAAGCCAATATCTGGAGAACTTGGCGACTAAGGTCACAGCTACAGGAGCAAAAACTGCGTAGGGCAAACGCATACATTTCGTAACAAAAGAGAAAAGGGGTATAAATTCTGAAGTAGGCTGTTTGGGGATAAATCTCGAAAGTAGTTTTCCCTATCCTTCCAGCAAAATGAGCTAATCCGTTTCCATCCTGATGCTTCTCAAAGTTCAAGCCTAGCATTTGATAGAATTTGACAGATTCCTCTAAATTGCCAGAACGAATAACAACTAGATTAAGAACGACCATCATGGGCTATAACTCTACTACTAACTCTTGTATAAACAGAAATCCCCGACACATAAAGGTGAAGTGTAGCGGCGGCATGTGAACTGGAATTCGGCACCAGCGGCTTTCTTCCGTCTGCTGCCACAGTGTTAGCTGGCGGTTCAAGGGAATAATTCAAAGTAATCGCAGTGGTTTAGACGAATAACCGAAAAGCTTCATAATCAAACGTATAAATGCGAGTGCAGATTGAACTGCTAGTCAAAAAGGTTCCCAAATCGAGAACCCAGCAGGTTGGACATAATTCCACCAAATGGTCGCAGAAAGCGGCGAAACTGAATATGGTAAGTTTTGGGAATTTGGCGACAACCAAGGGGAGCTTTCACATGGGATGTGCCTATGCCCATATCGATATACCGCAAGCCACGCGCCACAGCTCTATCAATGGTATCGTAATCAATTTCAAAGTAAGTCCTGTTTTGTGGAGAGAGTTCGTAATCCATGCCAGTGAATTTACTGAAAACTGCGTCGTGACCGAAAAGTAGCATATTAAAGCCTACGATCATCTCGCCAACTCGTGCTAATTGGATTAGACCGCGATCGCCTAGATACCGATGGAAGTGCTGGAAGAAGGGAACGCCAACACTCATGGGCATGGGAATTTCTCCTCGGCTTTTGGCGCGAGCTGCTGTGCGATCGAAGAGTTCGGTAAGTTTTTCGGCGTGAGAGGCAGGGTCAATTACCGTTTCAAGTACTGCCCCGGATTGGGCAAACATACGTCGGTTGCGACGAACATTGCTACGAAATTTGCGGTTGCGCTCTGCTAACCAAGTTTCAAAGGACGGCGGATTGCCGGGAAGCTCCAGGACGTTAAGCTCAATGAAGGGCAGTTCCAGCAGATCTGAACTCAGGCAGGACAGGATGGAACTCTTGGCAGTTGCTTTGACGCAAATGGCATCGACGGGTAGCTGCTGGTCAAGGGTTTGCACTACGGCTTGTAGAATCGCTGCCTGTTCGTTGATCGCCACCTCTTGAGAGAAGAAGATTCCTTCACGGTTAGCAAACGGGATTTCAAAGAATGCCACATCGACCGTCAAAGGTACATAGCCCATGCGTCTCCCCACCTGAGTTAACCGTTCCAAGACACCTCCGACATAATCACCAATGGCAAGACCACCCACAATATGGACAACGCCGACTGCACAAAGCACAGCCCCTCGATGAACAACTAGCCAGCGCAACTCTACTTTCCCCGGATTCGCTGCACAGGTCAATTCAGACCAAGGAATCACAAGGCTCTCAAACCCATTTGGCGATCGCCATTTAGCAAGTGCATCGTGGAGCAAGGGTGGCGGGGTATCGAACAGTTCAACATGGTAAGGTGTTGCATCCATTGGTAGTCCTAAAAAAGGTAAGGATTTTGAGGTTAGGATGTTCCCTGTGCCGTGGGGGGACATCCTGACTTTTTAGATAAAGTAGTGTGATGCTTAAGAAATAAAGGGTAGGCGGGTAGGTGTACTGAGTCGATAGGTCACGTAAGCTTCACCAAAAAATTGCTGCAACCGCTCCTCTTCGTAGGGAATGCGTTTAGCGAAAAATTGCCAAGCTGCGATCGCTGCGACGATCGTACTGAAGGGATTAGATAAGACAAGTTGTGCCCCGATCGCCCACCAAAACCAACCGAAATAGCCGGGATGGCGAGATAAACGGTAGATGCCGTGGGTTGTAAGTTTGTGACTAGCATCGTGGTGTTCAGCAATCTGATGAGTGAAACCACGACCAGCCGTCACCATGGCTGATTTCCGAACCAGTTCTCCAAATAAACACAACACGATTCCTAAAGCACTCACAGAGGGTTGTTTCAGCATCGGGAAGTAGTTACTCTCAACCCAGTATTCGCCAATAGCGAGTAATAGCATGGCGGCATAGGGCCAAGAGAACAGCATTGAATCCCACGAAAGATTATCTCGATTGAAGCACCAAACTAAGAAACTCTCAGATAGATGAAATGTGGTGATGATCATCAAGAATGCCCAGAGCATCCATAAATTTGCCATGAATATTTATCCTCCGTCTAGGTAAAGCAATATAGCAATATTGAACTTGACACCAAGGCAACGATCGCACTAACCCACTGAGCTTCAGAAAGTCCGGCTCTGCGAGGTCTTGCTGAAACTTCTCGCCAGAAGTCAGATATAAAGCGCCAGCAACCGTACACAAGGAAGTAGGTGGGTAAAATTTTTCCGCAGGACTGCTCTGGAGCAATTAGTCCCCAAACCAAAAGGGCGATGAATAAGACCAAATTAAACGCCGATTCAAACAGTTGCATGGGAATAACAGGTTCCAATGGTAACGAGCTAGGGGTGTAGGTACGACAACCTCGCACTTGCACTAATTGCGCTTCCTGATACTTGATTCCCCAAACTGCTGGGCGACCGTAGCAACAGCCTCCCAAAAAGCAACCCACTCGGATGAAGGTCACTCCCAAGGCAAGGTCAAGGGCGGCGAGATCCATGGCAGGTGCGATCGCATTACCCAAGACCACACTGGTAAGAGCATAAGTAGGGAGTAAGATGAAAATTGAATCTTGGATGTATGAACGTTCAGCAATCCCCCAAATTCGATATTTCAGCGATCGAACAATCGTGTACATCGCCTGCATACTGAGGAAAGCACCGATGAACGCCAAAAAGTTAAGTTGCGATCGATCCAAAACCCACCACGCAGAAAATCCCATAAGTACGAGTATTCCAATATCTGTGGCGAGATGATAGGGATGATAGAGCCGACCGAAAATGCGAATATTATGACTACTGCGAATTAAAGTTTGCAAAGTGCTAGTCTTCAGGTTTGTAGCAGTAAATTCACAATCTGATACGTGATTCATACGCAAAGATTTATATTATTTTTCACAAATTTGCAAACTAGCTATGAGGAATTTCAAAATCATCAATAAAGATTCCCCCCTCAGGTACTTCCCAGCGTTTAAGAACGGTTTTATCTAAACGTGCCAAAGTGAATTTACTGGTTTGACTCCACACTGCAAGACTGGTGTATGCAGGACATTTTACTATCCGTCTAATTGCAGTTTCACTATGTCTAGAAAGGGCTGTTGATGTTGAGTAACCTAAATTAAGACTCGCTGAAGTTGTAAGGCTTATAGAGGTTTCTGTACTAACTTTAGCACTGGCAACACCTACTTCTGCACCTACTTTATGTTCGATAGTACCTGATACTTCAAGCCCTGTATTTCTACTAAAACTTGTAGATTCTTCAGTGGTAAAGCCAGCTACAACTGTTACTTCATACTCTTGCTCTGAAGCGGTGTTGTTGTAGGCAAAGTATTCATCATTCAACGTGTAACAGACCTCACGAGTTAGTAGGTAATAGGGTGACTCGTTGATTTGCCAGTATGAATTATTATCTTGAACCATAAAATAAGGAAGCAAAAAAGGCTTTCCTACCATTCTCCAATCGCGAGCAGATTGAGGTTTTTGTGGACTACTTAGTGCAGGAAACTCAGAAGCAGGTGAAACAGGAACTTGTTCAAGAACATCTTGAATTATGCTTTTGGCATTATCTTTTAATTCAGACACCTTCTCAAATTTGAACTGGATATTCCCTGCCTGAGCACCAGATAAAGAAAGGCTATATTCGAGAATTGGTGCAGAATCATCAGTTCTGACTCCTGAGACGTTCAGTACTCGACCGCTCTGCTTACTTCTAATAAAATATGTGTCAGATTTGTTTGGGACTTTCTCTAATTCAAATAATTGAGTATCATTACCTGTAAATGCACGTTGTACAACTACTGCGCCTTCGTATTTGCCACTGTCTGGTATATCCAAAACCTTGCCGCTAGCCATACTGGCTATGACAAAATATCTGCCAACATCATCAGTTGAAAAAAACATAAACTTTTGATTTAGTCCATTTAACCACCCCCATTGCTGAAGTTTTGCGCCATCCTTAGATGAATTTGAACCATCAATATCAAGTACTTTATTGCTATGAACTGCTACGATTCTGAATATCCCACTTTGAAAAAATTTGATGTCCATTAGATTTTCCTTAATTCACCAGAGAATATATAGCGGTTCTTGGTTGAATGAGGTGCACCCTCAACTCCGAAATCTTTCCCAGCAGGAGACTGGCTGTATCTCATTCGAGTAAAAACCACTATAGCTAGATTTCTAGGTAGATTAAGTCAAGTGCATTGGCAAAATCTTGCACCGAATTGCTACTTTTGCACAAAATTGCTATGAATTAGAAAAAAATTTGGGGGTCACACCTGTCAAGCACTTAAAGTGACGATGTAGGTGGCTTTGATGGGTGAAACCGCAGGCAATAGCCACCTCTGCAATTCCCATCTTTCTGTCTTTCAATAACAGTTTTGCCCGCTCTACCCGCTGCCGGATTACGTACTGGTGGGGAGTGAAACTAGTCGATCGCTTGAAGGAACGGCAGAAGTGATAGGTACTAAGTTGGGCGATCGCAGCTAGTTCCTCTAAGCTCAACTCCTGGTCTAGATGATCGTTGATATAGTCTTTTACCAGTTTCAAATGTGTGGGAGACAAGCCACCTAAATAATGGACAGACTTATGAGTGTGGGCTGAATAATTTTGCAAAATGTGAACTGCCAAGGCCGTTGCCATCGTCTCTGCATACAGTCGCCCGCCAGGTCGTTGGGATTCTAAATCGGCTTTGAGTGCTAGTCCAATCTGAATAATGAGGGGATCATAGAAGGGCTTCTGAGGCGGTACTTCAACCTGATCAACCGCTAACAATTCGGCGGCGTTGCGAGTCAGTATCGCTGGTTTCAAACTAAGGCTGAATCCTTGGAACGGTTGATTCCACGCGCCCCAGTTAACATGGTTCACGGGGATCAGGCTCATGCCACCGTGAAAAAGCATCTGCCGTTGCACCCGACCTCTTGCAAACTCCTCGATTTGCCAATCAAGCTGGAAACCTTGTCCGAGGGTAACCCCGATCGCGTAGTGATCGAAACAAAGCTTGGGAGTTTCTCCTGCCACGAGATGATTGTAGTACTCGAAGCTGACACTGCTCCACCCTGCTTCGTTACTGGTCAAAGTCGGGGGGATTGGGATCTGTTCAGAATATCCTGGAGGGGAGACAGAATCGTCATGGGGTTGGTTTTGCTCGGAGTCTGACTGTGAGTTTGAGGGCGATTGCGACATTCCTAACCTTCCTTGCTTTACACGTGATTGAATTTGTAAAGTTTTTCTTTCTGTAACTCAATTATTCCTCAATTATTGCTGTAGATGATTGGCATTGTGGAAGTTCAGGTAGGGCAAACGCATACGTTTCGTAACAAAAGAGAAAAGGGGTATAAATTCTGAAGTAAGCTCAGGCGGAGATCAGACAAGGAGTATGATGCCATGCCAACAGATTGTAGTCCGACCGCCCTCCTAGAAACCCATTTCGGCACACTGCCAGACCCTAGAGCCGCCCACAGCATTGACCATAAATTAATTGACATTATAGTTATCACTATATGTGGCACTATCTGTGGCGGAGACGACTGGGAAGCAATAGCAGAATATGGCGGAACAAAACAAGATTGGCTGAAAACATTCTTGGAACTGCCCAACGGCATTCCATCCCCAGATACATTATCAATTTATTATCACGAGACAAAAAACGAGGGTAGGAGTCAAGACCAAACGTCTCAAGGCTGGCTGGGACGACAACTATCTGAAGGATGTTCTTAGCTCCTTGAATAGACCTCTTGCAGAATTAGCTGGAACCTAACAAGTGCGTAACAGTATCATGCCGCTTTGAGGGATTTGTGCAAGATGTCTAATATAATCACTGTCTAGGTTTTGCTTATGGTGACGAAACGTATGCGTTTGCCCTAAAAAACTGCGTAAGTAGGTTGCAGAAAATCCTTGAATTTCGGTTAGTCCACACACCATCTGGACTTGGTTCTTGTAGTTGCGGTTACTCTTCGAGAAGCTGCTACGCATCTACAACCGCTCTAAACTTTTTAAAACATCCTCTTAAGCAAAAGCCTCAAAACAAAAAATCAAAAATCTCTAGCAAGTTTTCAGGGAAATCATCCCAGCCCGGTTCAGGACTCAAGCACACCAGACTTTCATTTATATTTGCCAAAATTTCTGGGGTATCGTCTCTTTCTAGTAAATCTGCCAAAACTGCGAGGTCTCGATCGTGGAGCGGCAGGGAGAGGACAACGTGGAAGCTATATTCTTGGTTAGCTTGACTAGTTGATCTTGGGTAGTCTTGGCTGTTTAAGTCGTTTAATTCTTGGAGGTCGAGCAGAAAAGTATAACTATCCGTAGGGGTAGACAAAATCAAACTATTCCTCGAGCTATTCATCAAGTTATTCAATTTATTCTCAGTGGCAACTAACATAATTTCTCCCCATGAAGAATCTATCTTCCCCAGCAGAGCCAAGCTCCTGAAAGCTAGTAATTTGCTGTAGATGATTGAACTGTGTTGTAGTAGATGCCAGAAAGTCTGATCTGTGTAGAGAGAAAGATTAGTTATTCCCTAGTGATTGCTGAGAAAATCCTAATTTCCCGACAGAAGTTCTTAAAATCAAAACCAAAATTTGGTGATATCCTGATGCCCTAGCTTTAATTTTATGCCTAACTTGCCTATCTAGTTAAATTTACGTAATTTTCTGAAGATTTTCCGGGGATCAACAAAGATTATATTAAGAAGTTACCTTGAAGATTTAGTGTATTTTGGTCGATCGAGCCTCAAGAATTGGGGATTTAAGTTAAGCTAGAAGAATGAGTCCGGGTATTATGCAGGTGTTGTGTTCTCGACCTGTCTCGGACGGGCAATACCTAGGAAGGGGGAAGACTCCATGCTCAGAATTATCACTGACCAGACTGAAGCTGAAACAGAATTGCAACGGATTTGCGATCGCATCCACGATGACCAAGTGGTGCATAAAGAGGCGACAGTCCGGGAAATTCTCCAAGCGGTAAAACGCCAAGGGGACAAAGCCCTACTTAAATACACAGAGGAGTTTGATGGTCGACTCTTCACGGCTGACCAGCTACGAGTCAAGGGGGCAGAGCTAGATGCCGCCTACCAACAGGTTTCCCAAGAACTCTTGAGTGCAATTCAGTTAGCCGCCCGGAATATTGAAGCCTTTCATCGCCAGCGTCTGCCGAAGTCTTGGGTAAACTTTGGGGAAGATGAGGTGGTCTTGGGGAAACGCTACACCCCCGTCGATCGAGCCGGAGTTTACATTCCCGGAGGCAGAGCCGCCTATCCCAGCACAGTGTTAATGAATGCGATCCCTGCCAAGGTCGCTGGCGTGCCTCAACTGGTGATGGTGACACCACCGGGACAAAATGAACATCTCAATGCTGCTGTTCTTGTAGCCGCCCAAGAAGCTGGGGTAGAAGAAATTTATCGAGTCGGGGGAGCGCAATCGATCGCCGCCCTTGCCTACGGTACCGAAACTATTCCCAAAGTTGACGTGATCACTGGCCCCGGAAATGTCTATGTCACCATTGCCAAAAAACTTGTTTACGGAACTGTGGGGATTGATTCCCTCGCTGGGCCGTCAGAAGTATTGATCATTGCTGATGGAGCCGCTAACCCTAGTCATGTAGCGACGGATCTCCTTGCTCAAGCCGAACACGATCCCCTAGCTGCCGCTATTCTAATTACCAACGATCCAACCCTTGCCACTGCTGTTCAAGAGGAAGTAGAGCGACAATTGGTAGATCATCCCCGCCGCCTCCTGACCGAAAAAGCGATCGCCCACTACGGAATTATTATCTTAGTAGACTCCATCGAAATCGCTGCCCACCTCAGTAACCAGTTTGCCCCCGAACACCTAGAACTAGAAGTAGCAGAACCTTGGGATTTGTTAGAAAAAATTCGTCATGCCGGGGCAATTTTCCTTGGCTACTCCACCCCCGAAGCTGTGGGTGATTATATTGCTGGCCCTAATCATACGCTGCCGACCTCTGGGGCTGCCCGTTACGCCTCGGCTCTGGGGGTAGAAGTTTTTATGAAACACTCCAGCCTCATTCAATACTCGCCCCAAGCTCTCCAAAAAGTGGCGACTGCTATCCAGACCCTTGCCCAAGCCGAAGGTTTACCCTCCCATGCGGAATCCGTGCGATCAAGAGTGAAGGGAGTTAGAGAAATTTAGCTAATTTGGCTAATTCAAACTAATCAAGCTAATCTAGGGATACAGATTCCCAGAGAATGGTAGTCTGGAAGTTTCCATAAGCAATCAGGAGATTAGTCCGGGTGTTAAATGTCATTATTGTTGCTGTTGATGGTACTAAATTTTCTCAGCAAATTGTTGGGACTCTTGCCAGCTTGAAAATTTCTGCCCAGGGGAAAGTGATCCTCTCCCACGTGATCCCGCCCCCGGATGACTTGGCAGCAGCCGATCGCCCCCACAACCCAGAAATTTTATCCATAGCAGAGGCAGAAGAAGTGCTTGCAGCCTACAAAACCCAACTACCCTATACTTGTACCGTGGAAGTCGTCACCGGAGATCCAGCGATCGAGCTAGTCCGCCTTGCCCACATTTATCGAGCGGATTTGATCATAATGGGCAACCGGGGCTTAACAGGACTAAAACGAATTATTGAAGGCTCTGTCAGCAGTCAAGTTTTAACAGAAGCTCCCTGCTCCGTGCTGGTAGTCAAAGCAACTTCATCCTAAAAATTTGCTGTAAAAACCTCATTAATAAATAGTCATATATATTTCTATGCAAGAAGGCGAAATCATTCAAGACTGGCACATGCCAATGTTGAACAATCAAGTTAGAAATGTCGCATTCTATCGAGCTATTTCTGAGCGAGTCAAGCCGGGGGATTTAGTTTTAGATATTGGGACTGGGACTGGTTTGTTGTCCATGATGGCGGCTCGGCTGGGGGCAGGGCATGTGTATACCTGTGAAGTTAACCCAGCCATGTATCGGAAGGCGTTAGAAATTATTGAATTAAACGGATTGAGCGATCGCATTACGGTTTTTAATAAGCTGAGCTTTGATCTGACTGCCCAAGAAATTCCCCGTTGTGATGTGCTGGTGACGGAGACGATCGCCGATGATGTCTTTGGGGAAAATATCCTAAAAATTGTTGCCGATGCCCAGCAAAGACTGCTGAAACCCCAAGCAAAAATCATTCCCCAAACCGTCCGGGTCTACCTAGCTCTGGTGGAATCTCGATATTTCATGGAAAGACTTTGGGTATTTCCCGATAACACCTGTGGTTTTGACCTCTCTCCCCTAAATGAATATCAAGGCACTTTCCTCTATATCACGCCCAAGGATATTCCCTACTATAAAAATCTGGCAGAGCCGATCGTGGTTTTTGATGCCGACCTGACTCAACCCTACGTTACCCAGAAGCAAACTTTGGTGGAGCTAACCCACACAGGCAACTGTCATGGCATGGTGGTTTGGGGAGAATACCGCCTCAGTGATGGTCATGGTGAGGGCAATTATCTAAATACAGGGCCACACTCGCCCCAGACTTCATGGAATCAAATGTTCTATGCCTTTAACAATATTGGCGACGGGATACCAGTCCAAGCAAAGCAGTTAGCGACGATTGATTTTAATCTCAATGCTAATTATGTCTATACTTTCAACACAATTTCCTAGACAATTCCTAGAGAATTCCTAGTTGCTAATTTCCTAGTTGTGTCAATGCAAATAAATGAAAATACTCGTACTCAATGCTGGTTCTAGCACTCAAAAAAACTGCCTTTATGACCTAGACCCGGATCAACTAGGAGCTTCTTTCCCCAAAGATTTCCCCACGGAACCCATTGAGCCGATCTGGTCAGGGACGATCGACTGGCTCTATCAACCAGAGATTGCCGAGTGTAAAGCCAAGGGAAACGGTCAGGAACTTACTCAACATCTCCCGAACAGCGATCGTCAAGGGGTACTCAATCAACTCCTTGCCAGCCTCTACACCGGAGAGACTCAGGTAATTGAAGATTTGGCAGCCATTGATATCGTCGGGCATCGGGTTGTCCACGGGGGCGATCGCTACACTCAGCCAGTCTTAATCACCCCAGAAGTCGAAGAGGCGATCGAGGAATTAATTCCCCTAGCTCCCGCCCATAACCCTGCTAATTTAGAGGGTATAAAAATTATCCGTCAAGCCCTGCCTCATGTCCCCCAAGTAGCCGTTTTTGATACTGCCTTTCATCAAACTCTGCCCGAAGCCGCTGCCGTCTATCCCCTACCCTACGATCTTTTTCAGCAGGGGATTCGCCGCTATGGATTTCATGGCATTAGTCACCAATACTGTAGCGATCGAGCCGCCCAGATTCTTGGTCAGCCCTTAGAAAATTTGCGATTAATTAACTGCCACTTAGGAAATGGTTGCTCCCTTGCCGCTATTGCTCACGGGGTGTCGGTGGATACGACTATGGGTTTTACGCCCCTAGAGGGGTTAATGATGGGGAGTCGTTCTGGCAGTGTGGATCCGGGCATTCTGCTCTATCTCAGTCGTCAAGGTTACTCCACGGCAGATTTAGATGACCTACTCCACAAGCGATCGGGCTTATTGGGGGTTTCGGGAGTGAGTAGCGATCTGCGTCGGGTATTAGGAGCGATCGAGGAAGGTAATGCCCAAGCCCAATTAGCTCTAGATGTATTTATCCACCGTCTGAGTAGCAATATTGCTGCCCTTGTCCCTAGCCTTGGGGGTTTAGATGTCCTAGTCTTTACCGGAGGTGTGGGGGAACATAGCCCGATCGTCCGCCAGTTGACCTGCGATCGCCTAGGTTTTTTGGGTCTCGCCATCGATGCCGAGCGCAATTATTTTAGTAATACTCAAAATTTTCGAGAACAAAAAGAACGAGATATTGCTACGCCTAATTCTGCCGTTAGAGTATTAATTATCCAAACCCAAGAAGATTGGGCGATCGCAAAAGCCTGTTGGGAGACTCATCAAGTTGACTCCTAAGATTTGGATTAGCGTAGCTTTATCTCAAGCCTGAGGTCGTAGGGTTGAAGATTGATTTCTGGGGTAGGGCGAGGGGAATCTGGATTGTAAACTCTGTCCCTTTGCCAACGCTACTTTGAACTTTGATCTCCCCTTCTAGACGCTGGATAAACTTATGGCTAATTGCCAACCCCAAACCAGTTCCCTGCTGGGATTTATAGCCTGTATTCGTCTGCATAAAAGGGGTAAATAACAGTGGAATCTCTGCTGGGTCAATCCCCGCCCCCGTATCCGTCACCTTAAATATCAAGATATTCTCCTCTTGTGCCAAGGTAGCCTGCAAACTAATGTGTCCTTTTTCGGTGAATTTCAGCGCGTTGCCTAGAATATTTAATAAAATTTGGCGGAGCTTGCGTTCATCGGTTTCTATGTATTGGGGCAGGTGGGGAGCGATCGAAAAAATCAACTCTAAATTTTGGGACGCTGCCTTCATGCGAAATATTTCCTCTAGCTCCTGCAACAACAGGTGAAGATCACAGAGATTTAACTGCAAACTAATCTTTCCAGCTTCGATCTTGGACATTTCCAAAACATCATTAATTAGTTCTAGGAGGTGCTTGCCAGCTCGATTGATGATCCCTAGATATTCCTCATGGTTAGGGTTGAGGGGATGATCCCGCTCCATAACTTGGGTAAAACCGAGGATGGCATTAAGGGGAGTCCGCAATTCGTGGCTCATACTTGCTAAAAAGGTACTCTTCGCCCGATTGGCAGCTTCCGCAGCTTCCATGGCAGTTTGGAGTTCGATTTCTGCTTTTTTTAAGTCTGTAATATCAGTAGAGCAGCCAATAATCCCTTGAATATTTCCCTCCAAATCCACAAATGGACTAATGACGGTGTAGTAAAAATTGGTCTCGCCCCGGTGGTTGGTGACTGGTTGGGCTTCAATAATTTTTGTTTTGCCTGTCGCAATTACTTCTCGGTTAGTCGTCCAAAATTGCAACCCCTGTTCTGAAGAATGGGGAAAATCTTTTTCGGTATTGCCGAGGACTTCTTCCTTGGAGGTTCCATAGATTGAAGCGGCCACAGCATTGAGGAGTAAAAGTTTACCTTCGAGATCTCGCACAAAGAGGGAACTGGGTACAAGGTCAATCACTTGCCGGAGAAAGGTTTGCTGAGATTGGATTTCTAGTTCCGCTTGTTTGATCTCTGTAATATCTGTGGCAGAGCCAATCACCCCTTTAATCACGCCTTGAGTATCAACAAACGGTTCAACAATAGTTTTGTACCAACGCTTTTCCCCCTGTTTATTGACGATCGCCTGACTAGGGTAGATCTGCTGTTCCCCAGTTTCCATAACTCGCCGATTATTCAGCAGATAGGTTTCCATCTGTTCAGGAGAAATATCAATAAATTCATTTTCCCGTTTGCCAATAATTTCTTCGACGCTGACTCCATAAATGGCTGCTCCCGCCCGGCTAATGGTGACAAAATAGCCATCAGTATCCTTGACAAAAATGCTATTAGGCACAATGTCTAGTATTTGTTGGAGAAAAGCCTGATGGTTGTTGAGGTCAATTTCTATCTGTTTGCGTCGGCTAATATCAGTACAATAACCCACAATCTCGAGGGGATTACCTGCCTCATCTCGAACTAGACGCAACTGATCATAAAACCAGTGATAGGTATTGTCAGCACAGAGAAAGCGGTACTCATAACTATAGGTATCTCGATGACGATCGTGCTCTGCAATAATCCTCGATCGATCCTCTGGATGAGCATGTTCTAACCAAAAATTTGATCCGTCTGTAAATCTCTCGGCTGGATATCCCATCACTACTTCAACATTGCTACTAATAAAAGTAGTCTGCAAATCCAGATTGCAACTAAAGATCAAGGCTGAACTAGAAGTCAAGAGGTGTTGGAGACGTTCACTCACCGAAGTTGCCTCTGCCTGTAACTGTTTGAGAATAGTAATGTTGGTACAACAGCCAATTACTCCCTCCACTTCTCCCTCAGAGGTGATGTAAGGATTAATAATAGTTTGATACCACTGTTCTTCTCCTTGGGGAGTAGGAATCATTTCTAGCAAAGTCTTGGGCTGGAGGGTATCCATGACTTCTTGGTTATTCCGGTTGTAGCTTGCTAACTGCTCGGCTGAAATCCCTTGGTTTAATTCCGTAATATTTTTGTTAATCACCTCCTCCAGGGGGACACCGTGAATTTGGGCAACAGCTTGGTTAGCCGCGATGAAATTACCCGATCGATCCTTAACAAAAATCGCACTGGGGATCACATTAATCACCTGTTTCATAAACTCCCGTTGTCCGTGGAGGGAAGTTTCATAACCTTTTCTTCTGGTGATCTCCATAATTGATCCGTACCAAGCTATGGCTCCATTATCCCGCCGTTCTGGTCGAGAATTTACCTGTAGCCATTTCTCAAGTCCCGAATTAGTGACAATCCGAAATTCGTGATAAAAAGTCTGGAGTTGTTCACCACTCTCGAACACTGCCTGCCAAAAATCCCGGCGATCGTCCTCATGGATTAGTTCTTGCATTAGCTGGGGATTAGCCAACACCACATCTCGATCGAGTTCGTAGATATCTTGTACTGCCTCGCTGAGATACTCAAACTCCAAAGATTCATCTGGGTAGATCAAAACTGTAAACACAACCCCCGGAATACTAGTAGACAGGTTCTGGAGTTGCCCTTGAAGCTGGGACAAGTCATGATTTTTTGTAGTAACTTCTCGCTCTAAATTTTGCAGGGCGATCTCTAGGCTAACTTTTTCCTGAGCTAGGGCAGCCTTGAAATTTTTTAGACCCACCACTTTTTTTTGTAATCTCAAGGCAAAGTAAGCTGCAACCAGACCCAGAACTGTAGAAATACTGAGGGCGATTAAGGAGAACAACAGGATTTGATCTGGGGAAAAGTCAAGTCCACTCGTTGATTTTGCCAACTCAGCAAGAGGCAAGGCTCCCATAAAAGTAATTGGCATGGTTACTGACATAAATTGTTGATTCTGACCACGGAAAAATCTGGCTAAACCCATAATCCCGATCGCTTGCAGTCCTAAGGTTGTGATAATTACTTGTGGAAGAGAAATTTGATGAAAGAGATTAGCAATCATGCGCCACGAGATATTAAGAAACTAAGCTCTTGATGTGCTGCTTCAATACTTCTATTGATCATAGATGATCAAGGATATTTTCTTCTAAATCTCTTGGGGGTAATTGGATTAATTATGGGCTATTTGATTTGCTATTTGACTAGATAGCTATTTAACTATCTACCTTGTTATTTAGTGATCTAAATCAGTAGTTGAATATTTGCAAACAGTGATAGATAGTACTAAATATTCTCAATAGGTTGCTGCCGTAATTACTCTGGGGACGATCGCCCATGACCAGAAATTAATCCATAGCTCTCAGGCTACCCCCAAATTTTCTCATTGCTCAAAGCTGCGACTTCACCGGAAAAATCTCCTCATACCAGCACTCTCAGCCCCTAGTTCCTGCCTCCCAACAACTTCTGTTATAATTTGTAAATAATTTATCCTATCTTTTGATGAGAAGCGATCGTCTTTAGCAATCAATCAAGCTAACTAGATTTATGAAATTGTGGAAATTACCTATACAATTTGTCTATAGTCATTGACAATCAATTCACTCCAAATTAACAGCAAGTATTAGTTATTAAAACTATTAATTAACTGTATCTATCAAAACTACTATTCCTAAAGAATGGGACTAGAGTTATAAAAAATCATGTCTAATCATCTTCACCCCAAAGTTTAATTTAATAATTTAATAAAATATTCAGCTATTTAGTCCAAGAATTGTTTAATTTCCTCAAAAATTTTGATTTATGAGTAATGTTGTATCCCTAGAAATCAACGGCTATTACATATTCTGCCCACCCCCGCCGCCCCCGAAATTCAAGAAACCATTGTCCAAGTTTGCCAAGCCCTCGGCTATAGCCCCACACCCATCTCCCCAGTCGAGCGGGTCACGATGCCCAAGAAATCGGACGTTTTGCCCCCATGGGTATGATCTTTGTCCCCAGTTTGGCAGGAATTAGCCACTCAGAATCTGAATACACCTTCCCAGAACAATGTACTCAAGGTGCAACTGTCTTACTACAAACTTTCCTCCATTTGGATCAAGCTCTAGATTAATCTCTGAATTAATTTCTGCCATAACTGCCCCAAAAACCTACCTGCTTCAATAAATGCTGAAATCTTGGCAACCCCAAACCACTGCCGATGGCTCTGTTACTTTCTTTTCGCCGGAATTTCAGGAAACTTTTCATAGTAGTTCTGGAGCCAAGGAAGAAGCTCTCCATAAGTTTGTGCTCCCCTCTGGTTTGGAGGCTTTGGTTCAGGAACGAAAGGAGGAGGGGAGGAGCGATCGATCCCCTCTAAAAAATTCCCATAAAATTCCCATAAAAATTCTGGATGTCTGCTATGGCTTGGGCTATAACACGGCGGCAGCCTTAGAAACAGTATGGAAAGTTGATCCCCTCTGTCCAGTAGAACTATGGGCGTGGGAATTAGAGCCGACAGTTCCCCAAGCTGCCCTTGGATTTCTTAGAAGCTATCCAGACCCCATTCCTGAGATTTTAACTACCCTCGCCACCGAGCTGAAGGTAAATACTCCCCAATTCCAAGGAAAATTAGAAATTGGTGATGCTCGTAAAACTATGCAGCGATTGGCTCCAGACTGCCGGGCAGATGTGATTTTTTTAGATCCTTTTTCTCCCCCCAAATGTCCCCAACTATGGTCGATCGAGTTTATAGCTCTCCTTGCCCAACACCTCCAACCCCAAGGCAAAATCATCACCTATTCCTGTGCTGCTGCCGTCCGAACTGCTTTGCTCCAAGCGGGGCTATACATTGCGTCTACTCCTAGTGTGGGCAGAAAAAATCCGGGGACGATCGCCAGTCCCTCACCCCTAGAGTTTCCCTCCCTAACTCCCGCCGAACTAGAATATCTCCAAACCCGGGCCGCCGTCCCCTACCGAGACCCCCACCTACAGGATGAGGCAACCACCATCCGCCAACGCCGCACCCAAGAACAAACTATTTCCCCTCTTGAACCCACTAGTAAATGGAAAAAACGCTGGTCATCGATAAGGGCTACCTAAATTCTTTCCTGAGAAGTCAGGCAATAAATTGTTACATTATGCTTAATATATACGTTGATTGTTTGGTTAATTGTCCCCAGAATCGCTAAACTAGCAAATGTTACCTTTAACCTTTAATTACCCTATAAATAATGAGTGTAGTCAGCCAAGTTATTCTCAATGCAGATGACCAACTGAGATATCCCAGCACCGGGGAACTCAGAAATATCGAAGAATTCTTTCTGTCTGGCGAACAGCGCCTACGGATTGCCGGGATATTGTCCGAAAACGAAAAGAAAATTATTGGTGAAGCCAGTAAACAGTTGTGGCAACAGCACCCAGAATATATTGCCCCCGGTGGTAATGCCTACCCCGATCGCCAACGCGCCTTGTGCCTGCGGGATTATGGTTGGTATCTCCGCCTGATCACCTACGGAGTGATTGCTGGAGACAAGGAGCCGATCGAGAAAATTGGCATAATCGGTGTGCGGGAAATGTATAACTCCCTCGGAGTTCCAGTGGGTGGGATGGCAGATTCTATTCGAGCCTTGAGAAATGCTTCCCTTTCTCTGTTGAGCGAAGCCGATGCCAACGCCGCCGCCCCCTATTTCGATTACATCATTCAAGCCATGTCCTAGAGGACAAATTCTAGGTTGCAAATTCTAGATTACAAATTCTAAGCTGCCAGTAATCTCCCGATAATTTTTTTGTCAGCCTACTACCTCCCTATCTCTCTATAAATACCTAGGGCAAAGTTTTATCAAGTTTCCGTCAGGTTTCCATAAAATCTTGCCAGAAATCTTCCTCAGAAATCTGGATTGAACGACTAGGTTTAGGGCAGTCGGCAGTAGTAGGCTTTTCTGCAACAAAAAACCGACAGTGCTAAAAAATAGAACTTGTCGGCTCGTTTGTGTGTTCCCTATTGATGACTCGGCTAGAGTTCAGTCAATACTTAGTATCGTTTTTCTGGCTGGGGAGAGGGGCGATCTTGATCAAGGCTCGAAGTGAATTTAATCACACCGAATTTGGTATTTAGTAGGTAGTCCCTCCAGATATCCCTAACTTTTACTAATCCTATGCTCAGACTCAGAAAACTACCTTGGGCCTCCCTAAGTATGCTGGTACTGACCTACAGTGCCTTTGGTTGGTTGATGTCTGCTTCCATTAATTCCCCGTGGCTGCCTGTATTTGGGGCTGTTTGTATTGTGATCGTCATGGCTGCCTTCACCCTGCCTATCAAAAAAATCGAGAAATATCTAGATATCTGGTTCCAATCGAAGTCACGTTCTATGATTACTATGTTATTAGGAGTTTTTAGTGTGGTGATAGTGATTTCAGCTTTAGAGATTTCAGCACGGGTTTTGGTAATAGTGGCAGCAAGTTTATTAGCTCGGATAGACTTGATTAGTCAAGGAATTTCTAAGGGCAAAATATTTTTAATTTTGAGTTTTCTTGCCTTTTCTAGCTATATTCTAGGGGTTGTCGTCCATGAACAGTTGGTGATGTCGGGAATATTGCAACGTAGCTTTTTGAGATGAATCTGAGATAAATTTGAGATAAGTTTTAATGGTAAATTGCTCGATCGATGCCTAATCCTCCTCAACCTATTCAAGAATCTACTCAAGAATTCAGCCAAGATTTTATTCAAGAATCTACTCAAGAATCTAATCCAGAGTTTAGTGAATCTATTAATCTCCGGGTTAACCCTTCCCTGATCAAAGATTCTGAGCGATTAGCAGCTCGACTCAAAGAAATTCCACCCCAGCCGGGGGTTTATTTCATGCGGGATGAGAGCGATCGTATTCTCTACATTGGTAAATCGAAAAAACTGCGATCGAGAGTCCGTTCCTACTTTCGAGATGCCCAGAAGTTGAGCGACCGGATCAAAATGATGGTCTATCAAGTCAGGGATATTGAGTTTATTGTCACCGATACCGAAGCCGAAGCTTTAGCCCTAGAAGCTAACCTGATTAAGCAGCACCAGCCCTACTTTAATGTGTTGCTCAAGGATGACAAAAAATATCCCTACCTCTGTATTACCTGGTCAGAGGATTATCCCCGGATTTTCATTACCCGCAAACGTCATCTGGGCAAAGCAAAAGACCGCTACTATGGTCCCTACGTAGATGTGCGATCGCTCCGTTACACCCTGTACCTAATCAAACGCATATTTCCCCTCCGCCAGCGACCCCAACCCCTATTTAAAGACCGCCCCTGCCTCAACTATGATCTAGGGCGTTGTCCCGGTGTCTGCCAAGGCTTAATTACCCCAGAGGATTACAAGCAAACGGTGCAGAAAGTTGCCATGATTTTTCAAGGGCGCAGTAGTGAATTGGCGGATGCTTTGCAAATCCAAATGGATCAGGCAGCAGAATCTTTGAATTTTGAAACGGCTGCGAGAATCCGGGATCAGCTCCAAGCCCTGCGATCGCTCCACTCTGATCAAAAAGTTGCCCTGCCCGATGATACTGTCTCCAGAGATGCGATCGCCCTTGCTGCCAACGATTCCCAAGCCTGCATTCAACTCTTCCAAATCCGGGCGGGACGCTTAGTGGGGCGGTTAGGATTCACGGCGGATAGTCAATCGGGAACTCCCGGAGCCATTCTCCAACGAGTCCTAGAGGAGCATTATCAATCGGTAGATCCCGTAGAAATTCCCCCGGAAATATTAGTCCAGCACGACCTCCCCGATACAGAAATGTTGGCAGATTACCTCAGCAGCCATAAGGGCAGGAAGGTGACAATTTTCACACCCCAGCGCCAAGGGAAAGCGGAATTAGTGGACATGGTGGAAAAAAATGCCCGCTATGAACTAGAACGGGTGCAACGGGTGAGCGATCGGAATACTCAAGCACTCCAAGATTTGGCAGATATTCTCGATTTACCAGAGCTACCCCGCCGTATCGAAGGTTACGATATTTCCCATATCCAAGGCTCCAACGCCGTCGGCTCCCAAGTAGTTTTTATCGATGGTTTACCGGGTAAGCAATACTATCGCCATTATAAAATTAAAAACCCCACCGTCCGCGCTGGTCACTCCGACGATTTCGCCAGCCTTGCAGAGGTGATTACTCGCCGCTTTCGGAAGTATGCTGAAAACCCAGACTTACCAAGGGCAGAAGATCCAGATTTCCCAGAGGTGATCATGATCGATGGTGGTAAGGGGCAACTATCCTCGGTGGTGGCGATGTTGGCAGAAATGGACCTGTTGGGGGATCTGAAGGTGATTAGTTTGGCAAAGCAACGGGAAGAAATATTTTTACCGGGGGAATCCCTACCCTTGCCCACAGAGGCAGAACAACCGGGAGTGCAACTCCTGCGCAGATTACGGGATGAAGCCCACCGTTTTGCTGTAAGTTTCCATCGTCAACAACGCAGCACCCAAGCCCGTCGATCGCACCTTGATGAGATTCCCGGTTTAGGTTTTCAGCGTCAGAAATTACTCTTGGCTCACTTTCCCTCGATCGACTATATCCGCGCCGCCACCCCCGAACAAATCAAGGCAGTCCCCGGTCTTGGTCCCCACCTCGCCCAAGAAATTTTCAACTACTTCCATCCTCAAAACAGTGATAACTAGATAGTTTGAAAGATAAACTTAAAGTATGCCCAAGCTCAATCAGATTCATACTACGGTAGTTTTGGCGATGAGTGCTGATGGGAAAATTGCCAATCGTGATCGATCGCCCGCCCGTTTTGGTTCAGCTAGGGATCAAGCCCATCTCGAAACCCAGATTGCTAGAGCCGACGGCGTGCTGTTTGGAGCCGGAACTCTCCGAGCGTATGGAACAACCATGCTAGTTAAGCAACCAGCTTTACTCGATCGTCGAGCTGCCCTAGGTCAACCTCCTCAACCTGCACATATCGTGGCTTCTCGCTGGGGAGATTTTGATCCCAATTTCCGCTTTTTCTCCCAACCCGTTCCCCGGTGGCTGATTACCACTGAGAATCCCGGTGTAACCTTACCATTTGAAAAAATTATCTACGCTCCCCAAAAAGCTAATTCCCCCATGGATTCTCAAGGAGATTCCCCAACAAATTCTCAAGCAAATATCGGGTCGATCGATTGGTTACAAGCCTTTGCAGAACTGGCAACCCTGGGCATCAAAAAACTGGTGGTTTCTGGGGGCGGCGAATTGGTAGCAGCTTTGGTTGCCCTTGATTTGGTGGATGAGTTGTGGTTAACGGTTTGTCCGGTGATTTTGGGAGGCAGAGAAGCTCCTTCTCCGGTGGCGGGTTTGGGTTTGCCAGAGCAGAGACAATTGCAACTACTCACAACTGAAGTGGTAGGGGCAGAGATTTTTCTTCACTATCGCTTTCTGCCCAAAGTCTCACCAGAGGATTCTCCCGTAAATCTGTTGGGAAATTCCAGACAAAAAAGCCCACAGGATTAGCTATGGGCGGGGTTTATTTAATTCTTAGCAGAAATCTAGAGTAAATCCAGAATAAATCAGCTAGAGAACTAGAGTTGAGGAATAAATTGTTCCTTTTCGGGGACAACGGTGTATTCTGCCACGATTTGCCGGAATTCTTCCCCATCGATCGTTTCCTTTTCAATCAGGAGATCAACTAAGCGATCGACCACTTCCCGGTTTTGCTTGAGAATAGCGATCGCATCTTGGTGACACTGTTCCGCAATCTGCCGCACCTGCTCATCAATCTTGGCAGCAACTACTTCAGAGTATTCAGAGCGGCTCGTGAAACCACCCCCTAGGAAAACTTCTCCACCTTGACTTTCGAGGGAGAGCAAACCCAGACTAGACATCCCAAAGCGAGTGACCATCTGCCGAGCCATGCCTGCCACCTGTTGCAGATCACCCCCGGCGCCCGTGGTGACTTCGGAATCTCCAAAAACTACCTCTTCAGCAGCTCGACCACCCAAGGCAGCAGTAATTCTCGCTTTTAAGGCACTCTTGGTGACTAATCCCTGCTCTTCATCGGGGGTAAACCAAGTTAGACCCTGAGCTTGTCCACGGGGAATTAAAGTGACTTTCTGGACAGGATCGTGATCCTTGAGGAGAGTTCCCACCATGGCATGACCAACTTCATGGTAGGCAATTAAACGCTTGCTCTTGCTATCAACGAGGGGTGTCCCTTCCATCCCAGCGACGACTCGATCGACCGCATCGTTAATTTCTAGCATGGTGATCGCTTCCTTGCGCCGTCTAGCTGTGAGGATCGCTGCTTCGTTGAGGAGGTTCGCCAAATCTGCCCCAGTGAAACCGGGAGTCCGGCGAGCAATGGATTCTAAGGAAATCTCCGTAGCAAGCTTTTTATTCCGGGCGTGGACATCAAGAATACTAATTCTCCCCTTGAGATCGGGAGCATCTACCGTAACTTGGCGATCGAAACGACCGGGACGCAACAAGGCAGAATCCAGTACATCAGGGCGGTTAGTTGCCGCAATAATAATGATCCCAGTGTTCCCTTCAAAACCATCCATTTCGGTTAGGAGTTGGTTGAGGGTTTGTTCCCGTTCATCATTACCACCACCGATCCCGGCTCCCCGTTGCCGACCGACCGCATCAATTTCATCAATGAAGATTAAACAAGGGGCATTTTCCTTGGCTTTTTTGAACAAATCCCGGACACGGGACGCACCAACACCGACAAACATTTCCACAAATTCGGAACCAGAAATACTAAAGAATGGCACCCCAGCTTCTCCGGCGATCGCCTTAGCTAGCATGGTCTTACCTGTTCCCGGTGGCCCAATCAAGAGTACACCCTTGGGAATTCTCGCACCGACGGCGGTAAATTTTTCTGGCTGCTTAAGGAAAGTCACCACTTCTTGGAGTTCTTCCTTGGCTTCTTCGATCCCCGCCACATCATCAAACATCACACCAGTTTTGGCTTCCATGGCAAACCGAGCCTTGGATTTCCCAAAGTTCATGGCTTGTCCAGGCCCACCGGGGGCATTGCCTGAGCGCCGAAAGAGGAAGAACAAACCGCCCAACAATAAAACAGGAAATACGAGATTACCCAAAATGCCCCAGATTGCTCCGTCATTCCGCACGGGATGAGAGTCTAGACTGATTCCTGAGTCCCGAATTTTGGCAATCAGTTCTGGCGAGTTGATGGGCAGGTCTACCCGGAGGCGCTGCATTCGATCGTCTAATTCTGGATCTGTCGCTTGGACGATCGCCGTTCTGCCCCCATCGTAGAGGTCAACCTTGGTGACTCGATTTGCATCTAAATATTCCAAGAATCTACCATAGGTCATTCTCGTACTGGCGGTATTTGTCCCACCAGCATCTCCGGCTCCAGCAAAGGCTCCCTGCCAGACAAAAAAGCCGATCACTAAGGCGGGGAGAGTCCATAGTAAAATTACACGCCAAGAAAGTTTCATTTGTTATTTTCCCTAGATAATTTGGTCAGTTATTTGTGCAGTTATCTTAATTTTGCCTTTATCTTAATCAAATGTAACATAATTTTCATCTAACCCGGCTTCTCCCTAGGGCAATTAGGGTAAGTTAGCTATTGTTAACTATAGCAAGCGCCGCCCCAGTAAGGACGTAGAATGAATAAATA